>CAYNGZ010000001.1:0-7336 GCA_964396695.1 uncultured Pseudomonas sp.
TAAAAATAATATATAAATCAATAAGTTATTTTTTGTTCCATAAGAGCTGCCGCAAGCTGCGATCTTTTGATCTTTGAAGTCGGCATGTCCGCCGCAAAGATCGTCCGAACGCGGCCCGAGCCTTCGGCAGCTCCAGCGGACGCGTGTGTCGTTCGAAATCCCGCTGAATACGTATAAGAAACATTTTATTTCATTTGTCCTTTCAGGATTCTCGATCCTCATTCGTCTCAATTAGATGCAGCAGGCCGCGCAGGCAAAAGCCACGGCCAGTCGTTCATCGCCCAGGATGCGGCGCCGCCCGCCCCTGTCGCTCCATTCCTTGAGTTCAAGACCTTTATTCATGTCGAAGAAGTCCCGTTCAAAACTCTGGTTTCTGGTGCACAGCTGGCTGGCCTTGCCCATCTGGTTCTTTGTGCTGATCGTCTGTGTCACCGGCACCCTGGCGGTGGTGAGTCAGGAAATCGTCTGGCTGGCCAACCCGGAAATTCGCGCCAGCAAACCCTCTGATGACGCTCAACTGCTCAGCTATGACCAGGTGATTGCGGCCATCAACAAGGCCGAGCCCCGGACCATTGTCGAATCCATCAGCCGCCCGGACGAATCACACTTCGCCCTGACAGCGGATGTCAGCTACCCCGACGGGCGCTCGGTGACGGTCTACGTCAACCCTTACAGCGGCGTGATTCAAGGGGTCAGCCCGACCTTCAACTTCCAGACGTTCACCCGGGCGCTGCACGGTTGGTGGCTGGTGCCCTTCACCAACGGCTTCAGTTGGGGCTGGTACCTGGTGTCGTTGCTCGGTCTGCCGTTGCTGGCCTCGCTGATTACCGGCCTGGTGGTGTACAAAAAGTTCTGGAAGGCCTTCTTCAAACCCACGTTGCGGATCCGCCATGGCGCACGGATTTTCTGGGGCGACTTCCATCGCCTGAGCGGCGTCTGGTCGATCTGGTTCATCGCGGTGATCTCCATCACCGGCACCTGGTTTCTGATCGAGGCACTGCTGGCCGACAATCAGATTTCGATTTCCAGCGAACCCATCATTCCCGTGGTGTCCCGCGAGAGCGTGCCGCGTTCACCCAGCGGCACACCGCCGAAGATGATCGGTCTGGACAACGCCATTCTCATCGCCCAGCAGCAAATTTCCGGGCTGGAAGCGAGCTTCGTCAGCCTGCCGGGCAACACCTACAGCCATCTGGTGATCGGTGGTCGTGGCTGGTATCCACTGATGTACCAGACCGCCTCGATCAACCCCTACAACGGTGAAATCGACGCCTCGCGATTGCTCTCGGACCGCACCGGGCTGGAATTCGTCACCGAATCCATGCGCCCGTTGCACACCGGCGATTTCGGTGGCCTGTGGGTAAAACTGATCTGGTTCTTCTTCGGTCTGGTGCTGAGCATGATGGTCCTCAGCGGGCTGCTGATCTGGAGCAAACGCACTGCCCTGGCCACCGCCAACGCCCTGAAGCGCAGCCATAAACCCGCACGCGTTGCAGCGGCAAAACAACCGGTGCCGGCCATGAACCTCGACACGCCGGAGGGCAACCTGTGAGCCAGCCAACCGTTGCACCACAACCCTCGCGCCTGAGCCGGCTCTGGCACACATGGCGCTTCCATCTGAGCATCCTGCTGTTGCTGATTCCCCTGGGATTCATGCCCAAGTACTTCGCCGACGCTGCGCTGTTTCGCGGTGACAGTGGCCTGGGTGAACGCGAGATCGGCGACATCCAGGTCGGCCCCTGGAGCCTGAAACTCGCCGAGTTACGGGATGAAGCACCACGTTATGAGGGCGCGAGCGGCTACATGAAAAGCTTCAACGCGGCCCTGTGCGATGCCTGCATCGATCAGGTCAAGGCGATCTACCTGCGCATTGGCAAGCCCCGCAGTCTGCGTGCCGCCGGAGTGATTTTCTTCGGTACGCCGTATCGCATGGGCGCGTCGTTGCCGTTTCCACAAAAGACCCCGGCCGATGCCGACCTCTGGATCACCCTCGAAGGCTGGGACGGCTCGATGCATCAGGCCGCCATCCCATTGAACAAAGCCTCGCCCGCCACCCTCGCCTGGCTGAAAAAACACGGAGGCAAACCATGATCAACGCCTTTTTCCCACACCGCGCAAGCCTGCTGCTGGTGCTGAGCCTGGGTTTCAGTGCCCAGGCTTTGGCTCATAACCCGATGTGCGAGTGCAAGGCCATCGACGCCGAACAGATCCGCTGCACCGGCGGTTTCTCCGACGGCAGCGGCGCGCCGGGGGTGACCCTGGACGTGATCGGCTACGACGAAACCATCCTGCTGCCAGGCAAACTGGGCGCAGACTCGACCCTCACGTTCAAGAAACCCGGTGCCGAGTTCTACGTGCTGTTCGACGCCGGTCCCGGCCACGTGGTCGAGATCGACCAAGCGGATATCGAGGCCCCATGAGTACGCCCACCCCCCAGGTTGTTCGCCCGGCCGGTGCCGGCCATGAAACCCTTTATGTGCTGCTGTTGTGCATGATGATCCTGCTGGTTGCCGGTTCAGTGGTCGCCTGGCACGGGGAGTCAAAGCAAGTCAGCAGCGTCGGCGCCCATCAGCTGGATGCGCGGCGAGACCTCAGCGCCGCCGAGCAAGGCATCTACGCCGACCTGCGGGTGACCCTCGACGAAATCCGGTTGCTGCGTGAAGACCACCAGGCCCTGCCCACCCCGCAAGCCCTCGCCGATGAAGGTTTTGCGCCGTTCGCCCAGGACGCCAGCGCGGTCAGCCGTGGCGCTCACACTTGGCAATTGCTTGAGCCTGCAGCCTACCTCGGCCTGAGTCAGACGCCGTCCGTGGCCGGCTCGTTTCTGCTGCGTCTGAACACTGAAAGCCCCGCCGCGCCGGACATCTGGCTCAACCGCAGCACCGTCCTCGCCATCCCGACCGAGCTTACCGACGCAGCACTGATCAGCGCCGGCTGGCAGCAGATCGTCGCGCAATTCGATGCCGGCGTGACCCGCCAGCATCGGCACTGACTTCCCGTATTCATCCGAGAGAAGACCGCCTCCAATGTCTATTTCAGCTCTACGTCATCGTTTTCTGCGGCCCCTGCTGATCGGTCTGCTGACCATGCTGGTCGCCCCGCTGGCCAGTGCCGATCAGGCCAAACGCCTGCGCATCGGCATTACCCTGCACCCGTATTACAGCTACGTGGCGAACATTGTCGGCGACAAGGCCGAGGTGGTGCCGCTGATCCCCGCCGGTTTCAACCCGCACGCCTACGAACCTCGCGCCGAAGACATCAAGCGCATCGGTAGCCTGGACGTGATCGTGCTCAACGGCGTCGGGCATGACGACTTCGCCGACCGCATGATCGCGGCCAGTGAGACGCCGAACATCAAGGTGATCGAAGCCAACGAAAACGTGCCATTGCTGGCCGCCACCGGCGTTGCCGCGCGCGGTGCGGGCAAGGTGGTGAACCCGCACACCTTCCTGTCGATCAGCGCCTCCATTGCCCAGGTCAACAACATCGCCCGCGAACTCGGCAAGCTCGACCCGGACAACGCCAAAACCTACACCCAGAATGCCCGCGCCTACGGTAAACGCCTGCGGCAGATGCGCGCCGACGCCCTGGCCAAGCTGACCACGGCCCCGAATGCCGACCTGCGGGTAGCCACGGTGCACGCCGCCTATGACTACCTGCTGCGCGAGTTTGGCCTGGAAGTGACGGCGGTGGTCGAGCCGGCCCACGGCATCGAACCGAGCCCGAGCCAGTTGAAGAAAACCATCGATCAACTGCGCGAACTGGACGTGAAGGTGATCTTCTCGGAGATGGACTTTCCCTCGACCTACGTCGAGACCATCCAGCGCGAATCGGGGGTGAAGCTCTACCCGCTGTCGCACATTTCCTACGGTGAATACAGCGCCGACAAATACGAAAAGGAAATGACCGGCAACCTCAACACCGTGGTGCGGGCAATTCAGGAGGCCGGCGCATGACCGCCCTGCACACCCTCACCGCGCAGCGCATCGGTCCGACCCTCGACTTCGCCAACGTCAGCCTGACCCTCGGCCGGACGACGATCCTCGACAACGTGAGCTTTCAGGTACAACCCGGCAGCGTGCACGCGCTGGTCGGTCCCAACGGCGGCGGCAAGAGTTCGCTGATCAAGACCCTGCTTGGGCAAATGCCCCATCAGGGACGCTTGAGCCTGCAATGGCCGGGCGAACCCGGGACCATCGGCTATGTGCCGCAGGCCCTGGAATTCGATCGGGGCTTGCCGATGACCGTCGACGACTTCATGGCCGCCATGTGCCAGCGACGCCCGGCGTTCCTCGGCGTCAGCCGACATTACGCGGCCGCCATCGGCGAGGCGCTGGAACGGGTCGGCATGCAGGACAAACGCAAACGCCGGATGGGCGCACTGTCTGGTGGCGAGCGTCAGCGCGTGTTGTTGGCGCAGGGGTTGATCCCGGCGCCGCACGTGCTGGTGCTCGATGAACCCATGTCGGCCCTCGATGAAGCCGGCATTCAGGTGTTTGAACGGCTGCTGGGCGACTGGCGCCAGGCCGGGGTCACCGTGCTGTGGATCGAGCACGATCTGGAAGCGGTTGGCCGTCTCGCCGACCGTGTCACCGGCCTCAATCGCCGACTGCTGTTCGACGCCACGCCGCAGCAGGCGCTGACCCCGGAGCGTTTGCTGACGCTGTTCTCCACCCACCCACGGACCAACGGGAGTGCTGCCTGATGAGTTACGAAGCCTTTCGTCTGATGGTTCAGGGCTGGGCCTCATCTGGCTTCCTGCCCGAAGCGCTGGCCTATGGGTTTGTGGTCAACGCGCTGCTCGCAGGACTGCTGATCGGCCCGGTGCTGGGCGGTTTGGGCACGCTGGTGGTGGTCAAGCGCTTCGCGTTTTTCTCCGAAGCGGTCGGCCACGCAGCGCTGACCGGCGTGGCCATCGGTATTTTGCTCGGCGAACCCTACACCGGCCCTTACGGCAGCCTGTTCGGCTACTGTCTGCTGTTCGGTATTTTGCTCAACTACCTGCGCAACCGCACCGGCCTGGCGCCAGATACCTTGATCGGCGTATTTCTTTCAGTGTCGTTGGCCCTTGGCGCCAGCCTGCTGTTGATTCTGGCCGGCAAGATCAACGTGCACATTCTGGAAAACGTTCTGTTTGGTTCAGTGTTGACGGTCAACGGCAATGATCTGCTGGTGCTGGCCATCGTTGGTTCGCTGGTGATGGGCCTGAGCCTGCCGCTGTATAACCGCATCATGCTCGCCAGTTTCAACCCGCAATTGGCGGCTGTGCGCGGCGTTGCGGTGAAAACCCTCGACTATCTGTTTGTCGTGCTGGTGACGTTGATCACCGTGGCGGCGGTGAAAGTCATCGGCGCGATTCTGGTCGGCACCCTGCTGGTGATTCCAGCGGCGGCGGCACGCCTGTTGAGCCAATCGTTGAAGGGTTTCTTCTGGTGTTCGGTGCTGATCGCCACCGTCAGTACCTTGTGCGGGATTCTCGCACCGATTGTCTTCGACCTGCCGATCCCGTCCGGCGCCGCGATCATTCTGGTGGCCGGTATCGCGTTCGCCCTCGCCGCCATCGCCCGGGGAGTCGTCCCCAGTCTGAAAGGGAATCTCGGATAAATGTCTTTTTCATTGCATCAACTGACCCTGGCCGTGGCCCTGTGCGGCCTGGCAAACGCCAGCGCATTTGCCACCGACCGCTTCGAACCGATGCGGATGGTCGCCAGTCACGGCGTCGACAACACTGCGCTGTTTGCGGCGAAATCCGCTCATAAAGTACGAGTGCTGGCCTCGCTGCCCATCACCTATGGACTGGCCAGCAGCCTGCTCGAAGGCACCGACGTGGAACTCGAACGCGCAGCGCCGGCCAATTTGCCTGGCACCCGGCAGACCGCCTACTTCACCGGGCGCGGTGCCCCGGAGCTGGCCAGAGTGGCGAGCGACGCCGACGCGGTGATCGGTCTGCGTTCACTGTGGCCAGACGACCCGCTGTATCCCAACGCCCGACGCAGCAATATCCGCATCATCGAAATCGACGCCGCGCGCCCGGTGGACGGCGCATTGCCGGGTATCGCCTTGCAACCGGGCAAGGTCGACGGCTTGAGCAGTCAACCGTGGATGGCCAGCCACAACATGGGCCGCATGGCCGATGTGATGGCCGCCGACCTGGGGCGTCTGGCCCCTGAAGCCAAGCCGAAGATCGAGGCCAATCTGGCGGCCCTCAAACAGCGCCTGCTCAAGCTCAGCGCCGACAGCGAAGCGCGGCTGGCGGATGCCGATAACCTCGGCGTGGTCAGCCTGAGCGAGCACTTTGGCTACCTGATCAGCGGGCTCAACCTTGAATTGATCAGCCTCGATGCGCGTGCGGACAACGAGTGGACGCCTGAAGCGCTGAAACAACTCGGCGCCACACTCAAGGACCATGAGGTGACCGTAGTGCTGCATCATCGTCAGCCGTCGGAAGCACTCAAAGCCACCATTCAAGCTGCCGGCAGCCAGTTGCTGGTACTGGAAAGCGATGATGCCGATCCGCTGACGGAGCTTTCAAACACCATCGACCACGTGCTCGACGCCCTGCATCAGCAGTCCTGACCCCTCCCCTGCGAAGCCGCGGACGCCGCCGTCCGCGCTTACAAAAAACCTCAAGAAAACCTGAAGAGCCCAGTGCTAGTCTGCCCAACGCACCCTACGGACAGACAAGGAACAGGTCTTCACCATGAGTGACTACATCAAGCTGAACAAAGCCAACTGGGACGAGCGCGCACCGTTGCATGCCGCCTCGACGGAATACGCGACTCAGGCCTTCATCGACGACGCCCGTTACCTCTCCGAGGTGGTGCGCTTCGATGTGCCGCTGTTGGGAGATATCTCGGGCCTGCGCGGCGTGCACCTGCAATGTCACATCGGCACCGATACGCTCTCGCTGGCCCGGCTCGGCGCACGGATGAGCGGGCTCGACTTCTCGCCTGTCGCCATCACCGAGGCACGCGCCTTGGCCGAACGCAGTGGCGCCCGAATCGAGTACGTCGAATCCGAGGTTTATAACGCGGCGTCAGTATTGCCACCCGCCTCGTTCGATCTGGTGTACACCGGCATTGGCGCCTTGTGCTGGCTGCCGAGTATCGACACCTGGGCACGCACCGTCAGCGATTTGCTCAAGCCGGGCGGACGCTTGTTCATCCGTGAGGGCCACCCGATGTTGTGGTCGATCAACGAAGACCGCGAAGACGCCTTGTCCGTCGAGCTCCCGTATTTCGAGCGCCAGGAGCCTCTGTCCTGGGATGATGACAGCACTTATTTCCAAGACGATGTGTCAATCAGGGCCCCGGTCCCGCCAGCATGAAACCCCCGT
>CAYNGZ010000001.1:7346-60263 GCA_964396695.1 uncultured Pseudomonas sp.
GGGAATCTAACGGACACTTGGTCTGGACCGGTGGCGTACGTATGGCCTCGGTCACGCACGCATGGAACCAGGGTTGGGGCGGAATCATCACGGCGTTGCTGGCCTTTGGGCTGGACATCACCGGGCTGGTGGAGCATCAAAGCATTCCCTGGGACGCCTTGCCGGGTCAGATGGTCTGCGATGAGCACGGCGAATATCGCCTGAAAGAAGCCCCGTGGCGCCTGCCGCTGAGTTATACCTTGCAGGCGGTGAAACGCCGAAGCTAAAACGGACGTAAAAAAAGCCCGTTGAACGCAAGGTTCAACGGGCTTTTTGTCAGTCTCGGGATCAGTGAGTCACTGGCGCCTGCTCAGCCATTTTCTGGCGCAGGCTCAGGGGACGCATGTCGGTCCAGACCTCTTCGATGTAGGCCAGGCATTCCTTCTTCAGGCCGCTTTTGCCCACGGTGCGCCAACCTTCCGGTACGGCCTTGTAGTCTGGCCAGATCGAGTATTGCTCTTCATGGTTGACCACTACCTGGAAGAGGATGTCCTCGCGGTCAAATACTGAAGTCATGGTGTATCTCCGTCGCTGTAGGGTGGGCGGCGCCACACGCGCAGCCGTTGTGTAGAAGAAACGTATCGAACGCTGAAAAAATTAGAGGCTGGCGATCGCAGCGCTCAGCGCTCGACCAAAGATTTCCGCCACACGGTCGACTTCTGCGGCGGTGATCACCAGCGGTGGCAGGAATCGCACCACACAGCCGTGCCGCCCGCCAAGCTCCAGAATCAATCCGCGTTTGAGGCATTCGCGTTGAACCCGTGGTGCCAACTGACCGAACGCTGGAGGATGCCCTTGCACATCCAGCTCACCGGCCGGGTTGACCAGCTCAACGCCGAGCATCAAGCCGCGACCGCGAATGTCGCCCAACTGCGCAAAGTCGCGTTGCAGGCTTCGCAGGTGTTCAGCCAATCGCTCACCCATGGCCGCGGCGTGTTCGGCGACGCTGTGTTCGGTCAGGTAACGCATCACCGCTGAACCGGCGGCCATCGCCATCTGATTGCCACGGAAGGTTCCGGCATGCGCGCCCGGCAGCCAGCTGTCGAGCCAGTCGCGATACACCACCACCGCCAGCGGCAAGCTGCCGCCGATGGCCTTGGACATCACCACCACGTCCGGAATGATCCCAGCGTGTTCGAAGGCGAACATCTTGCCGGTGCGGGCGAAACCGCTCTGGATTTCATCGACGATCAAGGCCACGCCGGCCTGCTCGGTGATCCGCCGCAAGCCGCGCAGCCAGTCGAGGTCAGCCGGGATCACCCCGCCCTCGCCCTGCACGGCTTCGACGATCACCGCCGCCGGCAATTGCACGCCCGCCTCCGGGTCGTTGAGCAGGTTTTCCAGGTAATGCAGATTGGCCTTCACCCCTTCAGCGCCGCCAAGCCCGAACGGGCAGCGATAGTCGTAAGGGAACGGCATGAACTGCACGCCACTGCTGAGCAGCGCACCCAAGGGCTTTTTCGGTCCCAGGCTGCCCATCAAACTCAACGCGCCCTGGCTCATGCCGTGATAACTGCCCTGGAACGACAGCACCGTGCTGCGCCCGGTGGCGGTGCGTACCAGTTTCAGCGCCGCTTCTACGGCATCTGTGCCGGTGGGGCCGCAGAACTGGATTTTCGCTTCGCGGACCAGAGCCGGCGGCAGCAGACCGAACAGGTCCTGGACAAACTGGTCTTTGACCGGCGTGGTCAGGTCCAGCGTGTGCAGCGGCAGTTCATCGGCCAATACCTGCTGGATCGCCTCGATCACCACCGGATGGTTGTGCCCCAGTGCCAGAGTGCCGGCACCGGCCAGGCAGTCGATGAAACGGCGCCCTTCGACGTCCTCGACATAAATGCCCTTGGCACGTTTGAGCGCCAACGGAATACGTCGTGGATAACTGCGGGCATTGGATTCCTGCAGGCGTTGGCGGGCCAACAGCGGCGATTCGTTGAACTGATAAAGCACCTCGGCCGACTGATCGTTGGCAAGGCGGGTAGCGACTGACATCTCTCGATCCCTCAATACGCTGATGATAAGACCTGGCAAGTGCGCATTCCGGCTCGGGTGCGCACGTACGGGTTTTCCTGTTCTGGAAACGCATCAGCGTCATAAGGATTTACACCCTTGGGCGGCTTTCTATAAGGGCGCTGTCAGCGATTTCTCCATGGGGATCGCCGTAAGCCCGGCAATGCTGAAAGTTTGGGCACATTGCCGGTAGCCAAGGTGCTGAAAAAAATCTTCGCCGGTACGGGTACTGTTGAGTCGAGTCTGATTGAAGCCCCGGTCGAGCAGCCAGGTTTCCAGACCATGGAGCAACGCCTGCCCGGCACCTCGGCGAAACCACTCTGGCAGAACGTAACAAAAGGCGACCTTGCCGCTGACAGCGGCCATGGCCACGCCAATCGGTTTGTCGTCCAGCAAGGCGAGATTCAGGTAGAGCCGTGGATCGGACAGCCAGGGCCGCACATGTTCAACGGTTTTGTTGTAGGTCCAGGCCGCGACGATTTTCGGATCATTGCGGTGATCCGCAGCGCACCCGACCTTGATCGAGCGCTCGACAATCCGGCTGATGATTCCCGCATCCGCAGGGCCGGCGTTGCAGACATGTATCGATGCATCCATAGCGCTATCACCTCAATCCATTGAGTCAAAGCTGCGAGGGACGATAGCGCTGCGCGGGCCAGGTGGCTAATGGAGAGAAGTTACATTTGATGTGCGACATAGAACTCATGTGTGCGAGCTCCCACAGGGGGTTGGTGGTGTTTGTCAGGCTGACTGCAACGGCATCGTCAGTTCAACCCGCAAGCCGTCGGCACTGCTGTCGAAATGCAGCACGCAGCCACAGCGCTGGACGATCGCCTGAACAATCGCCAGCCCAAGTCCGCAGCCGGTGCTGGCGCCGTTGCGCCAGAAGCGTTGGGTCAGGTGTTGCAGGTCCTCGTCGGCGATTCCCGGACCGTGGTCGCGCACCTTGAAGTGCGCACGGTTGCCCGTGGTTTCAAGACTCAGTTCCACCGCCGCATCCGCAGGGGTGTGGCGCAGGGCGTTGTCCAGCAGGTTGCGCAAGGCGGCAATCGACAGCACGGCAGGCATTTGCACCGGTGCCTGTGAGTAATTCGTCGGCAAGTGCAGTTTGATCCGCTGACGATCACCGCTGGCCGCGTCCTGAATCGCCAATCGGGCGACCTGCTCGGCGTTGCACTGCACGCCATCGTCGAACGACAGACTGCCTTCGACCCGTGCCAACAACAGCAGTTGCTCAAGCGTGCGGTGCAAGCGGTCGGCGCCCTCCTCGGCACGGGCCAGGGACTGATCGCGGGCGGCACCTTCGGTCATGCGCGCCACTTGCAGGTGCGTCTTGATTGCCGTCAGCGGACTGCGCAGTTCATGGGCCGCGTCGCCCGTCAGCCGTCGCTCGCGCTCGATGGTCTTGCCGATCCGCTGAAGTAGCTGATTCTGGGTTTCGAGCAACGGTTGCAGTTCGCTCGGCAGCGGCTGGATCTGCAACGGTTCAAGGGAGTCGGCACTGCGACGCATCAAGGCATCGCGCATGCGATTGAGCGGCGCCAGCCCCTGACCGATACCCAGCCAGAGCAGACACAGGCAACCGAGCAACGCCACGCCGACCGGCACCGACGCGGCCAGCAGTACCGACATGTTCAGTGCCTCGCGCTCGACTTGCCGGTCGGCCGTGGTGATGCGCACATCACCGCGAGCCAGGGTGAAACTTCGCCAGCGCGCACCGTCGATCATCTGGTCATGGAAGCCCATTTTTTCGGCTTCCAGGGTTTGTTCGGGCGTACTGTGACTGCGGGCCAGAATCTCGCCACGCAAGGAGCTGACCTGACAGGCCATGCCGCCTGGAATATTCAACTGTTCAGCACTGAAATGCGTACCGTCGCCCTTGCTGGGCAGGGCCGGCAGTTGCTCCAGCAACCCGGCGACCATGCGCGCCGAAGCCACCAGTCGCTGGTCGAGGGAAAACATCATCTGATTGCGCAGGTCGCTGAGCATCCAGGCCGCGGCCAGTGCCCAGATCAGCGCGAAGGCCGCGCCGAGGGTCAGACTCAGGCGCAAACGCAAACTCATCACTTCGATTGCTCTCCGCCGTCAGCCGGCCCAAGGCGATAACCCAACCCACGCACGGTCTCAACGATGCCGTTGCCGAGTTTGCGCCGCAAGTGATGGATGTGCACGTTGAGGGCGTTGCTTTCCAGCTCATCGTTGAAACCGTAGACGCTGTCCTTGAGTTGCTCGGTCGACAGCACCCGGCCACGGTTGTGCAGCAAGGCCTGCAACAGCGATTGCTCGCGGCGCGAGAGGTCCACTGGCTGGCCGGCGAGCAAGGTTTCACGGCTGCTCGGGTCGTAGGTCAGGGCACCGTGCTCGATCAGGTTGACACTGCGCCCCGCCACCCGCCGCAGCAACGTGTGCAGGCGCGCGGCCAGTTCACGCAGATCGAACGGCTTGAGCAGGTAATCGTCGGCGCCGGCTTGCAAACCGTCGACGCGGTCGGTGACCGAATCGCGCGCGGTGAGGATCAGCACCGGGATTTCCAGACCGTGATGGCGCAACTGCTGAAGCAGCCTCAAACCATCTTCATCGGGCAGACCAAGGTCAAGCACCATGACGTCGAACTCAGCAACCTTGAGCATCGCCCGCGCCGCCGAAGCGGTTGCAACGTGCTCCACGGTCAGGCCCTGGGCGGTCAGGCCGGCAACGATGCCGCTGGCGATCAGCTCATCATCTTCACAAACCAGTACGTGCATGGTGAGACCTGTAGAAAAGCATTGATTAAGAAGGCGCCGGATTAAGCGGACATTATGCCCCACGCTCCATTGCCACAAGGATAACGCGGTTAATCATCGGTTAATCGCCACCCATCATCGTGCCCTCTACTTGCACCGCGATAAGGCTTTCTCATGCATCGTCTGTTTCTACTCTTTTTTCTTTTCATCACAGGGCTGACCCAGGCGGCATCGAATCCATTCGACACCAAACCGGATTTCCTGCCGGTCGGCAAAGCCTTTGTTTTTACCTCCGAGCGCCTTGAATCAGGCGAAACCCAGCTTTTCTGGCAAATTGCCGACGGTTACTACCTGTACCAGAAACGCATGAGCTTCAACGGTTTGCCCGATGCCCACACACCCGCGCTGCCCGAGGGCGAAGCCCACAGCGATGAGTTTTTCGGTGATCAGCAGGTCTATCGCCAGGGCCTGGAGTTGAAGATTCCGCCCGGCGCCACTGGTCAGATCAAAGTGGGGTTTCAGGGCTGTGCCGATGCCGGTTTGTGTTATCCACCACAAACTCAGGTGGTTGATCTGGGTGGCGGTGCAGCAGCGGCCAGCGTTGGTGAGGCACCGGATCAAGCCCTGGCCAGCGGTCTGCAACAGCGGGCGCTGGGCTGGAGTTTGCTGGTGTTCTTTGGCCTGGGACTGTTGCTCGCTTTCGCCCCCTGCTCGCTGCCGATGTTGCCGATTCTCGCCGGTTTGATCGTCGGCAGTGGCGCCAGCCCCAAACGCGGCTTTGCCCTGGCCGGCAGTTACGTGGTCAGCATGGCGCTGGTGTATGCGGCGATGGGTGTTCTGGCGGCGTTGCTGGGCGCGAACCTTCAGGCATTACTGCAAAACCCTTGGCTGCTGGGCAGTTTCGCTGCGGTGTTTGTGCTGCTGTCGCTGCCGATGTTCGGTTTCTTCGAACTGCAACTGCCGGCCGCGCTGCGTGATCGCCTGGAAAACGCCAGCCGCAAACAGGGCGGTGGCAGTCTGATCGGTGCCGGCGTGCTCGGGGCCTTGTCCGGGTTGCTGGTCGGTCCGTGCATGACCGCGCCGCTGGCCGGTGCCTTGCTGTACATCGCCCAGAGCGGCAACGCACTGCACGGCGGATTGATCCTGTTCGTCATGGGCCTGGGCATCGGTTTGCCGCTGTTGGTGCTGGTAACCGTCGGCAACCGTTTCCTGCCCAAGCCCGGCGCCTGGATGAACCTGCTCAAAGGCATCTTCGGTTTCCTGTTCCTCGGCACCGCGCTGGCGATGGTGCGGCCGGTGCTCGATGAGTCGCTGTGGGTCGGTCTGTGGGGCGCACTGTTGTTGATCATCGCCTACAGCGCCTGGCGCCAGACCGGCGGGTTCGGCCGCGCCGCGCATGTCTTCGGCGCCACGGCCCTGCTTTCAGGGTTATGGGGCAGCCTGCTGTTGATCGGGGCGGCGGGCGGCAGCGATGACCTGTTCAATCCATTGCAGGTTTACCGTGCGCAGGCGTCGAACAGCGTCGACACGCCCACGGCCCACGACGCCTTTATCACCGTCAAGGATCCCGCCGCACTGCAACGCGAACTGGACGCCGCCCGCGCCCAAGGCCAGTGGGTATTGCTGGACTACTACGCCGACTGGTGTGTGTCGTGCAAAATCATGGAGAAACAGGTGTTCGGCAAACCTCAGGTACTGGACGCGTTGAAAGAAGTTCGCTTGCTGCGCCTGGACGTCACCGCCGACAATGCCGCCAGCCGTGAACTGCTCGGCCGCTATAAGGTGCCGGGGCCGCCAAGCCTGCTGTGGATCGGCGTCGACGGCATCGAGCGCCGCAGCCAGCGCATCACCGGAGAGGTCGATGCCGCCGGTTTCCTCCAACGCTGGAACCTCACCCGGGACGCTCTTTGATGCTGACCTTTACCCTCGGCACGTTTGCCATTGCACTCAACCACCTGCTGCTGATCAGCGCCCTGGCACTGGCGACCCTGGTCGGCTGGCGGGTGGCCAAGCGCGGTGGCGAAAACCCCGAGTCAGTGCTGTTCAGCCTGTTCCTGCTGGGTTTGCTCGCCGCCCGGATCGGTTTTGTGCTCGCCTACTGGGCCCACTACCGCGATGATCCGTGGCAAATCATTGACCTGCGCGATGGCGGCTTCCTCGCCTGGCCCGGGGTGATTGCCCTGCTGTTGGCAACGCTGTTGCGGGCCTGGCGTCGGCCGGCGCTGCGCAAACCGCTGGGTTTCGGCGTCGGCAGCGGTTTGTTGTTCTGGTTGCTGGCGAGTCTGTCCTTAAGCCTTTACGAACAGGGCACGCGCCTGCCAGACATTGTCTTGCGCAATGCCGCCGGAGAAACCGTGCAATTGGCCGACTATCAGGGCGGCCCCCTGGTAATCAACCTTTGGGCCACCTGGTGCCCGCCCTGCCGGCGCGAAATGCCGGTGCTGGAGAACGCCCAACAACATCGGCCGGACCTGACCTTTCTGTTCGTCAACCAGGCCGAAAGCATGCAAAGCGTCAGCACCTTTCTCGCGACCCAAGGCTTGAGCCTGTCCAACGTGCTGTTCGATGGCGGCGGCCGACTGGGTCAGGCCGTCGGTTCCATGGCATTGCCGACTACGCTGTTCTACAGCGCCGAGGGTCGTCTGCTCACCAGCCACCTGGGCGAGTTGTCGGAGGCCAGCCTGGCCCGCGCACTGGAAAACTTCGATACTCCGATTCCGGCCCTACAGGCCACACCGTCAAGGAAACTGCCATGCCCCGCCTCCGCCACCTGCTGACGCTGTCCCTGGGCGCAGCCCTGCTGCAAATGCCGTTGCTGCACGCCGAAGAACTGCCTGCGGCGATCCGCAAGATCGAAGCCAAAGGCGCGAAAATCATCGGCAGCTTCGACGCACCCGATGGCCTGCGCGGTTATGCGGCACAGTATCAGCACCGTGGCATGACCCTGTACCTGACACCCGACGGCCAGCATGTACTGCTCGGCAATCTGTACGACGCCGACGGCAAGGACCTGAGTGCCGAGCCGTTGCAAAAACTGGTCTACGCGCCGATGGCCAAGGAAGTCTGGGCGAAGATGGACGCCAGCAACTGGATCGCCGACGGCAGCAAGGACGCACCACGCACGGTCTACCTGTTCAGCGACCCGAACTGCCCTTACTGCAACATGTTCTGGGAGCAGGCCCGGCCGTGGGTGAAAGCCGGCAAAGTGCAGCTGCGGCACATCATGGTCGGGATCATCCGCGAAGACAGCCCGGGCAAATCCGCTGCCCTGTTAGCCAGCAAAGACCCGGGCAAAGCTCTGGAAGAGCACGAAAAGGCGGGCAAGCAAAGCTCGCTGAAAGCGCTGACAACCATTCCCGCTGCCATCCAGGCCAAACTCGACGCCAACATGAAGTTGATGGAAGAACTCGAACTGTCCGCCACCCCGGCGATCTTCTACATGGACGACAAGGGCGAATTGCAACAACAGCAAGGCGCGCCGTCGCCGGACAAACTGGTGAAGATTCTCGGGCCGAAGTAGTTCTGCCGTCGGATTGATGATCGTTCCCACGCGCGTGGGAACGATCTACATCAAACGCTGCGCTGATGCCTGTCAGCCAAAAACTTCAGCAGCGCCTCGGTGACGAACTCAGGATTCTCCAGATTGGAGATATGCCCAGCCTCGGGCACCAACAGACAAGGACAGCCGATCAACTCGGCCATTTCCTTCGTTTCCGACGGCGGCCTCGGTTTGTCCTGATCACCGCACATCAACAGCGTGGTTTCAGGATTCAGCTCGCCCAGACGCGGTAACAGATCATCACGACCAAACGTAATGCGGCCCATCGGCACAATGCTTTGACGCAAGCGCTCAGGCGACAGTGCGGCCAGTTTGGCGCGGAAATCCTGATAGAGCGCGGACTGAGGATCGATGCCCGGACGGAAGAAAATCGGCACCACGATATCGAGAAGCTGCGGTGAGATCACACCGCTGTCTTCGATCTGCTTGAACAACGAGAAATAGTACTGGCGAGTCGGCTCGGGCTCGACACCGACATAGGTGTCCATCAACACCAGGCCGTTAAGGCGCTGCGGGGCCGATAGCGCCAGACGCACGCCCCACATGCCACCGACCGAAAGACCGACCAGCGTGACGCGGTCGATATCCAGATGATCAAGCCATGCCAGTACCTGCCGCGCCTGATCATCCAGCGACGTCATGCCTTCAGGTAACGGCCCTGACTCCCCGTGCCCCCAAAGGTCCAGGGCAATCACCCGATAGTGTTGCGACAGCGCCGCAATCTGCGGCGCCCACATGGCCTGGTCCCACAAGTAACTGCCAGCCAGCAGCACTGCTGGGCCAGCGCCTTGGTCAATGTAGTGAAGCGATTGTCCATCAATCGTGGCGAAGGGCATCGACACTCTCCTTTCCGGGTTGGATCTACCAATAAAAGTACGGGCAGCCTGAGCCGGTCAGTTTCTTCAGTCAACGCGCAATGTGCGATGCGAGGCGATTTGCGTGGCGGGCAACGAATGGCCTAATGGGGCTTGATCTATCAAGGCAACGTCCTTCAGTCCTTCGGGACCTCTCCTACATTTCCCCCTCTGCGAATTTGTTAGCGTTCGTGTCACTGCAGTTGGATCACTCGATCCGGGTGTGAGAGTCCTTAGCCATCGCAGAGGGAACAATGGATGTTCAACGCTAATCCGCAAAGCCGTTTCAGCCTGACGATCGACGACTTCATGCACGACGTTCAAGTCCTCTCGTTCACCGGCCAGGAGTTCATCAGCCAGCCTTACGCCTTCGATGTCGAACTGGTCAGCGAGCGCCCCAGGCTGGGCCTCGACAGTCCGATGCATAAACACGCCTTTCTGGCGTTCGACGATAACGGCGCAGGTATCCATGGTCAGATTCACGGTTTTGCCCAAGGCGACTCGATCAATCGCCTGACCCGATACCGCCTGACCCTGGTGCCACAGTTGGCTTATCTGGCACATCGCAGCAACCAGCGCATTTTTCAGCACCTGGCTGTCCCGCAGATCATCGCGCGGATACTGGAAGAGCACGGGATCCTCGGTGATGCCTACCAGTTTCAACTGGGCTCGACCTGCCCGGCGCGTGACTACTGCGTGCAATACGATGAGTCCGACCTGGTGTTCATTCAGCGCCTCTGCCAGGAGGAAGGCCTGCATTACCATTTCCGGCACAGCCGCGATCAGCATGTGCTGGTGTTTGGCGATGACCAGACCGTGTTTCCCCGGCTCGACCGGCCAACGCCCTATAAACAGGACAGCGGCATGGTCGCCGAGGGGCCAGCGATCAATCGGTTTGAAGTGCGCCAGGAGACTCGCCCCAACCACGTCACGCTCCGCGATTACGACTTCGAAAAAGCCCGTCTTCTGCTCGAGTCCGGCTATCGCCCCGATGCCGACAAGGTTCAGCCGGATCTGGAGATTTACGATTATCCTGGCGGCTTTGTCCAGCGTGAGCGTGGCAAGCTCCTCAGTCGGCGCGCCCTGGAACGCCATCGCGCCGACTACTGCCTGGCTTCCGGTCACAGTAATCAGGCTGCTCTGGCCTCCGGGCACTTTCTGCCACTGTCCGAACATCCGCTCGAAGAGTGGAACGACCTCTGGTTGCTGACCGAGGTTCATCATGAAGGCCGACAGCCGCAGGTCCTGGAAAGTGACAAGACCAGCACCGCCGCTGACGAAGATGGCTTTCAGGACTATCGCAACCAATTCGTCGCTACACCCTGGGATGTGTTTTACCGCTCGCAGAAAAACTATAAAAAACCAAGAATCCCCGGCATCCAGACCGCTGTGGTCACCGGCCCCAAGGGCGAAGAGATCCACTGCGATCAGTACGGTCGGGTCAAGGTGCAGTTTCACTGGGATCGCGAAGGTCGCCACGACGACAAAAGCAGTTGCTGGCTGCGTGTGGCCTCCAGCTTGGCCGGTAACGGCCATGGCAGCGTCACCCTCCCGAGAGTGGGGATGGAAGTGGTCGTCAGCTTTAAGGACGGAGACCCCGATCATCCGGTGATCATTAACTGCCTGGCCAACAGCGCCAACCCGGTGCCCTATGAACTGCCGGAACACAAAACCCGTAGCGTGTTTCGTTCCCGCAGTTCGCCGGACAGCGGCGGCTTCAACGAACTGTACCTGGAAGACCGTGCCGGTCGGGAATTGATCTACCTGCGTGCCCAGCGTGACATGGAGCAGAAGGTCGAAAACGACAGTCGGCTGGAAGTCGGCAATGAACGTCGGGAAACCATCAAGGGCCACAGCATCACGGTGCTGGAGGCCGAAGAACAACGCACTGTCACGTCGGATCGCAAAGTCCAGCTCAAGGCCAACGACTATCTGAATGTCGCCGGCAGCAGCCACACCCGTATCGGCCAGGCGCTGCTGATCGAAGCCAGTCGGGATGTACATATCAAGGCGGCTGGCAATATGGTGCTGGATGTAGGGGGGAGCTTTACCGTGAAGGCCGGTGACCAGCACTTCGTGCTTGGCTACGGCGGGATCTTCGGCAGCACCGAGATGGCAATCGGTGGTGCGCCCGTTGCCGGGACAGCCGCGTCTCCATTGATGCCCGGCATGCTGGACGCCTTGTCGGCACCCGCGCAACTGCCGCCCATCATTGCCCCCTCGCAGAACATGCTCACGGCGGCCAGCAAAGCCATGGGCTCTGATTTCTGTCCCCTCTGCGAGGCCTGTCGAGCGGGTCTCTGTCTGACGCAGGGAGCCGCCGCATGACCCACTCACTCCCCCGCCAATGGATGACCGAACAACGACGCCTTGGGCACTCCCTATGCCTCGTTCTGGACTCAGCAGACGAACACGAAATACGTCAGTCCTTGCTGAAAGCCCTCCCATATGGTCAGTACCTGAGCGTGTACCGCGAAACCCCGGTGGCTGAGCTGGCTGACGTCGGGCCGTTCATCTTTGTCCTCGACAACCCTGACGATTCACGCCTCCATGAGCTGCTCAAGGTGCCGGAGCGCAACTGGGGCTGGTTCGCCAGCCTTCAACATGGTGACCTGCTCGCGCTGGCCGAGCATTGGCGCGAACGCCTGATGATCGGCACCCGCCCCCGGCAGGCGCTGTACCGCTTTCACGACAACCGCGTATTGGCCCGCGCCGTCGAATATTTACCCGTCGAGGCCTACCCGGCCTATCTCGGGCCGGCGATCAGTGTGTGTTACTGGCAAGGGCAGCATTGGGCCAGCACTGACAATCCTGCTCCCGGTGCATGTCCGGTGCCTGATGAACCGCTCTGGTTGCAGACGCCTGTCCCCGAACGCCAGTCCATGGAGATTCGTCTGGCCAATGCCCACCGCTATCTGTTGGCTGAACATGTCGAGGCCTACGCCAGGCTCGCCGAGCAACAGGATCATGAGGCGTGGCTGAGCAGCCAGCTGGCCTTGGCTGACGCGTGGGGATGGTCGGTACCGGAGCAGTTGGCGTTTCTGCTGACCCAGAGCTTGAAGGCGCCAGCCTATACACTGCCCGAGCACTGGCAAGTGCGCCCTGACGAGAACCCGATCGAACACTTCGAGCGGGTGTCTCAGGCAACGGCATTCTGGCAAGGAGACGCCCCGCTATGAAACGCGTTCTACACACTGCAAGTCTGGGTTGCGGCATCGCTTTAACGGCAGGCTGCGCCACCGGCCAGCCGAACACCTTCACCTTTACCGCTGATTTACCGCCCGACTTTGCCTACCAGGCCATTGCGGTCTATGTGCCGGCCAAAGGGGAAACCTGCAGCGTGCCGGGCGGCAGAAACACGGAAGTGGGGTTCAACTTGAAGTGGCGTAAATCCTACACCCCCCAATCTGAAATCGCCCTTCGCAGAACGGTCAGCGGCTGCCCCTTGGTGATCAGGCGCATCAGGCTGGAAATCAACTCGGCTTACGGCAAGGACTGGGGGGACTTCAGTGGGGACAGCGCCGTGGTCGCCATTCGCGATGAGCTGGAGGAGCAGTACAAGGGCACCTTCAGCGAAGCGGGCGAAAGTACCTTCCATGGGCAATGCCAATGGCTGTTTCGCACCGTGGGACCAAAACGGCGCATCGTAAAAATCCTCGACTGCAAGGAAACCGATGCACAGGGCGAGCCGGGGCGTGGTCGCCCGTTCTCGGCGTACACCCTCGATCAACTACCGGGTAAAACCGTGAAGATGACGATCAAGTTGGCGGATGAGGAAAGGCCTGGCTGGGGAGACACCTGGGTCAAGGTACCCAATGGCTGGAAACGCTGCATGGGCAAAGGTTTTGAAGATCAACGTGCTTACTGCTTTGGCAATTACACAGATTTCAGCACCTTCAAAATGCCGGATGGCCGCATCTGCACCATTTACCCTGGCTGTACAGAATAAGGACATGACGACATGACACTAATGGATGAAGAATTGAGCTCCCGCTTGAGCAGTCGCGTGCTTGCCTGCCCCGTGCAAGGCAAATGGACCAGCTTTCAGTTGGTGGACGAACTCGGCTCAGGTGAACCCTATGCCGGATTAGCCTATGAAGTCACCGATTCAGAAGGGCAAAAGTACACTGGCCGGTTGGATGCCACAGGCAACGGCAAGGTGGATAACCACTTCGCAGGCCCCATTGCGCTCACCCTTGATCAGATGTACCAAGGAGCAGAGGAACTCTATAAAGACCTACAGACAAGACCGCATTACCCGCTCAAGATCACCGAACTTCAAGTCCGTGCCGAACAAACCCGCTACCGGAACAACAACGCCACCCGCACGAAGGACAACCCCGCACAAGCCTGTGCGGACGCGTACTACCAGGTCGAAGTACGCCATCTGGTCAAACATGTCGCGCATTTGCCACCCGAAGTCTATCGCCATTACCCCCACAGTTCGGGGCCGGCGAAAATCATGGGCAAACATGGCCAGCCCGGGGTTGCCCTCCTGCCGCAAAAACACACGGTGCTGGAAGTCCGCCCACTACGGGCCTTGCGCCCCATGTTATCTACGGGACCCGAATTCTGCGCGCTGAACCTCTACCAACTCGCGCTGATGGCCACCTTGAGTTATTGCCCGTTTGGCCAGCAGCCTGAAGACCAGCCCGTTAAAACCAAGACGGTGAGCTTCCCCCTGCAACCGAGCGTGGGGAACTGGTTCGGGGATGCACTGGCCAAGTTCGATGAACTGTGGAAGGTCGATTCCACACAAACCAAAGCCTATTACCCGTTGTATGAAGATGTACCGTACTCCAGGCGACTGGAGATTGTGCCGTTCGATCCCGATCTCTATCCGGTCAACAATCCAAAACTGGAAGAAGATCAGGAACACCCCACCAGGATCCACTTCCTCGACGACAGGCATCTGGGGGCAGAAGCGACCGATACCCAGGCGTTCATTACCCACAACGACGAACTGATCCTGATTTCGGTGCGTGGTACTTATGAACTCGTCGCGGATGGCCTGCGCGATGCCGATGCCTTTCAAGTGCCGTTTGAAGAAGGTGTGGGACAGGTGCACCGAGGCTTTTATGAGGCGGCCCAAAGAGCCGCCACCTTCGCGGCGAGCTATCTGGATCGGTTCTATGCCGGGCAGAAACTGCTGATCTGCGGTCACAGCCTGGGTGGCGCAGTAGCGTTGTTACTCTCGGAGATCTTGCGTCGAAGGGCAGACTTCAACTACGACATCCAGCTCTACACCTACGGCGCCCCCCGCGCCGGTGACGCCAACTTCGCCAAAGGCGCCGCCCCACTGGTGCATTACCGCATGGTGAACCACAACGACCCGGTGCCGAGCGTGCCCGGCACCTGGATGAACACCAAGGCGAAGGTGTTCGGCTCGGGGCTGGCCTTAACCTTCGTCAACGTACCGGTCGGCCTCTCGGTGTTTGTCGCGGGGATCACCAACTGGACGGGAGAACCCTACGAACACCACGGCACCTTGCGTCACTTCATGCCGGTGGAGTTTGGCCGCCAAGCACAGTCCTCGATCCTCTGGGAACCCGGCTGCGACACCATTACCCAGCACGCCGCGTGCAGCGTGGCGCTCCAGCAAAAAAACGGTCTGCCGGATCGACCGGCGTTATTGACGCAACTATTCAACGTCAACAACCACATGATGGCCGGCGGGTACATTCCTGCTTGCTGGGCCACCTTGCGGCGCTGGCAAGAAGCCCAGGAGTCCGGACGCTCGTTGGTGACCGAGCGGGAATTCGACTGGATAGACTGTGCGTTGGCACGCATCACCCAGCAGTTGCGTGACAAGCGTCGTGACTTGCTGGCGCGTCCTGATGCGTATGTGCGCACCCATGAACAGGCCGTAGACGCGCTCAATCATGAGGCCGACAAGGTACACACCACCCGCACTCGCCTCGCCTCCCTGCGTCACATGGCCGTGAGCCAGAAAGATGTGTATGGGCAATTATCGAAGCAACCTGAACGACTGGCAGACAACCTGCCCCGCTGGCATGCACACCCGCAAAACCAGGTCGTTGAACAACTGGCCATGGCGCCATCGAGCGGTAGTGGCAGCGCACAGACAGCTTCGATCTACGGCCATGCCATTGGTGCACCGCATACCCTGGATATCGATTCGATTATCTGACTGGAGAAAAAGATCGCAGCCTGCGGCAGCTCCTACGGTATGTGAACGACTGTAGGCGCTGGCGAAGCCTGCGATCTTTTGACCTTAGAGCCCTTCTAGCTCCGCCATCAGGTCATTCAACCGATCCACCTTCTCTTCGCTGATGTCCGTTGCCGCGAGCCCTTCGATATACCCCGCCAGTTCCTCCACCGTGCTGCACTCGAACATTGCTCGCAGCGGCACGTTGCGTTGCAGGGCTTTTTGCACCCGCGAGGCGATTTGCGTGGCGAGCAGCGAGTGGCCACCGAGTTCGAAGAAGTTGTCGCGGATACCGACTTTCTCGACCTTCAGCACCTCGGCCCAGATCTGCACCAGGGTTTGCTCAAGCGCCGTGCGTGGCGCTTGATAGTCCTGACTCTGCATCTGACCGATCTCCAGCGCCGGCAGCAACGTGCGATCAAGTTTGCCGTTGGCGTTGAGCGGCATGCGCTCCAGCCAGAGCCAGTGCAGCGGCACCATGTATTCCGGCAATTCGGTGCGCAGGCGTTGTTTGATGCGCTCCAGTCGCTCGCTCGGATTCAAGGCCGATTCGCTGGCAACCAGATAGCCGACCAGATGCTTGCCGTTGGCGCCCTCTTGCACTCCGACTGCCGCTTCGCGCACCTCAGGTTGCTCATGCAGCCGCGCTTCGATTTCGCCCAGCTCGATGCGGTAGCCACGGATTTTCACCTGATGGTCGATACGGCCGACGTATTCCAATACACCGTCAGTGCGCCGCCGCGCCAGGTCGCCGGTGCGATACAGACGCCCACCCGCTGCGCCGAATGAATTCGGCACAAACACTTGAGCAGTGCGCAACGGGTCGCTGACATAACCGCGACCGACGCCGGTCCCGGCCACGCACAACTCACCAACGGCCCCCAGCGGCACAAGCTCCAGCGCACCGTCGAGCAGGTACAAACGGTTGTTGTCGGTCGGCGTACCGATCGGCAAATAACTGCCGCGGGTCGAGGCCGGGTCGACGCGGAAGAACGCCACGTCATCCGAGCACTCGGCCGGGCCATACGCGTTGACCAGCCCGATGTCCGGGTAACGTTGCAGCCATTGATGGGCCAGTTCCGGTGGCATTGCTTCGCCGGTCGGCAGCATCCAGCGCAACCCGTCAAGGCTCATGCGCTCCTGGGCGAGCATGCCCTGAATCAGTGACGGCACGCTCTCCAGCACCGTAATGCCCTGGGCCTGAACATGCCCGAGCAAGCCTTGCGGATCATGGGCAATGGCGTTCGGCACAATGTCCACCCGCGCACCGAACAGCGGCGCGGCGAGAAACTGCCAGACCGAAATGTCGAAGCTTTGCGAAGCGGTTTGCGCGATCACATCCGCATCGCCCAGTTGCAAGTACGGCACCTTGCTCAACTGGTTGTTGAGCATGCCGCGCTGCTCGACCATCACCCCTTTGGGCAACCCGGTGGAGCCCGAGGTATAGATCACGTAGGCCAGGTTATCCGGGCCACTGAAGATACCCGGGTTTTCCAACGAATGGCCGGCGGCCTGAACGTCTTCCCAGACCAGCAACCGTGGCCGATTGGCGCAACTGAATTCATCCAGCAACGCCACCGCCTGCTCACGACAGGCCGCACTGCAGACCAGCAACGGCGTGCGGCTCAATTCGATGATCCGGCTCAGGCGCTGACTGGGCAGTCCCGGGTCCAGCGGCAGGTAACCGGCACCGGCCTTGAAGCTGCCGATGATCATCCCGAGCAAGTCGAGATTACGCTCGGCCAACAACGCCACCGGCTGATCCAGCCCGACGCCAGCCGCGATCAGCGCATGGCCGAGGCGGTTACTGCGTTGGTTCAACTCGGCGTAGCTGAGTTGTTGATTCAGGCAACTGGCGGCCATTCGCTGTGGATGGGCCGCGACCTGCGCCTCGAACAGCTCGACGTAACTCTGCTCCAGCGGATAGTCGCGCTCGCTCTGGTTGCAACCATGGATCAGGAAGCCCTGCTCCTGCTCACCGAGCAGCGGCAAGTCCGCCATGTCGCCATGGAAGCCTTCGACCAACGCCAACAGCAGGCGCTTGAACTCGCCGAGCATACGCTCGACCGTGGACGCGTCGAAGTAACGCTGGTCATAAGACAGGTGCAAGCCAAGGTCATCGCCCGGATAGCAGACCGCCGTCAACGGGAAGTTGGTGTGGGTGCGACCCGAGTCCGAGGTGGCGTTGAGGCTTTGTGCGCGGTCCAGCACCGAGACTTCCACCGGGGCGTTTTCGAACACGAACAGGCTGTCGAACAGCGGCTGGCCTTTGGGCAGTTCGCTGTTTTCCTGAAGGCTCACCAGCGGCAGGTATTCGTATTCGCGCAGTTGCATGTTGCTGTCCAGCAAGTCGCTCAGCCATTGGCGCACGCTGCACGGCTGATCGTCTTCCGGCAGCTTGACCCGCAGGGCGATGCTGTTGATGAACAGCCCGACCGTGCGCTGCAGGTGCGGCATATCCACCGGCCGCCCGGCCACGGTGACGCCGAACAGCACGTCGCGCTCGCCGCTCAAGCGTCGCAGTACCAGCGCCCACGCCGCCTGGGCGAAGGTGTTGATGGTCAGTTGATGGGCCTGCGCCAGTTCCCGCAGTTGCGCGCCGTCGCGGGCGTCGAGTCGGGTGTAACAGTCGCCAACGATCATCCCGCCGCTGTCGCCGGCATGCTCACGCAGGAACGGGCGATCACTTGGAATTGGTGTGATCCGCTCAAAGCCTCGCAGGTTGTTCTTCCACCACTGGCGCGCCTCGGCCAGGCTTTGGTGTTGCAGCCAACCGATGTAATCGCGATAACGCGGCGGCACGGCCAACTGCGCTTCACGCCCCTCACCCAGCGCGGTGTAGATCTCGAAGAAGTCGTTCATCAGCAACGACCGGCACCAGGCATCGATAAGGATGTGATGGTTACTCATCATGAACCAGTAGCGCGCCGCACCGACACGGATCAAGCGCAGGTGGAACGGGGCCTGGTTGAGCAGATCGAACCCGGCCTCGCGCTCGCGTTTGAGCAAGGCTTGCAGCTTGGGCTCCTGCTCGGTCTCGGCGACCGCGCTCCAGTCCAGGTACTCGATGGGCGTGTTGCCAGGCTTGTGGATAACCTGCAACATCTGCGCGCTGATGTCCCAGCAGAACGAGGCGCGCAAGGCTTCGTGACGGGCGATCACCGCCTGCCAGGCCTGGGCGAAACGCTGCGGGTCGAGTTCGCTGTTGATCCGGTAACGGTCCTGCATGTAGTACAGGCCGGTGCCCGGCTCCAGCAAGGTGTGCAGCAACATGCCTTCTTGCATCGGGGTCAGCGGGTAGACGTCTTCGATCTGCGCGGCCGGTACTGGCAGCGCGTCGAGCTGCTCCTGCGTCAGCTGCGCCAGCGGGAAGTCCGAGGGCGTCAGGCCACCGGCATCGTCTCGCAGGCAATGTTCGATCAGGCTCTGCAATTCGCTCAGGTAGGCATCCGCCAGCTCACTGATGGTCTGCGCATCATGGCGCTCAGCGCTGAAGGTCCAGCGCAACAGCAATTCACCGCCGTAGACCTGACTGTCGACGCTCAGCTCATTGGGCAACGGCGCCTCCGGGTCGTGGGCCGAACCGTGCGGTTCGTCCAGCGGCTGAAACAACGCATCGGCGCCAAAACTCTGATCGAACTGCCCCAGGTAGTTGAAGGTGATCGGCGCCTGCGGCAGCGCCGCCATGACGTGTCGGCACAGGTCATCGGCCAGGTAGCGCAACACCCCGTAACCCAGGCCTTTGTGCGGCACGGCACGCAGTTGCTCTTTGATGGCCTTGATCGAAGCGCCCTGCCCGGCAGCCTCTTCGATGCATACAGGCGTCAGGCGCAACGGGTAAGCGCTGGTGAACCAGCCAACCGTACGGGTCAGGTCGATGTCGTCGAACAGCGTTTCACGGCCGTGGCCTTCGAGCTGAATCAGCGCCGAATCGTTACCGCTCCAGCGGCACAGTACACGCGCCAATGCCGTCAGCAGCAAGTCATTGACCTGGGTTCGGTATGCACTGGGCGCCTGTTGCAACAGTTGCCGCGTGTGCTCTGCGTTCAAACGTACGCTGACCGTTTGCGCATGACGGTTTTGCCGGCCCCCTTCAGGGCGCTCGCACGGCAAGTCGGCTTTCGGCCCGGCCAGTTGAGCCTGCCACCCGCTCAGTTCTTCGCGCAGGGATTCGCTGCTGGCATAGGCCTGCAAGCGCGCGGCCCAGTCGCGCAGGGCGCTGGTTTTCGCTGGCAAGCGCACGGTTTGCTGCGCCTCGAGCTGGTGGTAGACGGTTTGCAAATCGTCCAGCAGCACGCGCCACGACACCCCATCGACGACCAGGTGGTGAATGGCGATAAACAGCCGTTGCCCGCCCTCCGGTCCATCGACCAGCACCACGCGCATCAGCGGGCCGTGTTCAAGGTCGAGGCTGCGCTGGGCGTCGGCGAACAATGCCGTGCAGTTCTCAAACGCCGGCACGCGGACTTGCCAGAGCACCGCTACATCCGTCAGCGGTTGGTGTTCGGCCTGCCAGTGGCCGGCCGTTTGGCGAAAGCGCAGGCGCAGGGCGTCGTGGTGCTCAAGCACGGCCAGCAGCGCTTGCTCCAGGCAATGAGGCTCCAGGTGCTGCGTTGGCTCCAGGAGCAACGCCTGGTTCCAGTGCTGACGCTGTGGAATATCGGTGTCGAAGAACCAATGCTGAATCGGCGTCAAGGCCGACTCGCCGCTGAGCAAGCCTTGTTCGGCCGTGACCTGTTCAGTACGAGTGGCCACTGCGGCCAGAGTCTGCACCGTTTGATGCTGGAACAAATCCCGTGGGCTGAAGTGAATGCCCTGCTGTCGCGCCCGACTGACCACTTGAATCGACAGGATCGAATCGCCGCCCAGCTCGAAGAAGTTGTCGTTGAGCCCGACCTGCGCGACGTTCAACACCTCGCACCAGATCCCGGCCAACGCCCGTTCCAGCTCATTGCTCGGGGCGATGTACTGTTGGCGATTGAGTTCCGGGTCTGGCGTCGGCAGCGCACGGCGGTCGAGTTTGCCATTGGCGGTCAGCGGCATGCTGGCCAGCAGGATCAGGTGCGTCGGCACCATGTAATCCGGCAACTGGGTTTTCAGGTGCGTCTTGAGTGCTTCGCGCAGGGCCGCTTGTTGCGCTTCATCCTGTTCGGCTACGTCACTGACCACATACCCGGCCAACTGTTTGCCTCCCGGTGTATCCAGCGCCAGCACCACCGCTTCACGCACCGCCGGGTGTTCCAGCAGACGGGTTTCGATTTCACCGAGTTCGATGCGGAAACCGCGAATCTTCACTTGATGGTCGATGCGCCCCAGGTACTCCACCCGACCGTCGGCACGCTGGCGTACCAGATCGCCGGTGCGGTACAACCGCCCACCGTCACGGGCGAACGGGTCAGCGACAAAACGTTCAGCGGTCATGCCCGGACGCTGGTGATAGCCCTGCGCCAAACCCGCGCCGCCGACATACAACTCACCGGTTGCGCCTTGCGGCACCAGCGCCAGATCGGCGTCGAGAATGTACGCCACACGAGCGCCGATCACGCTGCCGATCGGCACGCTGCCGGCGCCCTCTTCCAGTTGCTCCGCAGCCATGCTCGCCAGCGGCATGACCACGGTTTCCGTCGGACCATAGGCGTTGAAGAACAGGCTCGGTGTGAACGCCGCACGAATTCGTTGCAAGTGCTCGCCGGTCAGCGCTTCGCCACCGGTAATGCACATGCGCACCGGCAGGGTTTCGCCTTGCGTCGCCAGCCATTGCGCCAATTGGCTGCCGTAACCTGGGGTGAAACCAAGGATGCTGATCCGGTGCTGACGAATCAGCTGGCAGATGTCTTCAGCATCCCATTGGTCTTGAGCGCGCAGCACCACGTGCGCACCGCTGAGCAACGGCACCAGCAAACGCTCGGTGGCGGCGTCGAAGTTGATCGAATAGAAGTGCAACTCGCAGTCGTCGGCACGCATGCCGAAGCGCTCGATCACCGCACGGCAATGCATGGCGATTTCACCATGGGCCACCACCACGCCTTTCGGTTTTCCGGTGGAGCCCGAGGTGTAGATCAGGTACGCCTGATGCTGCGGCAAACTGATGAAAGGCAACTCGGTCGCCGGGTAATTGGCCAGTTCTGCAGCGTCATCCTCCAGGCAATCGTCCGGGCACAAACGGGCGACACCAGGAGGCAATTGGCCGAGCGCTTCGAACATCGCCGCATCGCTCAACAGCAGGCCAACGCCACTGTCTTCGATCATGTAGTGCAAACGGTCCAGCGGGTATTCCGGGTCCAGTGGCACATAGGCGCCGCCGGCCTTGAGGATCGCCAGCAGGCCCACGACCATTTCCAGCGAACGCGGCAGCGCCAGACCGACCCGCACCTGCGGGCCAACACCGCGCTCACGGAACATCCAGGCCAGACGGTTGGCGCGGCTATCCAGTTCTGCGTAGCTCAAGGTCTGCCCTGCAAAGGTCAGGGCCGGCGCGTCGGGACGGGCCTGCGCCTGCTCGCTGAACAGGTGATGAATACACTGATCGAGGCGATGCTCGCCGGGCTCGACCCCGAGGCTGTCGAGCAGGTGTTGCTGCTCGGTAGTGTCCAGCAAAGGCAATTCGCTGAGGCGTTGTTGCGGGTCGGTGAGCAAGGCTTCCAGCAGGTTGCGCCAATGCCCGGCCATCCGGGCAATGCGCGGCTCATCGAACAAATCGGTGCTGTAGGTCAGGCAGCAACCCAGGCGATGATCGAGGTCGGTGACTTCCAGGTTCAGGTCGAACTTGGTCGCCCGCGCATCGTTGGCCAGGTACTCGACGGTCATGCCGGCGAGTTCGCGCCTTTGCTGGAACTCCCAACGCTGAACGTTACACATCACCTGGAACAGCGGGTTGTAAGCGGCACTGCGCGGTGGCTGCAACGCCTCGACCAGATGATCGAACGGCAGGTCCTGATGGGACTGGCCTTCGATCACCGTCTGACGCACCTGCTCGAACAACTCACCGACGGACATCTGCCCATCGAGCCGGCAACGCAGCACTTGCGTGTTGAGGAACGCGCCGATCAGCCCTTCGCTTTCCGGGCGAATGCGGTTGGCCACCGGTGCGCCGATGCGCAGGTCGGTCTGGCCGCTGTAGCGGTAAAGCAGCACGGCCAACGCGGCAGTCATGGTCATGAACAAGGTCAAGCCCTGTTGCGCATTGAAGGCCCGCACCCGCGAGGCGAGGTTATCGCCGAGATCAAACCGGAACAGTTCACCCCGATGGCTTTGCACCGACGGCCGTGGGCGGTCGCTTGGCAACTCCAGCAACGGATGTTCACGGCCCAGTTGCGCGGTCCAGTAATCAAGCTGACGCTGACGCTCGCCGGACTCCAGCCATTGGCGCTGCCAGACGCTGTAGTCCAGGTACTGCACCGGCAACGGTTCCAGCGGCGATTCGCGATCATCGAGAAAGGCTTCGTACAACGCGCCCAACTCGCGGGCGAAGATGTCCATCGCCCAGCCTTCGGTGACGATGTGATGCAGGGTCAGCACCAGGTAATGCTCGTACTCGGCGGTCTTGACCAGACACGCCCGCAGCAACGGTCCGGTTTCCAGATCGAACGGTTTGTGCGCTTCACTGTCGGCCAATTGCTGGACCCGCGTTTCGCGCAGGTTGGCGTCGAGCGTCGAGAAATCCTGCCAGTCCATGCGCAGGCCGGTTTGCGAATGAACCCGTTGTTGGGCCACGCCGTCGACGCTGGGGAACGTGGTGCGCAGGGTTTCATGGCGCATGATCAGCGCTTGCAGCGCCGCCTCGAAACGCCCGACATCCAGCAACCCGCGCAAGCGCGCCATGCCGCCGACGTTGTAGGCCGGGCTGTACGGTTCCATCTGCCAAAGGAACCACATGCGCTGCTGGGAATAGGACAACGGCACCGCCTGGTTGCGGTCGACTTTCTCGATGGGCGGCTGTTTATTGTGTTTGCCGGACGCCTGAATCAGCCGTACCTGCTCGGCGAAATCACCCAGCTCGCTGGCTTCGAACAGTGTCCGCAACGGCAATTCGACGTCGCAGGCCTGACGCGTGCGGGAGATGATTTGCGTGGCCAGTAACGAGTGACCGCCGAGGGCGAAGAAGTCATCGCGCAGACCAATCCGCGCTTGCCCCAGCACTTCACGCCAGATGCTCGCAATCTGCTGTTCCAGCGCCGTGCCCGGCTCGACGTGCTCGCGCACCTGCCAGTGCGGTTCCGGCAAGGCGCGACGGTCGACCTTGCCGCTCGGGCTCAAGGGCATTTCGTCCAGGCGCAGCAGTTGCGCCGGGACCATGTAGTCCGGCAGCTCGGCGGCCAGCGCGGTTTTCAGGCGTGCCGTCTGAGCCTCTTGCTCTTCGCCGGGATCAACGGCGGTGTAATAGCCGATCAACTGCGCACCGGCAGCGGTTGCGCGCAGCAGCACCACGGCTTGGGCGACACCGTCTTGAGCCAGCAGGCGCGCTTCGATTTCTTCCGGCTCAACCCGAAAGCCCCGCAGCTTGACCTGCTGATCGAGACGCCCAAGGTATTCCAGAACGCCGTCAGCACTCCAGCGCACACGGTCACCGGTGCGGTACAAACGCGCACCGTGTTCACCCAGCGGATCGATGACAAAACGCTCGGCGGTCAAGGCCGGACGCCCCAGATAGCCCCGAGCCAGACCGATGCCGCTGATGCACAACTCACCGGGCACACCGGCCGGTAGCGGATTGAGTTCACTGTCGAGTACCCGGCAGATCACATTGCCCAGCGGACGACCAATGGGCGAACGTTCGCCATCGCGGGTAGTGCAGTGCCAGTGGGTGACGTTGATCGCGGTTTCGGTCGGGCCATAACGGTTGTGCAGTTGCACCGCTGGCAGCTGTTCCAGCACACGGTTGCGCAACTCGGCGGGCAAGGCTTCGCCGCCGGAGAACACGCGGCGCAGGCTGGTGCACTCGGCTGCCAACGGCTCATCGATGAACAACTGCAACAGTGGCGGCACGAAGTGCAGCGTGGTCACGCCGTAAGCTTGAACCAGTTGCGCGATGCGATGCGGATCGCGGTGCTCGCCGGGGCCGGCGAGCAACAAGCGACAACCGGTGATCAGCGGCCAGAAGCATTCCCACACCGACACGTCGAAACTGATCGGCGCCTTTTGCATCAGCACATCGGTTTCATCGAGGCGATACGTCGCCTGCATCCATTGCAGCCGCTCGCTGAGTGCCGCGTGAGTGTTGCCGACGCCTTTGGGCTGGCCGGTGGAACCGGAGGTGTAAATCACATAGGCCAGGTTGTCGCCGTGCAAATGCAGCCCCGGCGCATGGCTCGACCAACTGTCGAGGTTTAGGGCATCCATCGCAATGGCGCTGACACCGTCAGCGCTCGGCAAGCGCTCCAGCAAATGGCTCTGCGTGAGCAGCAGCGTCACACCGCTGTCGCTGAGCATGTAGGCGAGGCGCTCGGCCGGATAATCCGGGTCCAGCGGCACGTAAGCGCCACCGGCCTTGATGATCGCCAGCAAACCGATCAACAGGTGTGGCGAACGCTCGGCAGCAATCGCCACGCAAACGTCCGGGCCGACACCTTTGTCGCGCAGATAATGAGCCAGCCGGTTGGCCTGGGTGTGCAGTTCGGCGTAGTCGAGTTGGCCGCCCTCCCAGACCAGCGCGGTGCGCTGCGGCGTCAAACGCGCTTGTTCGTTCAACCATTGCGGCAGCCATTGGCTGGCCGGCGTGCAGGACGCAGCGCTCCATTGGTCTTGTTCCGTCTGCTCATTGAGGCTGAGCAATGGCAGGTCGCCGATGACGCATTGTGGATGCTCGCAAACGGCGCGCAGCAGGTTGATGAAGTGCTCGGCCAGTCGCTCGACAGTCGCCGCATCGAACAGCTCATCGGCGTAGTCGAACGACAGGCTCAAGCGACCGTTCCCGTCTTCTTCGCTGTGCAGTTGCAGGTCGAACTTGGCCTCGCGGCTGTGCCACGGCAATTCTTCGGCGAGCAACCCCGGCAAGCGGCGCAAGGCGCTGAGGTCGCGCTGCTGGTGGTTGAACATGACCTGGAACAAACCCTGTTCGCGGGCTTGCGGGAAGGCTTCGAGCAGCTGCTCGAACGGCAGGTCCTGATGGGCTTGAGCGCCCAGCGCCGCTTCGCGGGTTTGCGCCAGCAACTGCACAAACGGCAGACGTGAATCCACCTCGGCGCGCAGGACCTGAGTGTTGATGAAGAAACCGATCAGTCCCTGGGTTTCCAGACGCGGACGGTTGGCGTTGGGCACGCCGATACGAATGTCGCGCTGACCGCTGTAGCGATGCAACAGGCTCTGGAACGCCGCCAGCAACAGCATGAACGGGGTCGATTCGTGTGCCTGGGCGGTCTGGCGGACCGCCTCGCTCAAGCTCGCGTCCAGCCGCAAACTGTGACGCGCGGCACTGTGCTGCTGTTGCGCCGAACGTGGGTGATCGGTGGCCAGGTTGAGAGCCGGATGTTCCTCACCCAATTGTGCTTTCCAATACGCCAGTTGCCGTTCGCCCTCGCCTTGCGCCAGCCACTGACGCTGCCAACTGCCACAGTCAGCGTACTGCAACGGCAGCGGCGCGAGCTGCACCGTCTGGCCTTGAACAGCGGCCGCATACAACCGCGAGAACTCGTCGATCAGCACGTTCAGCGACCAGCCGTCGGCGATGATGTGGTGCAGCGTCACCAGCAGTTGGCAATCTTCATCGTCGAGGCGCACCAGGGTCACCCAGAACAGCGGGCCTTTCTCCAGATCGAACCGGGTGCGGGCCTCGTCTTCGCGGATCTGACGCGCACGGGCTTCACGTTCGGCCAGCGGCAGGTCGCTGATGTCGATCTGTTGCAGGTTGAATTCGCGGGCAGCATCAACCTGTTGCAGCGCCTGACCGTCACGCTCGAAAAACCGCGTACGCAGGGATTCGTGGCGTTCGATCAACTGCTGGAAACTGGCGCGCAAGGTGTCTTCATCCAGCTCGCCGCGCAAACGCAAGGCACCCGGAATGGTGTAGGCGCTGCTGTGCGGATCGAGTTGCCAGGTGATCCACAAACGGTTTTGCGCCAGTGATTGCGGCAATGCTTCGGTGCGTGGCAATACGTTGATCGCGCCTTGCGCCAGTCCGCAATCCTGCTGTTGGCTGGCCACCGCAGCGGCGAAAGCACCGAGGGTCGGCGCTTCGAACAACAGCCGCAGGTTCAGCTCCAGACCCAGTGCTTCGCGCAGTCGCGCCACCACTTGAGTAGCGGCGATGGAGTTACCGCCCAACAGGAAGAAATGATCGTCGGCGGCCACCTGAGCAACCTGCAGCTGTTCGCACCAGATCCGGCCAATCAGGCTTTCGAGTTCCGAACCCACTTCAGCCTTGATATCCGCCGGCTCACTGAGATTCGGGAACAACGCATAGCTGTCGAGGCTGCCATCGGCCAGCCGATGGCGGCACGCCGAACGTTGCAACTTGCCGCTGGAGGTTTTCGGCAAAGCACCGGGATTGAGCAGCACCACCACGCTCGGCGCTTCCTGAAAGGCTTCGGCCACGGCCTGGCGAATGGCTTTGATCAGCGCTTCAGGCGGCAGGATTTTTTGCACGCTGCGACTGATTTCCGCAGCAACGCCGATGCCCTCAATACCCTGATCATTCACGGCGAATGCCGCGACCCGGCCTTTGCGCACCACTTCCACTTCGCGCTCGATGGTCTGCTCGATGTCCTGTGGATAAAGGTTGTGGCCACGCACGATCAACAGGTCTTTCAAGCGCCCGGTGATGAATAATTCACCGTCGCGCATAAACCCCAGATCACCGGTGCGCAACCAGGTACGCCCCGCGTGCTCGACAAAGGTCCTGGCCGTGGCTTCGGGATTGCGCCAGTAACCGTGGGCGATACTCGGCCCGGCGGCCCAGACTTCGCCGACCTGATTGTCGGCCCGTTCCGTGAGTGCCTGCGGATCGACAATCAGCACCGCATGCTCGGGCTGGCGGGTGCCGCAGCTCATGATTGCACTGCCCTCGCCCGGTTCGGCGCGGTTCTGCGCCAGCGCCTGTTCATCCAGACGCAACGCCGGGATGCCCTGACCACGCGGGCCGCCGGCAACGAACAATGTAGCCTCGGCCAGGCCATAGGAGGCCATGAACGTGTTCGGGGTAAATCCCGTGCCAGCGAACTTTTCGGCAAAGCGTTCCAGGGTATCGAGGCGGATCGGCTCGGAGCCAGAATAGGCCACACGCCAACCACTCAGGTCGAGGCGCTCCAGCGCCGATTCGCTGACCCGCTCGCTGCACAGGCGATACGCGAAATCCGGCCCTCCGCTGATGGTGCCGCCGTATTCGCTGATCGCTTCCAGCCAGCGCAAAGGCCGACCGAGGAAGTACGCCGGCGACATCAACACGCACGGCACGCCACTGAAAATCGGTTGCAACAGACCACCGATCAGCCCCATGTCGTGGTACAGCGGCAACCAGCTGACGATCACGTCGTCCGGGTTGAGGTCGATGCCGAAGCCGCGGCGGATCAGCAGTTCGTTGGCGACCAGATTGCCGTGGCTGACTTGCACGCCTTTGGGCAACGCGGTGGAACCGGAGGTGTATTGCAGGAAGGCGATGTCGTCAGCGTGCAGATCCGCTGCAACCCAGTGCTCAGCCAGCGAACTGTCCAGCGCATCGACGCAGAGCAATTGCGGTGCGTGCGCGGCATGCAACTCGCTCATTGGCAGCAATGAATCACGCACCTCAGCGCTGGTCAGCAGCAAGCACGGTTCGGCGTCGCTGATGATCGACAGCAAACGCTCCTGGTGATGGCGACGGGTCGACTCCGGCGGGTATGCCGGCACCGCGATGACCCCGGCGTACAGGCAACCGAAAAAGGCGGCGACGTAATCCGGACCGCTGGGGAACAACAGCACCGCACGATCACCGTGGCTGGCTGCTGCTTGCAGTGCACTGGCAATGGTTCGCACCCGAAGATCCAGATCGCGGTAACTCAGCACGACACCCTGCTCCGGGGTTTCGGCCAGAAAGCGCAAAGCGACCCGGTCCGGCGTCAGGGCCGCGCGGCGCTGGAGGGCTTGGACCAGTGTGCTGGGAAGTTCGAACGCGTCGGTCATGAGGTTTCCTGCCTGAATTCGGCTTGCAAGTGGAATCGGTTTTCTTAACTCACACCCATCAAGAGCGTGCAGGACGCAGTCTTGATCGACCGCGCAAGGCCTGGTGATACGGCGGAACCGGCGCTGTTGCCGGGAGCCATTCACCCATGAGAACGGATGACGTATCGAAATAATTAGGGTCTGTTGACGTTTGCAAAACCGCGGTTCAAGGCCTGTCTGCTTGAGGCCGCTGGCAAAGGAAACCTGCAATAGAATTAATTCCACCTCTCAATTGACAATAATTATCATTAAGCCTAGCTTGTCGCTCGATGCGTAGGACGGCTCCGAACCCCTGGCCGTCCTACTAACTTTTTGCAGCAAGGTGATTTCCATGACGGAACCAGTATCCACAAGCAGGTGCGACTCACCCTTACTCCAGGCGTTCGTTGATAATCGGTTGATTCTGGTCAAGATCGCAGCCCGTATTACCGGCTGCCGCTCCCGCGCCGAAGATGTCGTTCAGGATGCGTTTTTCAGGCTGCAATCGGCACCGCCAATCACCTCCTCGTTCAAGGCCCAGCTCAGCTACCTGTTTCAGATCGTGCGCAACCTGGCGATCGACCACTACCGCAAACAGGCGCTGGAGCAAAAGTATTCGGGTACCGAAGAAGAAGGCTTGAACGTGGTCGTTCACGGTGCGTCGCCGGAAACCTCGCACATCAACTTTTCGACCCTGGAAAACATCGCCGACGCTCTTGGCGAGTTGCCGAGCCGAACCCGCTACGCCTTCGAGATGTATCGCCTGCACGGCGTCCCGCAAAAGGACATCGCCAAGGAACTCGGCGTGTCGCCGACCCTGGTGAATTTCATGATTCGCGATGCCCTGGTGCATTGCCGCAAGGTCTCGGGTAAGCGCAGCGATACCTTCGCCCGTCGCTGAGACCTTGTTGTCTCGATAAAAAAGATCGCAGCCTTCGGCAACTCCTACACGCGCGTGGGAGCTGCCGAAGGCTGCGATCTTTTCGACTCAATGCTGACTTACGCCAACGAGCACCGATCAAAAAACCGCTCACGCCCCAGGATCATCAGTGCTGCACGCTTGTGCGGAAAGTCGAATTCCTTCTCGCAGTGGAAACACTGATTGTGCATATGGCCGATCATCTTCGCGTTATCGGCACGGGGTTCGGCCACTACCCGCTGAGTGCGCGGATCGTCCAGAAACAGGTAATGCACCAGCGCCGACAACCAACTGGCAACCTTGTGTGGCCCCCGGTGATTTTCCTCGCCCACCAGCATGTGAATACCACGGTCGTAATCGCCGGCGTCGTAGAACGGTGCGATGCGGTCCTCCTTGACCCAGTAGGCTTCGAAGTAGGCAAAGGGCTGGTCGTCAAAGCAGCCGATCAACGTCAACGTGTGCGGGTCGGCCTCAAGCTTGCTCAGGTACTCGCGGTGCTGTTCGAGGCTGCCGGTTTCCTGCCAGAAACTCGCCACCCGCGGGCTGTTCTGCCAGCGGTTGAAGCGTGGCAGATCGCTGTCGATTTCCACCGTGCGCAACGAAATCCATGCCCCCAATCGGGCATCGAAGCGCCGGTAGACCTCGCCTCGCGGCTTGACCGGACGCCGCGGGTGACGCTTACCGGCGCTGATGAGCATGTGCTGCGGATAACAGCCGGTAAGCGACTCGCCCAGCCAGGGTTGCGGCAATTGCCAGAACAGGCTGCGCTCGCACTGGTACTCGCCGGCGACTTCGGTACTGACCAGCAAGCCACTGAGCAAGGCCTGCGTCGGCGGTTCATCAAGATGCCAGGTCAGGCGCTGACACCCCGGGTCACGCGCAAACAGCCAGTAACACGCGGCCCAGAACGCTTCGCCAGCAGGACGGCGATACAGCTCCAGCAGATGGATATGCAATTCAGGGCCGCGGGTCAGGCTCAGCTGGATCAGCGGCTGCCCTTCCAGGGAGAGATTCAGTCGGCTTTCGGCTTCATCAGCCACAAGACGGCGTCCCGCCGGCAGCGCCAGGGCAGTCAGGTCATTCAGATTGGACATGGATCAGGCTCACGGTCATCGTCGACAGTTCAACTTCAACGATGTGACGTGAGCCAGGAGGGGAAATTTAGGGATGGGCATGAAGTCGGCGACTGATGGCCCGATTTCAGCTTTTGGGCACCGGCACGATGGCAATCTTGTACGGATCGAAAATCTTCAGCATCTGCCCGTTATCCCGCAAGCCTTGCAGCAACCTGCCGAATGCCTCAGCGCTGATCGGTGCTTGCGGACGTAACAGCGCGTAATGGTGATAAACCTGATCGATACGCTGGGACACCAGCAACTGCGCCCCGACCTTTTCATTGCGATGCAGGTAATCGTAGAGGTACGAACGTGTGACCAGTGCAATGTCGGCACGGTCGCGAAGGATCATCTGCAAGTTGCTGTCGTGGGAGGTCGTGAGCGTCGCGTTGTAAGTGTCCTTGAGATATTTCGGATCGTTATTGAAATTGGCAAATTCATAGTGATAACCGCTGTACAGCGCCATACGCTTGCCTTTCAGATCGGCGAAGTAGCTCTGCTGACGATCCGGTTTGCTCTGTGCGACAAAGATTTCAGCATCTTCCAGCCCCATGTCGACAGTGCTGTGCGGAATATCCTTCCACCCCCACTCCGGGTTTTCGAAGATCGCCATATCAGTCCGGCCATCCTGGAAATCACCGAATCGACGCTGCAATGAGGTCGGCACGAGTTTGAACTCATAGTCGGTTTGCAACTTGTTGAGCGCCTCGACCAACTGCGGCAGCAGGCCGGTATCGTCGCCATTCTCCGGTCGAACGGTATAGGGAGGAAAATGCGCAGCGCCCACCTGCACCACTTGCGCGGCCGAAGTCGGCAATACGAACAGCGCACCCAGCGCCATCAGCGAAACCTGTAAAGCCTTCCGAACTGGCGAAGACATCAAGACAAACCCACCTCTGAAAATGCATTCACTACAAAGCTAGGCGGTTTCACCCACTTAGACAACTTGGTGATGGCAATTTAATAAGTTTTGGCACTACCGTCATTTTTCTTCCAGCACCAGAATCAACGCTTCGTCGGCCAGTTGATCGAGGCTCATGCTGCCGTCCGCACGAAACCAGGTGGTGGTCCAGGACAGTGCGCCCGTTAGAAAACGTCGGGTGATGGACACGTCGCCGCGAATCAAACCGGCGTCTTTCGCCTCACCCAGCACTTGCAACCAGATCTGCTCGTAGATATCACGCAACGCCAACACCTGAACCTGGCCTTCTGCGGACAGCGAACGCCATTCATAGACCAGCACCGCCATCGCCTCGCCACTTCCGCCCATGATCGACTGCAATTCGCAGCGGATCAGCGCCAACACCCGCTCACGCACGTTGGTCGCCTGCGCCAGGGATGCACGCATCAACGCGGTGTTGTAGCGGATGGTTTCCTCCATCACCGCCCGCAGGATTTCATCCTTGCTTTTGAAGTGATGAAAAATACTTCCCGACTGAATCCCGACCGCACTGGCCAGGTCACGCACCGTGGTGCGTTCGTAACCCTTGTTGCGAAACAGGTGAGCGGCCATTTGCAGCAGTTTGCCGCGAGCGCTGTCGGGATCGGTCAGTTGCCCGTTGTCGACCAATTCGCGCATTACCAGTAGGGCTTTTTGCTCGTCCACCCGTTCTCTCCTACAGTCGCTCAATCGAATGTGCGATCAGACCACTGAAACAGTGAGTTGCGCGGGCAATTTAAGCTGACCGGGACGACCGAGCAAGCGCTTGGGCAGAAGATGTGATCAGTATTTACAAACCAAGCGCTTGCTTGGTAGTCTCGACTCACTTCTGTCGGAGGCTTGCAATGAACAAAACCGTTCGTATCGGCTGCGCCAGTGCCTTCTGGGGCGACACCTCGACCGCCGCCGCGCAATTGGTCGAAGGCGCCCGGCTGGACTATCTGGTGTTCGACTACCTGGCAGAAATCACGATGTCGTTGCTGGCCGGCGCGCGGATGAAAGATCCCCGGGCCGGTTACGCGACCGACTTCGTCGAAGTCCTCAGCCCGCTGCTCACACAACTGTCCGAACAGCACATCCGCGTGATCAGTAACGCCGGCGGGATCAATCCGCTGGCCTGCGCGGCGGCGCTGCAAGCGGCGTGCGACAAGGCCGGTGTACCCCTGAAGATCGCAGTGCTGCTGGGCGATGATCTGCAACCACAGTTCAGGCAACTGGCCGCCTGCGGCGTAAAGGAAATGTTCAGCGGTGCGCCCCTGCCGCCGATGTGCGTATCCACCAACGCCTACCTCGGCGCCCCCGGCATTGTCGAAGCACTGCGTCTGGGCGCAGACATTGTCATCACCGGCAGAGTGGTCGACAGCGCGGTAGCCAGCGCGGCATTGGTGCATGAATTCGGCTGGTCGTGGCAGGACTACGACAAACTGGCCCAGGCCGCGCTGGCCGGGCACATCATCGAATGCGGCGCGCAGTGCACCGGCGGCAACTTCACGGATTGGCAAGAAGTGCCGGACTACGAACACATCGGCTTCCCCATCGTCGAGGTCAGCGCCGACGGCCAGTTCATCGTCAGCACACCTGAAGGCTCCGGCGGTTTGGTCACACCGCTGAGCGTCGGCGAGCAACTGCTGTATGAAATCGGCAACCCTCGCGCCTATCTGCTGCCCGATGTGGTCTGCGATTTCAGCCAGGTCAGACTCCAGCAACGGGGCAAAAACACCGTGCACGTTCACGGTGCCAAAGGCTTGCCGCCCACCCGTCAATACAAGGTCAGCGCGACCTGGCTGGACGGCTTTCGCTGCACCGCCAGTTGCCTGATCGCCGGGATCGATGCGGTGGCCAAGGCGCGTCGGGTGAGCCAGGCGATCATCGGCAAGACCTCGGAAATGCTCAGCCAGCGCGGCTGGGCGCCTTACAGCGACGTGAACATCGAGCTGCTCGGCGCCGAAGCGACCTATGGTCCTCACGGCCAGCGCCAGGACAGCCGCGAGGTGGTGATCAAACTGGCAGTGCGGCATCCGGACAAACAGGCGCTGATCCTGTTTTCCCGGGAAATCGCCCAGGCCGCCACCGGCATGGCGCCAGGGTTGACCGGAATCGTCGGCGGTCGGCCGACGGTGTACCCGTTGATCCGTCTGTTCTCGTTCCTGATCGACAAAAACACCTGCGCGCTGGAAGTCGACCTGCAAGGCCAACGCCATCCCTGCGCCCTGCCCGCCCTCGATCATCTCGACGTTGCCGACCTGCCGGTGCCCTTTGATCCGCCCAAACCCCATGCCCGAGCCGATGCCAGCGTGGCGCTGGTGAAACTTGCGGTGGCGCGCTCCGGTGACAAGGGCAATCACAGCAACATCGGCGTCATGGCCCGCGCGCCCGAGTACCTGCCGTGGATCGCCGAAGCGCTGACGCCTGCGGTCATCGTCGACTGGATGAGTCACGTTCTCGACCCGATTCACGGGCGGGTCGAACGCTGGTATTTGCCCGGCACCCACAGCCTGAACTTTCTCCTGGAAAACGCCCTCGGCGGCGGTGGCGTGGCCAGCCTGCGGATCGACCCGCAAGGCAAGGCGTTCGCCCAGCAACTATTGGAAATCCAGATCCCGGTGCCGCAAAGCATCGCTGACCAGGTCAACCAGAGGACTGAGCCATGCCGTTGATTGAATCGCAACTCGACACCCACAGCCCGCAGTTCGCACAGAACCGCGCGGCGATGTTGAGCAGCATCGAACAGATCCGTCAGCTGGAACACAACCTGCTGAGCAAGGCTGCCGAAGCAAAGCCGAAATTCGACAAACGCGGACAACTCCTGCCACGCGAACGCCTGAACCTGCTGCTCGATCCCGGCGCGCCGTTTCTCGAACTGGCCAGCCTGGCCGGCTACAGACTGCACGACGACAAGGACGGCAGCCAGGCCGGTGGCGGGTTGATCGCCGGGATCGGTTACGTGTCCGGCGTGCGGGTGCTGGTGGTCGCCAACAACAGCGCGATCAAGGGCGGCACCATTTCCCCCAGCGGCCTGAAAAAATCCCTGCGCCTGCAACAGATCGCCATGGAAAACAAACTGCCGGTGATCACCCTCGCCGAGAGCGGCGGCGCCAACCTCAATTACGCCGCGGAGATTTTCGTCGAGGGGGCACGCAGCTTCGCCAATCAGGCGCGGATGTCGGCCATGGGCTTGCCGCAAATCACGGTTGTGCACGGTTCGGCTACCGCCGGCGGCGCTTATCAGCCAGGGCTTTCGGACTACGTGGTGGTGGTGCGCGGTAAGGCCAAGCTGTTTCTCGCCGGCCCTCCGCTACTCAAAGCCGCCACCGGCGAAGTCGCCACTGACGAGGAACTCGGCGGCGCCGAAATGCACGCTCAAACCGCCGGCACTGCCGAATACCTGGCCGAAAACGATGCCGACGGCGTGCGCCTGGTACGCGAAATCGTCAGCCTGTTGCCATGGAATACACGGTTACCCGTGCGTAGCGCCCCCTCCTGGGACGAACCGCGCTACCCGATCGACGAACTGCTGGGGCTGATTCCGGACGATCCGAAAAAGCCCTACGACGTGCGCGAGATCATTGCGCGCATCGCCGATGGCTCGTGCTTTCTCGAGTTCAAGGGCGAGCTCGATCAGCAGACGATTTGCGGCCATTTGCAGATCCAGGGACGGCCCTGCGGTTTCATCGGCAACAACGGTCCGATCACCCCGCAAGGTGCCAGCAAGGCTGCGCAGTTCATCCAGCTTTGCGACCAGAGCCAGACGCCGCTGCTGTTTTTCCATAACACCACCGGTTTCATGGTCGGCACCGAGTCGGAACAGCAAGGAGTGATCAAACATGGCGCGAAGATGATTCAGGCCGTGGCCAACGCACGGGTGCCGAAGCTGACCATCGTGGTCGGCGGCTCTTACGGCGCCGGCAACTATGCAATGTGCGGTCGTGGGCTCGACCCGCGTTTCATCTTCGCCTGGCCCAACAGCCGCACCGCCGTGATGGGCGGCGCCCAGGCCGGCAAGGTGCTGCGTATTGTCACCGAAGCCAAACAGGCCAAGGACGGTCTGGTCCCGGACCCGAAAATGCTCGACACGCTCGAGCAGGTCACCGCGCAGAAACTCGACAGTCAGTCCACCGCACTGTATGGCAGCGCCAACCTGTGGGACGACGGGCTGATCGATCCACGGGATACGCGCACCTTGCTCGGCTACCTGCTGGACATCTGCCATGAGGCCGAGGTTCGTCAGTTGCAACCCAACAGTTTTGGTATCGCACGTTTTTGAGGCTCTGATCACCACCAGGTTTAGGGAGAACAATAAAAATGATCTTCACCCAGGAACACGAAGAACTGCGCCGTACCGTCCGTCATTTTGTCGACCGCGAAATCAACCCGTACGTCGATGAGTGGGAAAAAGCCGGGCGCTTTCCGATCCACGAGATCTTCCGCAAGGCCGGCGCGCTCGGTCTGCTGGGGATTTCCAAACCGGAAAAATTCGGTGGCATGGGCCTGGATTACAGCTATTCGATTGTCGCCGCTGAAGAGTTCGGCACCATCCATTGCGGCGGGATTCCGATGTCGATTGGCGTGCAGACCGACATGTGCACCCCGGCCCTCGCCCGTTTCGGTTCCGACGAGTTGCGTGAAGAATTCCTCCGTCCGGCGATCACCGGTGAACAGGTCGGCTGCATCGGCGTCTCGGAAGTCGGTGCCGGCTCTGATGTCGCCGGACTGAAAACCACTGCGCGCAAGGACGGCGACGACTACGTGATCAACGGCAGCAAAATGTGGATCACCAACTCACCGAGCGCCGACTTCATCTGTCTGCTGGCCAACACCTCGGACGACAAGGCGCACATCAACAAATCGTTGATCATGGTGCCGATGAACAGCCCCGGCATCAGCCTCAGCTCGCCTCTGGACAAACTCGGCATGCGCAGCTCGGAAACCGCCCAGGTGTTTTTCGACAATGTGCGCGTGCCGCAACGTAACCGCATCGGCCACGAAGGCGCGGGCTTCATGATGCAAATGCTGCAGTTTCAGGAGGAACGCCTGTTCGGTGCGGCGAACATGATCAAGGGCCTGGAATACTGCATCGACAGCACGATCGAGTACTGCAAGGAGCGCAAGACGTTCGGCAATGCGCTGATCGACAACCAGGTGATCCACTTCCGCCTCGCCGAGCTTTCCACCGAAATCGAATGCCTGCGGGCACTGGTCTACCAAGCCACCGAGCAATACGTCAAAGGCCAGGACGTCACGCGCCTGGCGTCGATGGCCAAGCTCAAGGCCGGGCGGCTGGGCCGGGAAGTCAGCGACAGTTGCCTGCAATACTGGGGCGGCATGGGCTACATGTGGGACAACCCGGTAGCGCGGGCGTATCGCGATGTGCGGCTGGTATCGATTGGCGGCGGTGCCGACGAAATCATGCTGGGGATCATCTGCAAATTGATGGGCATCCTGCCCGGGAAGAAAAAATGAATACTCTGCCCGTTTGCCAGACCCTGCTGCTGGAACCGCACAACGGCGTCCTGCACATCACCTTGAACCGGCCAGACTGCCGCAATGCCATGAGCTTGCAGATGGTCGCCGAATTGCGCGCGGTACTCGCGGCGGTACGCGGTGACCGGGACATCCGCGCATTGGTGCTTGGCGGTGCCGGCGGCCATTTTTCTGCCGGTGGTGACGTGAAAGACATGGCCAATGCCCGTGCTCAAGGCCAGGAGGCTTACCGCGAGTTGAATCGCGCGTTCGGCGCCCTGCTTGAGGAAGCCCAGCACGCGCCGCAAGTGCTGATCACCGTGTTGCAAGGTGCGGTGCTCGGCGGTGGCTTCGGTCTGGCCTGCGTCAGCGACATTGCACTGACCGACCACAATGCCCAGTTCGGCTTGCCGGAAACCAGCCTCGGCCTGCTGCCCGCGCAAATCGCACCGTTCGTGGTCCAGCGTATCGGCCTCACTCAGGCACGACGCCTGGCGCTGACCGCCGCGCGTTTTGACGGCCATGAGGCGCGGCGGCTGGGGCTGGTGCATTTTGTCGAACACGATGCGCAAGCCCTGGCCGAACGCCTGGATGCGGTGCTCGCCCATGTTCTGTGCTGCGCTCCAGGTGCCAATGCCACGACCAAAGCCCTGCTGCTGGCCAGCACCGAACAGCCGCTGGGGCCGTTGCTCGACCAGTCGGCCGAGTGGTTCAGCGAAGCCGTGACCGGGGCGGAAGGTGTCGAAGGGACGATGGCCTTCGTGCAAAAACGCAAACCGGGTTGGGCACCTTAAAAGCATCGCGAGCAAGCTCGCTCCCACAGGGGAACGAATTTCCAATGTGAGAGCGGGCTTGCTCACGAAGAGGCCCTCAAAAACACCGCAAAATACAAAGGATCACCCCATGCCCACCTTGCGCAAAATCCTTATCGCCAATCGCGGTGAAATCGCCTGCCGGATCCAGCGCACCGCTCAAGCGCTGGGCTATCGCACGGTGGCGGTATTCAGCGATGCCGACGCCGACGCTCTGCATGTGCACATGGCGGATGAAGCAGTGAACATCGGCCCGGCTGCCGTTGCGCAGTCCTACCTGAACAGCGCAGCGATCATCGACGCGGCATTGCGCAGCGGTGCGGACGCGATCCACCCCGGCTACGGCTTTCTTTCGGAAAACGCTGAATTCGCCACGGCCTGCGCTCGGGCCGGCCTCACCTTTATCGGTCCAGGTCCTGCTGCCATCGAACTGATGGGCAGCAAACGCTTGTCGAAAATCGCCATGCTCGCCGCTGGTGTGCCGTGCATCGGCGGTTACCAAGGGGCAGAGCAGGACGACGTCACGCTAAGTCGCGAAGCCGAACGCATCGGCTATCCGCTAATGATCAAGGCCAGCGCCGGTGGCGGTGGGCGCGGCATGCGCCTGGTGCATAGCGCGGGCGACTTGCTTGAGCAGATCCGCACCGCACGCTCCGAAGCCCTGCATGCGTTCGGCAGTGACGAGTTGATTCTCGAACAAGCGCTGATCGAACCACGCCACGTCGAGATTCAGTTATTCGGCGATCATCACGGTAATCTGATCTACCTTGGCGAGCGCGACTGTTCGATTCAACGTCGCCATCAAAAAGTCATCGAAGAAGCGCCTTGCCCGGTGATGACCGCCGAACTGCGCCAAGCCATGGGCGAAACTGCGTTGAAGGCCGGGCGCGCAGTGAATTACGTCGGCGCCGGCACTGTGGAGTTCTTGCTCGATGCCCGGGGGCAATTCTATTTTCTGGAGATGAACACCCGCTTGCAGGTCGAGCACCCGGTAACCGAATTGATTACCGGCCTGGACCTGGTGGCCTGGCAACTGGATATCGCTGCCGGATTGCCATTGCCATTGCGCCAGGAACAGGTCGAACTCAAGGGCCACGCGATAGAGGTGCGCCTTTACGCCGAAGATCCGGCGCAGGGTTCCCTGCCCCAGACCGGGCGCATTACACGCTGGGAACCAGCCTTGGCGGGCGGCGTGCGCATCGACCACGGCTTGCTTGAAGGTCAGCAGGTCAGTCCGTTTTACGACCCGCTGCTCGGCAAAATCATCGCCCACGGTGCCACCCGCGAAGAGGCCCGGCGCAAGTTGCTGCGGGCAGTCGAGGACAGCGCCTTGCTGGGCCTGCAGACCAATCAGCGCTTGCTCACTGGTCTGCTGGAGCATCCACGGTTTATCTCCGGGAACTTCAACACCGGGTTCATCGAGCAACACTTCACCGATCACCCGAGCCTTCACCCGCACGCGCCCACCGCCGAAGAACTGGCCATCGCCGCTGCACTGTTCTATCGGCAGTCCGCGGGCGCCCACACGATAGGACTCGCCGGTTGGCGCAACAACGCCAACGCCCCCTTGCAGCAACAGATCGGCCTCGGCGACGATCGCTGGCCAACCGAAGTGACCGTGTTGCCCGACAGGCAATTACGCATTCAGGTGGCCGGGAAAACCCTGCAACTGAAGCTCGTCGAAATGAATGAACGTTGGGTGACTCTGGAAATCAACGGCATTCGCCGTCGCTATGCCTATCAACTGGCCGCCGGACAACTATGGTTGTTCACCCGCCCCGGCAGCCTGCTGTTGCAAGACCAGACACTGGCGCCCGCCAGCGGTCAGGTCGGCACCCGCACCGGCACGCTGAAAGCGCCGATGGATGGTGCGATTGTCGACGTGCTGGTCAGCGAAGGCTCCCGGGTGAGCAAAGGGCAGCTGTTGCTGGTGCTGGAGGCAATGAAAATGGAACATCCGCTCAAGGCCGGTATCGACGGTGTGATTAAACGGTTGCAGGTCAGCCCCGGCGATCAGGTCAGGAATCGTCAGATTTTATTGGAGGTTGAATAAGCCGCTAGGCGGATCCGTCGCGGTTGGCTACGCTGAGCCTCATCAGGACGCGGACACCAGGAAACCTGCGATGCCTCATTGGCTGGTAATTGATCTCGAAGCGACAACTGATGACGGTGGCTGGCCCGTGACCGAGATGGAAATCATCGAAATCGGCGCCACCCTGGTCAATCGCGAGGGCCGCGAACTGGACTCTTTCCAGCGCTTTGTCCGGCCCCAGCGACGGCCGCTGCTGACGCCCTTCTGTCGCGAGCTGACCCACATCACCCAGGCCAATATTGACGCTGCCCAGCCATTGACCGACGTCTGGCCGCAGTTCGAGCGCTGGCTCGGCCAGCATCACACACGCCTCGAGGGCTGGGCCAGCTGGGGCGATTACGACCGCCAACAACTGCTTCAGGAGTGGCATCGCCTGCAACTCGACAGCGCCCTGAGCCGAGTGCCTCACATGAACCTCAAGCAGCGCTTCGCCAAGGCCCGCCGACTGGAGCGGCCGCTGGGGCTCAACGGCGCCCTGCAACTGGCGGGCCTGCAATTTACCGGTCAACAGCACCGGGCACTGGAGGATGCACGTAATACCGCACGCCTGTTGCCGCTGGTTCTTCCTTGAGTGCAACAGGTGACGGGCGAAAAGGCCTTGTGCATACTGGCCGGCCTTTTTAGCCCATTTCGAGGAATCGCCCATGTTTAAAGTCAACGAGTACTTCGACGGCACCGTCAAGTCGATTGCTTTCGGCACCGCTGAAGGCCCGGCCACTATCGGCGTCATGGCACCGGGCGAATACGAATTCGGCACCAGCCAGCGTGAGATCATGCACGTGGTTTCCGGCGCCCTGACCGTGAAGTTGCCTGACAGCAGCGACTGGGAAACCTTCGCCGCCGGCAGCCAGTTCAACGTACCGGCCAACAGCAAGTTCCAGCTGAAAGTCGCTGTCGACACCGCTTACCTGTGCGAATACCGCGGCTAAGCGTTTCACCGCGATAAAAAATGCCCATGTCGAAGGACATGGGCATTTTTCATTCAGGCGCTACAGCGTCATTCGAGAATCTCTACCGGCATGCCGACTTCCAGCCGGCCATTGCCATCGTTGACCAGATTCTGGCCAAACATCGCGCCATCCTCTTGCGCACGGTATTTCTGCAGCGTTGCCAGGGGTTCGCGGTCGTCGCTGCGCTCACCGGTCTGCGGGTCGATGGTGGTGAGGATGCAGCGTGCACACGACTTGACCACACGAAACTCGACATCGCCAATGCGAATGCGCTTCCAGCCATCTTCGGCAAACGCCTCGCTGCCCTCGATCACCAGATTCGGCCGAAAACGCAGCATCTCCAGTGGGCGGCCGACCCGTTGCGACAAGTCCTCAAGCGAAGCCTGGCCAATCAACAGCAGCGGAAAACCATCGGCAAAGGCGACTTTATCGTCATCCTTGCCATAGCCGGCCTGGGTGATACGGGCCAGCGCCTCGGGCACCTGCACCAGCCGGGTAGGCTTGCCGATGAATTCACTGACCCAGGCACCCGCTGCATCACCCGCATCAGGAACCCGCAAGGTATCGCGCCAGATGGTCACCCCACGCAGGTCTGCATCGCTGGCAGGCAGTGCGATATCGATCGGTGAGCGACCGGGTGCACTGAGCGTCAGGCCGCCGGCGGCATTCCATAACGCCGACAACTGGCTCATGTCCGATACCGCACGTTGCGTCAGAAAGCGTCCGCTGGCCTCGTCCACCAGCATCCAGCGTCGATCCCCCACCAGCCCCAGTTTGTCCAGGCTGACCTGTTGCAGGGTTTCGCCCTTGCCGGACTTGAGTGGATAACGGTAAAGCGCGCTCAGACGCAACATGGCCTGCTCCCTGGTGGGCAAAAGCGCCACGATATACGAGCCGGCTGACGAATCAAAGAAGCACGTCACAGGCAGGCACTACGCCTGCCCGTGATGTTCCGTCAGGCCGGGACCGCGTCGAGCATCAGGCGCTGGCGCACCACGTCGACCAGTTTGTCTGGCTGGAATTTCGAGAGGAAGTTGTCACAACCGACCTTCTTCACCATCGAATCGTTGAAGCTGCCGGACAGAGAGGTATGCAGCACCACGTACAGGCCGCGCAGGCGTGGATCGTTGCGAATTTCAGTGGTCAGGCGGTAGCCATCCATTTCGGGCATTTCCGCGTCGGTGAAGATCATCAGCAGCTTATCGGTCATGACCACGCCGCTATCGGCCCAGGCCTTGAGCATGTTCAAGGCCTTCAAGCCGTCGCTGGCGATGTGCATTTTCACCCCGAGTTGACCCAGGGTGTCGCGCAACTGGGACAGGGCCACGTTGGAGTCGTCCACCAGCAGCACTTCACGACCACGGGCGCGCTCCAGCACCGGGTCTTCAAGCTTGTCACGCGAAACCTTGGCGTTGTAAGGCACAATCTCGGCCAGTACTTTTTCGACGTCGATGATCTCCACCAACTGGTCATCGACCTTGCTGATGGCGGTGAGGTAATGCTGGCGACCGGCACTGCCCGGCGGCGGCAGAATGGCTTCCCAGTTCATGTTGACGATGCGATCGACGCCACCGACCAGGAAAGCCTGCACCGAGCGGTTGTACTCGGTCACGATGATGGTGCTGTCAGGCCCCGGCACCAGCGGTCGCATGCCGATCGCCTGGGACAGATCGATCACCGGTAACGTCTGGCCACGCAGGTTGACCACGCCACACACGAACGGGTGACGCTGCGGCATCAAGGTCAGCTTCGGCAATTGCAGGACTTCTTGCACCTTGAAAACGTTGATCGCAAACAACTGCCGACCGGCCAGACGAAACATGAGAATTTCCAGGCGATTCTCACCCACCAGCTGTGTGCGTTGATCTACTGTGTCGAGAATGCCGGCCATTAATGACTCCTGGGCTTTTCTGATGAATTCACTAAAGAAAGGTATCGGCGGTTCACGCGCAATCTTGACCCGCAAACAAAATCCCACGCAAAGGAATTGATGTCACATTAACATCATGCTCTACTGACGCGGTCATCTCATCCATTGCACAACCCTCTGCGCGACCCGTCTTTGCGCGTCTGGTTCCGTGGCATAAGGGAATCCCCTAGCCGCAATCAGGACCATCCTGATATTCGCGATATCCAATAGCCATTAATGTGACGCCATTCTCACTGCATGAATGGAGTCAGGCTTTTGTTTGTGACCGAAGAACCGTTGCCGAGCTCGTTTTTCAGCCTGCCGGGGTATGCCACTCCAGCCTCATGGCAAACGATTGCAGCACCTCGTTACACTGCAAATCAGGTTCGTTCAATCGGAGCATTCACATCGAACGCAAACAGACCGTTCATCGCCAGCCGCAAAAAATCAGAAGCGCCTTACAGATTCAGCTCATTGTCCGGCCGTACCTTACGCTCGTTCGCCACACGCCCAATTGCATCACCTGACTTGATGTCGTGGAGAGAAGCATGCTGAACGATCGTAAAAACTGGAATCCGCGATTACCCGAATTCCTGATCGAGGCAGAGACCCTGCTGGCCAAATCCGAGGAATGCCTGAGCCACCTGCAACTGATCAACAATGATCAGGACGCCATCGACTGCATGCTGAACACACTGTTCACCCTGGCCAACCGGGCCGATGCATTGGCATTGCAGGCGGTGTCTGAGTTCTCGATGTGCATTCACAGCCTGCTCAGCCATGCACGCACTCAAATCGATCTGAATGACCAGACACTTGGCGCGCTGAAAGAGTGCTTCACATTGATGGCCTGGCAACTTGAACTGGTCGACCTGACCACCGGCCAACTCAGCCTTGATGACGCTGAACAGATGTCGTTGATCGAGGCCTTCGCCATGGAAATTGGCCGTGCCCCCACGCGCCTGTCATTACCTTCCCAGCCATTCGCATGCGCTCCGCTTTCGGCAAGGCATGCCTGAGTTGCATCAAGTAATGCATGGGATCGCTGGATAATTTTCAATACTTTCAGCAACAACCTTTCACGTCGTAATTGAACATTTCATAACTTTTAACGAAAGAATCAAGTTAATAACCCAACTATTAGTTGTCGACTTGCGACCTTCTGAACTCCTCGTCCAGAGCGCTGCGAACTGTTTAGCTAGGTAATGAGTCACGCTGGGCGCTCAGCCACCAGCCCATGTCCACTAACGTAGAGCAGACATCCGGCAACGACAAAAATCCTGACCCTCTGGACATATATAGCGAACGCGACCAACGGTATGTTAAGTGGTATTATGCGGCCCAATTAGTTGGCTCTACGTTATGGCACTCTGACTTCAGGCGGGGCCTGTCCCTGTACAGTGCAACACTCGATTTTGACAGTCAGACTGCGCTAACTTGAAGCCAACTATTCAAATACCAGCGTTTTCCACACAGAACCCCGTCAGCCACCATGACCGGTCTGCCCGCAGCGAACATTCATTGGCTCCATCCGCTATGTACGCCAGCCTCAAGTCAGTCGCCTCTTGGCCACCCTCCCGAAAAAGCGTTCGCCGGTTCACTCTGCTGCTGTGCCTGTGCTCGGCAGTGAGCAGCCTGCTGGTTTACTGCCTGTCCGGCCAATTTCCAGTCGCACTGCTGATACTGAATCTTGCTGCCGCCACCAGCGTCTTGGTGCAGCATTGCAATTCGCGTAAATCGATCAGGCTCCAGCCTCAGGAACTGGCCGACCGTTTGCTGGAAGTACAGGAAAACGAGCGCCATCGGCTCAGTCGCGAACTCCACGACGACATCGGCCAGTTGCTGACGGCGGCAAAGCTTCAAAGTGAATGGCTCAAGCGACGTCTGCCTGAAGAGCTGCAAAGCCATTGCACCGTGCTCTGCGACACGCTGGAAGAAACCCTGACCAAAGTTCGCGATGTCTCGGCCATTCTCAATCCAAGACAACTCACCAGCCTTGGCCTTGAAGCCAGTTTACGAGCACATCTGCTCAAGACACTGGCCAATACTGCCGTGAACTGGAGCCTTGAATGCCAACAACGTCTGACCGGTATTCCGGAAGAAATGGCGGTGGCGGCGTTTCGGATTTCTCAGGAAGCCGTCACCAATATTCTGCGCCATGCTCAAGCCAAAAATCTGCTGATCCGCCTGCAACGTCTGCCCCAAGGGCTTGCGCTGTTTATCAGCGATGACGGACTGGGCTTTTCTCCTGCCACCCATCCTGGCCGCGAAGGGCAACGCGGAATGGCCGGCATGTCGGAGCGGGTCGAACAACTGGGCGGCACCCTGAGCGTCGTCAGTGAGCCCGGCAAGGGGACACAGATCGAAGCACTTTTTCCCTGGGCGCCCCGTGCGCTTGAACGAGCCAGTACGAATAAGGTTCTACATTGACTTGTAACTTGCTTCTGGTGGATGACCACTCGCTGATCAGAGCCGGCGTACGCGCGCTGGTTCTGGATATTCCTGGCTACGCCGTCATCGGTGAAGCCAATGATGGAGCACAGCTGCTCGAAATGGTCGAGAAGCTAAGCCCCGATATCATCCTGCTGGATATATCCATGAAAGAAACCGGCGGGCTTGAGGCTCTGCAAAGACTCAAGGTCATACGCCCACAAAGCAAGGTGCTGATCCTGTCGATGCACACCGATCCAGCGCTGATCATGCAAGCCCTGGAGTCAGGCGCTCATGGCTATCTGCTCAAGGACACCACTGCCACGGAACTGGAACACGCACTTGAAGCCTTGCGCAACAACGAACGCTACCTGAGCCCGGCCATCGCTCACACGGTGATCAACCAGGCACTGGTTCGTGCCCAGAAAATCCAGCCAGAACCGGTCGACACCCATAATCTGACGGCACGTCAGCTGGAGATTCTGCGCTTGATCGTGCGCGGTAAATCCACGCGCGAGATTGCCAGCGGTTTGGGCCTGAGCATCAAAACGGTAGAAACCCATCGCGCTCAGATCATGAAGCGCTTGCAGATCTTCGATGTCGCAGGCCTGGTGCTGTTTGCCGTGCGCGAGCGAATCATCAGTCTCGACGACTAGGCTGAATTGGCCTGCCGCCCTTCTGGCAAGGGCAAGGTATGCACGCATGTCGAAAAGCTCAAACTGTCGTCTTGCAGGGGTTAACTATCAAGGGCGATACGAGCCTTCAGAAGAATCCTGCATGCCGAGTTTTTTCTTACAAATCGTGATGAATCAGCCTAATTGACGGTCATTTCGTATTGGTACACCTTGTGACTGCGGTTATCAGCCAACGGTTAAAACATACAAGGATGTGCACGTATATGGATAGGGACGTCTTCTGCGCCTTAAAAAGCGTCGTCCGCAACGCGGCAAACATGAACAACGACTATTGGACCGGGAGCCACGCACTGAATGCAAAGCCATGACTTCCGATTTCCAGCGAACCGGGGGTCCTCACTCAAAGGCGATCACTTCACTCCCCCTACTGAATGCAATTGCACCGCCAATACACCAGGAGGCAATAACATGGAACCGCGCGTTGTAGAGCTGGAGACCCACCTCAAGTACATCCGCAGAGATATGGAAGAGGTCCGAAGCGACGTCAAGTCCATCAAGCACAGGCTTGCTTACTCAGCTGGCGCTGCGGCAGTGATCATCAGCCTCCTCGGCTGGATCGCCAACAGCCGCTTCGATCAACTCGTGATGCTGCTTAACGCCTGACCTGCGCCACGAAACACCAGGCCCGACGTGATCCATACCGGGCCTGGCGAGGCTGTAGTTCGCAAAGGACTTAACCCAGCACTTCACTCAGCGGGATGAAGTTCACCCAGTCACCCTCAACCAAAGTGCGCTCTTCCAGCACCTCAACCAGTCCCTCGGCCCAGGCTGCACTGCGCAAAACACCCGAGCTCTGGTTTTTGCAGATGATTGCCCGCCCATGCTCCAGACGGCCACGCAGGTATTCCCGGCGATTGCCGGCCTTGGACCAGACGAATCCTGCCGGAACCTGAAACTGCAAAGGCCGAACGTCTCTCACGCCCTGACGGCGCAACAGATAGGGACGTGCCAACAAGGCGAAGGTCACCAGTGTCGACGCAGGATTGCCTGGTAATCCAATCACCGGCACACCTCGAAAATGCCCAAACGTCAGTGGCTTCCCTGGCTTGATGGCCAGCTTCCACAGCGCCAGTTCGCCCTCTTCACGCAGCGCAATACCCAGAAAATCCGCCTCGCCTACCGAGACACCGCCCGTAGAAAGGATCAGATCGACATCACCCAGTTCGGCGAGGCGACTGCGAGTGGTCGGCAAGTTGTCCGGCAAAATCCCCGCATCAATCACTTCGCAGCCTAAACGCTGCAACCAACTGCACAGCAATACCCGATTACTGTTGTAGATCTGCCCTGACCCAAGAGCCTGCCCAGGCTCGACCAACTCGTCTCCGGTGGAGAGCACCGCGACCCGTACCTTGCGCACGACTTCAAGCTCTGCGCATCCCAGTGAGGCAGCCAAACCTTGTTCGATTGGACCCAGGCGCGTACCGGCGGCCAGCACCTGTTCACCCACCGTGGTTTCCTGACCTTGCGGGCGAATGTTTTGCCCTGCGTGCATCGGCTCGGTAAAACGTACCCGTTGGTCTGCCTGAACTTCAGCGTTTTCCTGCATTTCAACGCAGTCTGCACCCGCTGGCACCGGGGCACCGGTGAAAATCCGTGCACATGTACCCGGCGCCAATGGCTCCGGGGCTTGCCCGGCAAAGATCCTCTGGCTGACCGGCAGTGGCTCGCCCGTCCAATCGGCAAGGCACAAGGCGTAGCCGTCCATGGCACTGTTGGGCCATGGCGGCAGATCGAGGCTCGACACCAGGTCCTCGGCGAGCACACGGCCCTGCGTCGCAGCCAATGGCAATCGCTCGCGCTCAAGGATCGGCGACGCCTCAGCCATTTCCAGCAAGCGCGCCAACGCCACTTCAACGGGCATCAAACTGCCCATCTTTCCCGGCTTACCCACGGGATTCACAGGGTGCCGCCTGTTTCAAGTGAGCAACAAAGTTGCATGGGCGATGCCGCGAATCCAGTTGCTCCACAAGAATCCCGTCCCAGCCGGTTCGCACCGCGTTGGTAGAGCCCGGCAGACAGCAGACCAGCGTGCCATTGGCCAACCCTGCCAACGCACGTGATTGCACTGTCGAGGTGCCAATGTCCGCAACCGATATCTGCCGAAACAACTCGCCAAAACCGTCGACCTGTTTATCCAGCAGGCAGCTGACGGCTTCCGGTGTGCTGTCACGACCGGTAAAACCCGTACCACCGGTAATCAGCACCACTTGCACGACGTCGTCGGCGATCCAGGTCGCGACTTGCGCACGAATTTTATAGAGGTCATCTTTAAGCAGAATGCGTGCAGCCAGGTTATGCCCGGCGGCACTCAGGCGGTCAACGAAGACCTGTCCCGAAGTGTCGGTTTCCAGCGTACGGGTATCACTGACAGTCAACACCGCAATGTTCAGCGGAGCGAAAGGTACATCAGCCTTGGCTTTCATAGGCTCGTCCAGTTGTAGGAGAAACAGCCCGGTGTTATATCACAGCGCCTCATTTTTTCACCGCACCTGTGGAGATGCGCCATGACCTCGAACATCCCTTTACCGCCCTGCTCCATCCTGCTTCTGGCGGGAGGACGCGGTCAGCGCATGGGGGGGCAGGACAAGGGGTTGGTGATGTGGCAGGGCCTGCCTTTGATCGCTTATCTGCACCGCCAGACTCGGGGCTTAAGTGATGACCTCATCATTTCCTGCAATCGCAATCTGGAAGAATACGCGCCCTACGCCGACCGGTTGGTCCATGACGACAACCGTGATTTCCCAGGCCCGTTGGCGGGTATCCGCGCCGGGTTGGCCGCGGCTCGACATCCCCACCTGATGGTGCTGCCCTGCGACGTGCCGCGCATTGATGCCGAACTGCTCACGGCGATGCGAGAAGCTGCCCGCCAACAACCGGACAAACCCTTGATACTACGCCAGGGCGAGCATTGGGAACCGTTGCTGTGCATCATCCCTGTGGCGCTCGCAGGCGAGTTTGAAAGCGCGTGGAACGAGGGTGAACGCAGCCCCGGACGCATCATGCGAAACCTCGGCGCCGTCGCACTGCAATGCCCCGAAAACGATCAACGCCTGGCCAACCTGAATACACCGCAGCTGTTAAGCCTGCACAGCAACGTGCCAGAATGACGCCAAGCATGGAACTTGAACGCCAGACACACCTCTCAAGTTCAGTAATCAAAAGATTTCATTTTCGGAGATATCACATGACTCAACGGTCCCTCGTCACGTTCATGCTCGCACTGGGCCTCACGACCCTCGCCGGTTGCTCATCGCCTACAGTGATCACGTTGAATGATGGGCGCGAAATCCAGTCGGTCGACACGCCTAGATTCGATGCCAAGTCAGGCTTTTACGAATTCGAGCAACTGGATGGCAAGAAAACCCGCGTCAACAAAGATCAGGTTCGTACCGTTAAAGACCTGTAAGCCTCACAGCAACTGTTGCTCAACAATAAAGCCCGCCAGGTGCGGGCCACTCACTGGACGCGTTGCTTGAGCCACGGACTCACCACTGCAGCGTGATCTCACTTTCAAAACTTCGCTCCGACCCGGTCACCGGATCGATAAAACGTAATCCTTTGGCCAACAGTTTCAAGGGATTGGCGTAATCATCTTCAACGTCTTTCAACGCGTCGGGATAAAACGGGTCATTGCAGATACTCGCCCCCAACGCCGTCATGTGAACCCTTAACTGGTGTTTTTTGCCGGTCACCGGAAACAACGCATAACGCCAGAGATCGGCGTTTTTCTCTACGACTTCAATGGCGGTCTCGGTATTGCTCGCACCAGACCCCTCCTGCATTCGAAAGAAGGGTTCGCCATCGACCAAGCGGCTCTTGTGCACCAACGGAAACGACAACTCAGGCAAAGCGCGAGCAATTGCCTCGTAGCGCTTGTCGATCTGTCGTGTCGGAAACAGCGATTGATACGCCGAACGGCTCTGCGGGTTTGCAGAAAACAGCACCAGCCCCGCCGTGTGCCGGTCGATACGGTGCAAGGGCACCAAATGCGGATTATCCAGACGCCGGATCAAACGCCGCAGCAACGTTTGCTCGACATACTCGCCCGCCGGGGTCACCGGCAGAAAGTGTGGTTTATCTGCGACCACCAGATGCTCGTCGGCATACAGAATCGTCTCGAGTACCGGGATTGGTTTTTCGTCGGGAACTTCCCGAAAATAGTGAATCCGCAAACCTTCCTTGTAAGGCAGGTCAACGGCAATCGCATGACCATGACCATCCAGGACACGACCACGAGCGATCCTGTCCAGCCATTGCTCGCGACCAATGGCGCTGAAGTGCTCACACAGACAATCAAGTACGGTCAACCAGGTGCCCGGCGGCAGGTACAGTGTGCTGGCCTGATTCTGTGCGGCGGAAAAAGATGAGATGGACATACAAAAGCTCTGGCTGTTGATGCAGGCTGCATTATCCAGCAAGGGCCTGAGCGATCCTAGGCTCTGTACTGATTATCACGCTGTCAGCGGCGCTCGCTGCGCCGCTGCCTCGGTAAACTCCTTCAGCCAGCGCAATACATCGACAGCCTCCCAGCGACCAGGATCATAAAGCGCATACAGCAGCCCCTGATAACCCACGACATCCAGCTGACGGTGATAACCGGCGCGCTGGAACAAGGCTTCGATTTCCGCAAAACAGGTGTTGAAGTGCAATTTGCTGAATGGCGTTTTCCCTTCGGTGACCAGGCCATCCAGGCGCAACTCCAGCACCGCCTCACGCACCACATCGGCCGACATCCGGTTCACGCCGGCTTTCAATTGTTCGACATTGACCATGCTACATCCCTCTGACGCGAATAACTGTACGCATATACAGTAAACGAATAGTCGAGGTTACGCCAATGCATTACCCAGGGATCGCGACAGGTGGAACGTCTGCCGCTGAAACAAGAAGGGGTTAACGCAAGAATGCCACAACCTGTTCGGCGTCAAAGGGCCAACCCAGCTCGGCCCCCGTGTCAACGCGGCGCAGAACCGGAATGCGCAAGCCATAAGCTTCAAACAACGCCTCGCTATCTGCAATGTCGACCAGCTCCACCAACAAACCGTGCTCGACCATCGGCATCAGTTCCGCTTCGGCAAGTTCACAGAGGTGGCAACCAAGGGTGCTGAACAACTGGCATTCAGGGGGCATGACTAACAGACCAACGAGGATTGGGTGATTATTCTAGGCCCGGGATGGAAAGTCGTCGAGCGACGGCCCCCATGGGGATGGCCAAGTTGAGTTGTCTGGTAAAACCCTGATGCAAATCATTCGCCCTCAACTCAAGCTGCGCGATGCTCACCGCTTTTTTGCCTCTACGCTTGGAACGTCCCGGCACCAAAACGGAGAATGTTGTGTTTGCCAATTTATTAATCATCCTCGCCTCATCATTGGTGGTGATCGCGTTGTTTCGGCGTCTTCAACTTCCTCCCGTGCTGGGCTATCTGTGCGTAGGGCTGCTTGTAGGACCGACCGCATTCGGCTGGGTGAACGACAGCAAGAACCTGCCGGACCTCGCCGAGTTGGGTGTGGTCTTTCTGTTGTTCTCTCTGGGGCTGGAGTTTTCCCTGTCGAAAATGCTCGCGCTGCGGCGTGTGGTATTTGGTCTTGGCAGTCTGCAAGTGCTGTGCTCGGGCATGTTGCTGGGCAGTTTGCTCATGGTGCTCGGCATGCCCGCTACCCCGTCCCTGTTGCTCGGAGCCGGTCTCGCGCTATCGTCCACGGCGATTGTCAGCAAAGAGTTGGGCAGCCTCGGCGAGATTTTCAGCCGTCACGGCCAGAATGCCATTGGCGTGCTGTTGTTTCAGGATGTGGTTGCGGTGTTGTTGCTGACACTGGTCCCGGTGTTCGCCGGCAGCAGCGATCAAGCCTGGTACTGGGCGTTGCCGATCACTCTGGGGAAAACCCTGATGCTGTTCGTCGGCCTGTTGCTGGCCAGTCGCTGGCTACTGCCACGACTGTTCCACGAAGTCGCCGCTTCACACTCCGCCGAATTGTTCGTCCTGCTGGCACTGGTCATCGTTTTGCTGACAGCCTGGCTGACTCACCTGCTCGGACTCTCCCCTGCCCTTGGAGCCTTCCTTGCCGGCATGTTGTTGGGCGAGAGCCATTACCGGCATCAGATCGAAGCCGATATCCGCCCGTTCCGTGACATTCTGCTTGGACTGTTTTTCGTCAGCATCGGCATGCTGATCGACCTGCAGCTGTTCGCCAGTCATGGCCTGCTGATCCTCGGCCTGACCGTGGGGTTGCTGCTGATCAAGGGAAGCATCGTGACGGTTCTGGTCAAATGGCGCGGCAGTGACGGCGAAACCGCCTGGCGCAGCGGCCTGGCCTTGGCGCAAGGCGGTGAATTCTGCTTTGCGCTGATGGCGCAGATGCAGCAGAACAAACTGATGCCTGCCGAGTTAAGTGCTCTGTTGCTGGCCGCAACCTTCTGTTCGATGGTGCTGACGCCACTGTTGCTACGCGCAGCGCCAGGCATTGCCGCACGCTTGCACCGCAAACCCAATGATGAAGCGCAACTCGATCAGGTCGCTGCGTTGAACGCAGAATTGCACGGGCATGTGGTGATTTGCGGCTACGGCCGGGTGGGTCAATCCATCGGACGCTTTCTGCGTCGTGAAGAGCAGCCCTTCGTTGCGCTGGACGATGATCCGGTGCGTGTTCATCAAGCCGCGGCGGGTGAAAGCTGCGTGCATTATGGCGATTCCCGTCGCGGGGAGTTGCTGGGTGCCGTAGGACTTGAGCGCGCACGATTGCTGGTGATTGCTGTGGACAAGACCGATATCGCCCTGGCCGTGCTCAACGCAGCACGACGGATAAACACTGAGGTCCCGATACTGGTTCGAACCCGCGACGATAGCCAACTGAGCGAATTGAAGGCGGCGGGGGCCAATGAGGTCGTCCCGGAATTGCTGGAGTCGAGTCTGATGCTCGCGTCCCATGCACTGATCATGCTGGGTTTGCCCCACCAGCAGGTCCAGGACCGCGTTGACGAAGTACGACATGGCCGCTATCGCCTGCTGCACGGTTTCTATCACGGAGCACAACGCAATCTGCTGGACAATCGTGGGCAGCCAAAACGGTTTATTCCTGCGGTTAAACTTGCCAATACCCCCCAATCCTTCTGTCCCCCCCTTACAGCAGCGTGCC
>CAYNGZ010000001.1:60273-78536 GCA_964396695.1 uncultured Pseudomonas sp.
CGATGGACGCCCATGCATGCGGTCGCCCCTTGAACGAGCTGGCACTGGAAGAACTGGGGGTGGATGTTCAAGCCGTTCAGCGCAATGGCGCTGATTTGGCGGTTGAGGGCACCACCCGATTGCTGGCAGGCGACCGGGTACTGATGTCAGGTCCCTTGTCTGCCATCGAGGCCAGTGAAGCAAGACTTCTGGGCGGGTGATAAAGGAAGGGCACCCTGCTCGCGCAGAGTCGGCAACCACTCTGCGCGAGCCCGGCCGATTAACTGAAGGCTATCAATCCTGGCTGACCGCACCGATCTTGTGGATCGACAGATCCGCCCCGTAATACTCCTGCTCCTGGCTCAGGCGTAACCCATGAATCAGCTTGATCGCGCCATACACCGCAAAGCCTCCGATCAGTGCCACGGCTACGCCCAGCGCGGTGCCGATCAACTGGCTCGTCAGGCTCACCCCGCCGAGCCCGCCCAATGCACCCTGACCAAAAATCCCACAGGCAATCCCGCCCCAAACGCCACACAGACCGTGCAACGGCCAGACGCCGAGTACATCGTCGATTTTCCATTGGCTTTGCGTCGCGATGAAACACCAGACAAACAAGGCCCCGGCAATGGCTCCGGTCAGCAGTGCGCCAACCGGGTGCATCAGGTCGGAGCCCGCACAGATCGCCACCAACCCGGCCAGCGGGCCGTTGTGCAGAAACCCGGGGTCGTTGCGGCCGACGATCAACGCTGCCACAGTGCCGCCGACCATTGCCATCAACGAGTTGACCGCCACCAGACCACTGACACCTTGCAGCGTTTGCGCGCTCATCACGTTAAAGCCGAACCATCCGACGATGAGAATCCACGAACCCAATGCCAGAAACGGAATGCTCGAAGGCGCAAACGCCACCAGGCGCCCGTCGCGATAACGACCATTACGCGGCCCGAGCAACAATACCGCAGCCAGCGCCAGCCAACCGCCCATGGCATGTACCACCACGGAACCTGCAAAATCATGGAAGCCGGCACCAAATCGCGCCAACAGCCAGGCTTGCAGGCCGAAGTTTCCGTTCCAGACCATGCCTTCAAAAAACGGATAGATGAATGCCACGATCAACGCCGTCGCGCACAACTGCGGAACGAATCGGGCGCGCTCGGCAATCCCTCCGGAGATGATTGCCGGAATGGCGGCAGCAAAGGTCAGCAAGAAGAAAAACCTCACCAGCCCATACCCGTGATCCGCGCTGATGACGGCGGCCGGTTGCATGAACGTGACGCCGTAGGAAATCCAGTAGCCTATAAAGAAGTAGGCCAGCGTCGAAATCGCAAAGTCACTGAGGATCTTCGATAAAGCGTTGACCTGGTTTTTTTGCCGAACCGTGCCGACCTCCAGAAAAGCGAAACCGGCATGCATGGCCAGAACCATGACAGCGCCGATCAGAATGAACAGCGTATTGGAGCTATGGACCAGGCTGTCCACAGCACTTTGCAAATTTTCCATGGAGTTGGCAGACCTTAAAGTCGCAAAAGCACCAAAGCGGTTCGCTGAGCCAATTTACGCACCAAAGTGACACCAACCTTGGCATCCCCCGTTATTCCGGTGAACCGTTTTGGCGCAAAAAACTCATTGAGGTCAATCGTTGCTCAGGTGTTTGCGCGAGTTTCTATTATTTAGGTTAAGGTTTTCGCGAAGCACGCCCAGTTTCAGCACAACAGCACTGGCTGACGCACCACGGCATAGCAAAAGCTGTACCAGGCATTTGAGCAAGGCTCATACTCGACCATTTCATACGCCACTTATGGAGATCACCATGGCCAGCAAAACGGCAAAGACGGCTCAAGAAATTCTGATGGAAGATTTTCAGACACTGGTCAGCGACACCGAACGGTTGCTGGAACACACCGCAACGCTGGCCGGTGATCAAGCCGATGAGCTACGTCGCCAGATTCACGAAAGCCTGCTGCGGGCTCGCCAGACTCTGCAATTGACCGAAGACTCCTTGCGCGAACGCGGCCAGGCAGCCGTCACCGCCACCGAAGACTATGTTCAGGCCAACCCTTGGCAGGCCGTTGGCATCGCGGCCGGCGTAGGCTTTTTGATTGGCCTGCTGGCAACGCGGCGCTGATATGACTATTGACGAATCCGGCTCGTCCGAAACAGGTTCTGGTTCTTCATCGCGACGCCTGGGCGCCGCTTTTCTTGGATTGCTGCACAGCCATGTCGAATTGTTCGGCATTGAGTTACAGGAGCAGAAAACCCGCACCGTCAGCCTGTTGCTGTTCGCAGGCCTGACGCTGGTTTTCGCCTTGCTGTTGCTGATAGGGCTTTCGGCACTGGTGTTGATTGTGCTGTGGGACACTTATCGCCTCGCAGGGATCATTGGTCTATGCGTTTTCTATACGCTCGCGGCGCTCTTCTGTGGCGTGCGCTTGAAAGCGGCGATCATCGATGAATCATCGCCGTTCAACGCCACCCTTGAAGAGTTGGCGAACGACAGGGAGCAGTTGCTGCCATGAGCCTGCCTGAAATTTCCAAAAACAGTTCCCGGCAAGAGATGCGCAAGGCGCTGATTCGCTTGCGCATGGAAATGCATCGTCAGGAAATTCGCCACGAGTCCCGGCAGCTGTTGCAGCCCTTGCAGCGCGTACGCGGGATGACGCAGAGCTTTCAGGAGGGGCTGGGCATCAAGCACGCGCCACTGTGGGGCATCGCCGCCGTGACCTTGCTGGGCTTCCTCACCGCAAAAGGTGCCAAGGGCGGTGGGATCGGCAGTGTCACTCGGCTAATCCAGCTGGGCACCAGCCTGTTGCCGCTGATCAAACTGGTGCTGCAAGGCTCCCTGCGCAAAGACCAACAGACCAACAGACCCTAATCAGCCACCTGACGGAGAACCTGCCTTGGATTGGCATACCCTGCTTAATCGTGAACGCCTCGGAAAACCGCTGCACAGCCCGGAAGAACTCGGCCGTAGCCCCTTCCATAAAGACCACGACCGGGTCATTTTCTCCGGCGCCTTTCGCCGTCTCGGGCGCAAGACCCAGGTCCACCCGGTGTCCAGCAATGACCACATCCACACGCGCCTGACCCACTCACTGGAAGTCAGCTGCGTGGGCCGCTCATTGGGCATGCGTGTCGGTGAAACCATCCGCAGCGCCCTGCCCGACTGGTGCGAGCCGAGCGATCTGGGCATGGTGGTGCAGTCCGCTTGCCTGGCCCATGACATCGGCAACCCGCCCTTTGGCCACTCCGGCGAAGACGCCATCCGCTACTGGTTCCAACAAGCCGCGGGCAAAGGCTGGCTGGATGCCATGAGCGAAGTCGAACGCGACGACTTCCTCAACTTCGAGGGCAATGCCCAAGGCTTCCGGGTGCTGACTCAACTGGAATACCACCAGTTCGACGGCGGTACACGGCTGACCTACGCAACACTGGGTACGTACTTGAAATATCCATGGACCGCGCGCCATGCCGATTCGCTGGGTTACAAAAAACACAAGTTCGGCTGCTATCAGAGCGAACTGCCTCTGCTGGAGCAGATCGCTCAGAAACTGGGCCTGCCGCAACTCGAGGAACAGCGCTGGGCTCGGCATCCTCTGGTCTACCTGATGGAGGCCGCCGACGATATTTGCTACGCCCTGATCGACCTTGAAGACGGCCTGGAGATGGAGCTGCTGGAGTACGCCGAAGTCGAGTCCCTGTTACTCGGCCTGGTCGGTGATGACTTACCGCAAACCTACCGCCAACTCGGCCCCAATGATTCGCGCCGCCGCAAACTGGCAATCCTGCGCGGCAAAGCCATCGAGCACCTGACCAACGCAGCGGCTCGTGCATTTGTCGAGCAACAGGACGCGCTATTGGCGGGCACCCTTCACGGCGATCTGGTGGAGCACATGCACGGGCCCGCGAAGCGTTGCGTACTGAATGCCAAAGACATGGCGCGTAAGAAAATCTTCCAGGACAAACGCAAAACCCTGCATGAAATCGGTGCGTACACCACGCTGGAAATTCTGCTGAATGGCTTTTGCGGGGCGGCGCTGGAGCAACATGGCGGTCGTACGGCTTCATTCAAGAACCGTCGCATTCTCGATCTGCTTGGCAATAATGCGCCCGATCCGCACGGCCCTTTGCATAACTCGTTTTTACGCATGATTGACTTCATCGCCGGTATGACCGACAGCTATGCCAGCGAAATGGCACTGGAAATGACCGGACGCTCCAGCCACTCGTAAAATCAATCGATCAGTCGCCACGGAATGTCCGGTGGCGACTGCTCACACACCCGAAATGTTGTAGTACGCAGAGAATCCCCCTACATCTTGTACAGAGTAAACTGATCGTTTGATCTATATACACACGAAATAATCGCTTTTCCCTGATCAACAGGATCCAACGTGATAAAGCTGACAGATATCCAGCCACAGTAAAAAATAGCTGATCAAAACTATAAAATCAGTTCTGACACCATCGCAAGCCAGCCATTTTCCATGGAAAGCTATATGTTCAACTATGATCTGCGCATCATGCTGGTGGAGGATCACCCCTTTCAGCTAAAAGCAACTCAATACCTGCTTGAAAGTTACGGTTTTACGCAGGTTAGCGCCGTAAGTAATGCTGAAAGAGCATTACAGTCGATGATTCAGGCGCAACGACCATTCGAAATATTGCTGTGCGATCAATGCCTGCCCGACCTCTGCGGCCTCGACTTGATTGGTATCGCCAGCCACCAGGGTCTGATACATCAGGCAATCATCCTGAGCAGCCTCGACTCGACCGAACTGAACATATTGAAAGAAAACGCACACGAGCAGCGACTGCCCTTGCTTGGGTATTTGGCTAAACCACTGAAACAATATGACTTTATATACTTGTTGACCCACGCCAGTTTAATGAAAAATTACAATTAGCGAAAAACCCTCAGGCAGTTCACGGCACACAGAAAACCCTCAACGCTACCATGCACCAGAAAATATCGATCTGGCACTCATTATAAAAACGCCCTCTGAATAATGACCGCCAACATACCAACCTGATAATCTCGTCCTTCCTTCCAAACCTTGTTCACATGTAATCCCCTGCCTCACTTAATGTAGGACATGTCCTATATTGCACCTGCAGGCCTGTCACTTCATGCGTCAACTCCCTTATCTGAGCTAAGGTGCTCGCTTTATTTGCGTACGTATGGGACATGGTATGAACTCAGTTTTTATTGTCGACGATCACCCCGTCATTCGCCTTGCAGTTCGTATGTTGCTGGAACATGAAGGTTACAAAGTAGTCGGTGAGTCCGACAACGGCGTCGATGCGATGCAGATGGTTCGCGAATGCATGCCCGACCTGATCATTCTTGACATCAGCATCCCCAAACTCGATGGACTGGAAGTTCTCTCCCGATTCAACGCAATGAGTACTCCGCTGAAAACACTGGTGTTGACCGCCCAGAGCCCGACACTTTTCGCCATCCGCTGCATGCAGTCCGGGGCCTCCGGTTATGTCTGCAAACAGGAAGATCTCAGTGAGCTGCTCAGTGCCATCAAAGCCGTACTGTCCGGTTACAACTACTTCCCCAGCCAGGCCTTGAATCCCGTTCGCGGGGATGAAGGGCTCAGTGCAGAACTGGACTTGTTCAAGACCGTCAATGATCGCGAACTGATGGTGCTGCAGCTGTTCGCACAAGGTCGTACCAACAAGGAAATTGCCAAAGGCATGTTCCTCAGTAACAAGACCGTCAGCACCTACAAAAAAAGGCTCATGCAGAAACTCAAGGCCAAATCCTTGGTAGAACTTATCGAGATGGCAAAACGTAACGCGCTAGTGTGAGAGACAGGATGCCCAGGTGTTTAAAGGACTATTTATTGTATTTGAGCGCAGGTTTATGCCTGAGCAGCTCTGTGTCCGTCGCAGACATCGGCGTCGGGAATTACACACTGCTCAGTCGCTCAACGGCAGCTCATATGGACGTTCAGCTGGATAAATCGCAACGGCTGTGGATACAAAACAAACGCGAACTGGTCCTGGGAACCTCCGCTCCCGACTATCCGCCTTTCGATTTAACGATCAGTGGCCACGACTATGAGGGCTTCACGGCTGATTACGCGGGGATTCTTGCAAAATCCCTGGGCCTGCCGATCAAGGTCCGTCGCTACTTCTCTCGAGAAGCCGCCATCAAGGCACTCGAAAACGGCGACGTCGATCTGCTCGGAACGGCCAATGGTTTTGAAGCACGGCATTCGAACATTGTACTTTCTGCACCCTATGCCATCGATCAACCGGTGCTGGTAACCCGAAATGCAGAAAGCCGATCGTTGACTGAAGGTCTTGCCGACATGCGATTAAGCATGGTCTATCACTATCTGCCGCTGGAAGAGGTAAAAGCGCTATACCCCAAGGCCATCATCACCTCTTATCCGTCCTACCAGAATGCGATCAATGCCGTCGCCTTCGACCAGGCAGACGTGTTCCTTGGCGATACCATTTCAACCCACTTCATGATCAACAAGGGTTATCTGAAGAATGTGCGGATGGCCAACTTCGGCAAACATGAGGCCCATGGCTTCAGCTTCGCGGTGCGCAAGGACGACCAGAACCTGCTGGCAATCATCAACGCTGTGCTCAAAGGGGTGCCTACGGGCGAGCGGGAAAACATTGCCAAACGCTGGAGCGCTGGCAGTGACATCCTGCTGACCGACCACAAACTGCAATTGACCAACCGCGAGGAGCGCTGGCTTGCGCAGCACCCCGTTGTTCGTGTGGTCGTCAACGATGCCTACGCCCCACTGACGTTCTTTGACTCCGACGAAACCTTTCGGGGTATCACCGCCGACTTGCTCGAACTGATCAGGCTTCGGACAGGTTTACGTTTCGAGGTTCACCGCAGCCACAGTGACAGGGAGATGATCCACCAGATCAAGGAGAACCAGGCGGATCTGATTGCCGCGATCATTCCCAGCGCCGAGCGCGAGGCGCAACTGAGTTTCACTCGTCCGTACCTGGAGAACTCATTTGTACTGCTGACCCGAAAGAACACCTCCAGCCCACTCGGTCTTGAGCAACTGAGTGGAAAAAGCCTTGCCATCACTCAAGGCAGTCCACTCCTCGACTACCTGCGCCGCGAATACCCGACAATCCAGCTGATCGAAACGCCCGATACGTTCAGCGCGGTGGAGTTACTCGCCAAAGGTCAGGTAGAGGGCGCAGTCAACTCTCTGGTGATTGCCAACTACTTCATTTCATCGCAAGTGTTCGAGGACGCGTTGCAAATCAGTTCGACGATCGGGACACAGCAAGCCGCGTTTTCACTGGCAACCGCGCGCAGCGCTACAGAACTGAACGCGATCCTCGAAAAAGCCCTGCTCAGCATTGCGCCGGACGAGCTGGGTGTCATCAACAGTCGCTGGCGCGGTTACACGGGCACGTCCAGTAGCACCTGGCGCAACTTCCATCGCCTGTTTTATCAACTGGTGATCGGCAGCGGCCTGTTGCTACTGATTTCACTGGCCTGGAATGCCCACATGCGCAGGCAGATCAAACAACGCCAGAGAGCGCAACGCGCACTCAATGATCAGCTTGAATTCATGCACACGCTGGTCAACGGAACGCCACACCCCATCTACGTACGGGACCGCGAAGGGTTGCTGCAAAGTTGCAATGACAGCTATCTGGAAACTTTTGGCGCCAAACGTGAGGACGTGATCGGCAAAAACGTCATGCAAGGCGCCGTGAGCAATGAGTTCGAGGCCAGAGAGTACCAGGCGGATTACCAGCACGTGGTGGCCGAAGGCGTTCCGCTGATTCTCGACCGCCCCCTGCACATTGGCCGCAAAAAGCTGACGATCTATCACTGGATCCTTCCTTATCGAGACTCGACGGGTGAGGTCCAGGGAGTCATTGGTGGCTGGATCGACATCAGCGAACGGCGACAGCTTTTTGATGAGCTCAGGTCAGCCAAAGAGCAGGCGGACGAGGCGAGTCGCGCCAAGAGCACCTTTCTTGCCACCATGAGTCATGAGATCCGCACGCCGATGAATGCGGTGATCGGTATGCTCGAGTTGACGTTGAAACGGGCCGATCAGGGTCATCTGGACCGTCCGTCCATTGAAGTGGCGTACCACTCGGCAAAGGACTTGCTGGACCTGATCGGCGACATCCTCGATATCGCCCGAATCGAGTCCGGGCGCTTGAGCCTGGCGCCGGAGCGGGTGAGCCTTGGCGCAACCGTGGAAGCGGTCGTGCGGGTCTTCGACGGACTGACCCGACAAAAGAACCTCAGCCTGGTGCTGGAGTTCCCCGCCAGCGCTGAACAGCCCGATGTGTTGATAGACCCCCTGCGCTTCAAACAGATCCTCTCCAACCTGATCAGCAACGCCATCAAGTTTACCGAGCACGGCCAGGTCAGGATCAAGGTCACGCTGCAACCAGCCCCGGAGCCCGACCGGATGGACATGGAGTTATCGGTCGAAGACACCGGTGTCGGTATCAGCGAAGACGCTCAGCGACGCTTGTTCGAACCCTTTGCCCAGGCGGACAACACCGGGCACCTGGCCAGAAGCGGCGCGGGTTTGGGCCTGGTGATCAGCCGCAACCTGTGCGAAATGATGGGTGGTTGCTTGCAACTGACCAGTTCGCCCGGGATCGGCACTCAGGTCCGGATTTCATTGCAGATGACTGCGCTGCCAGACGCAGCGGAGCCCGACACCCCACAACCGGTGATCGCGCAGACCTCGGTCACCTTGAACGTGCTGGTGGTCGATGACCATCCCGCCAATCGATTGCTGATGTGTCAGCAACTCGGCTTTCTGGGGCATCGATCCGTCACGGCCGACAACGGCGAAACGGGTTTCCAGACTTGGAAAGAAGGCCATTTCGACCTGGTGATTGCGGACTGCAACATGCCACTGATGAATGGCTACGAACTCACACGGGCCATCCGCCAGACCGAGCACGATGAGCAGCGCCCAGCCTGCACCGTGCTGGGCTTCACGGCCAACGCTCAACCAGAAGAAAAACAGCGATGCCAGCAAGCAGGCATGAACGATTGCCTGTTCAAACCCATCGGTCTGACGACATTGAGCCAGCGACTGGGAGCCCTCAAGCCGGTCGGCAAAGATCAGGCGTTTAACCTGGACAGCTTGCAGTTACTCACTGGCGGCGATCCAGAACGGGTTCAGCGGTTGCTCACCGAACTGCTCAACAGCAATCGCCTCGACCGCCAGGAACTCCTTGCATTGCCACCGACAGGCGAGCCGCAAGCCTTCATCGATGTGGCGCACAAAATCAAAGGGGCCGCCCGTATCGTCCAGGCCTCAAGGCTTATAGACGGCTGCGAAGCCCTTGAGCGTGTGTGCCATGAGAATTTCCACCAGGATCAGCTCAAGGCCTGCCGCAAAGGCGTAGAGCACGCGATGCTTGAATTGGAACATGCACTGCAACGACATATCCGTCATCACACCAACGTGCCAAACCTGCCCTGAAGCGGCTAATGCCGTCAGCTCTTGCGCAACTCGTAGCAGCCGCCTTCACAGCTGCTACGGGCTTGATCAGCAGTCGGTCAAACGCAAGAAAATCGCTGCCAATTGCTCGATACCGGCCTGATCGTGCACGGTAAAACGCGCCAGTTTCGGGCTGTCGAGGTCCAGCACGCCGATCAGTCGGCCATCCTTGACCAGTGGCACGACCAGCTCGCTGTTCGATGCACTGTCGCACGCGATATGCCCGGGGAACGCGTGTACGTCCTCGACCAACTGGGTCTGCAAAGTGGCCGCTGCCGCCCCGCACACACCCCGGCCGAAAGGAATCCGTACGCAGGCGATCTGCCCCTGAAACGGGCCAAGCACCAGCTCTTCGTTGCGATTGAGGTAGAATCCGGCCCAGTTCACGTCATCGAGCTGGTTGAACAGGAACGCCGAAAACTGCGCGGCGTTGGCAATGAAATCCCGTTCGTCCGCCAGCAATGACTCCAGCTGTGCCCACAGCATGCCGTAGCCTTCGAGGCCCTGGCCGCTCTTTTGCAAATCGATCATGCCTTGTGCTCCAACAACTTCAGTCCTACCCAATACCGGGCAAATTGATAGGCGCAACGTCCGTTGCGATTGCCGCGTCCGGTGGCCCAGCGAACAGCAAGAATCTCGAGTTCTTCATCACGTTTCCACTCAAGGCCGGCCTTGCCTGCCAACGCCCCCACCCAGTGCTCGACGACATTGAGAAAGTGCTCTTGAGTAAAGGGATAAAACGACAGCCACAGGCCAAATCGATCCGACAACGCGATCTTGTCTTCGACCGCCTCGTTGGGATGAAGCTCGCCGTCGACCATTTTCCAGTGTTCGTTATCGCTCTCTTTTTCCGGTACCAGATGGCGACGGTTAGAGGTGGCGTACAGCAGCACGTTATCCGGTGCCTGCTCCAGCGAGCCATCAAGCACGCTTTTGAGCACCCGATAGTCGCCCTCACCGGCCTCGAAGGACAGATCATCGCAAAACAGCACAAAGCGCTGAGGCAGTTTGGCGACTTGCTCGACAACCCGCGGCAGGTCCGCCAGGTGATCGCGTTCGATCTCGATCAGGCGCAAACCACCCTTGGCGTGCTCGGCCAGCAAGGCCCGTACCAGCGACGATTTACCCGTACCGCGCGCCCCCCAGAGCAGCGCATGGTTGGCAGGCATGCCATCGAGAAACTGCCGGGTATTGCGCCCCAACTGCTCCAACTGCTTGTCGACCCCGATCAAGTCGGATAGACGCATGTCCAGGCTGACCTCAAGCGGCAACAGAAAACCGCTGCGACCCTCACGCTGCCAACGCGCAGCCAGGCACTGCGTCCAGTCGATCGCGCTACGCGGTGTGGGCAGCAATGGCTCGATACGAGCCAGAACCGCATCGGCGCGTTCAAGAAATGCATTCAATCTGGAATCCACGACTTCTCCTCAGGCACGTTCACAGTAATGATGGGGGACAGAAAACCAGACACAACGCGCAATCCCGGGATTATCGCGATAATGGCTCACCCGCCAGTCATGCCGAAACCCACTGATGATCGGCTATGCTTCGCCCAGAAGGGAAACGAAAGTGGTTCAGCACACCATGGATATCAAGTTCACCAACCGCCTGTCTTACAAGCAAGCCAGGCTCACAGTGCTGGTCGGTTTCATTCTGGGAACCCTGCTTAGTCTGGTGCAAATAGGCATCGATTATGCCAGCGAAGACGACTCCATCAACCGGGAAATAATGTCGCTGCTGGAAATCAGCCATAACCCGGCTTCTCGGATCGCCTACAACATCGATGCCGAACTGGCCCAGGAACTGACCCTCGGCCTGCTGCGCTCACCCGCCGTCATCAGCGCGCAACTGAGCGATAACAACAATACGATCCTCGCCAGCGTAAAACGCCCGGACCCGCAAAACGGCGGCTATCGGGTGATCAGCGACTTTCTGTTTGGCGCCAATCGACAGTTCAAGGACCGCCTGTTCCTCGACCACCGGCCCGATGAATCCCTCGGCACCTTGCAACTGGATGTCGATACCTACACGTTTGGCAGCCGCTTTCTGCGCCGCGCCGAAGTCACTCTGATCAACGGTTTTGCCCGCAGCCTGATACTGACCGGAATCCTGCTGGCACTGTTCTATGTGATGCTCACCAAACCGCTGGTGCGGGTGATTCGCGAACTGAGCGCGCGTGACCCGCGCAGTTCAGAACAGCCACCGCTGGAATGCCCGGCAACACACGAAAACGATGAGATCGGCGTCCTGGTCACGGTGGCCAATCAGCAATTCGAAAGCATGACCACTGAAATCCAGCAACGCCGCGATGCCGAAAACCGTCTGACCGATTACCTCGGGCAACTGGAAAACATCGTCTCGGCGCGTACCAGTGAACTGAAAGCGATCAATAGTCGATTGACGGTATCGAACGAAGAGTTGGAAGTCGCGCGTCAGACGGCTCTGGACATGGCCCAGGCGCGCTCGGTGTTTCTGGCCAACATGAGCCATGAAATCCGGACGCCACTCAATGGCTTGCTGGGCATGATCGCCCTCTCGCTGGACAGCCCGCTGAATGCCGAACAACGCCAGCAACTGTCGATTGCCCATGACTCCGGCAAAGTGCTGGTGGAACTGCTCAACGATATTCTCGATCTGTCGAAGTTCGACGCCGGCCAGCTTGAGCTCGAGAGCATTCCATTCGACCTCGGCTCACTGATCGAAGACACCGCCAACCTGCTGTCACAGAACGCAGCGCCCAGCGTCGAGCTGACCTGCCTGATTGATCCGCAATTCCCGTCTCTGGTACTTGGCGACCCGATGCGGGTTCGGCAGATCGTCAGCAACCTGCTCTCCAACGCCCTGAAATTTACCCGCTTTGGACGGGTGGACGTGCGCCTGAACACCTATGAAGACGGCGTCAGAATCGAGGTATGCGACACCGGCATCGGCATCGCGCAGGACGCCCAGGTCAAGATCTTCCAGCCGTTTACCCAGGCAGGTGCCGGTATTTCCCGCCAGTTTGGTGGCACCGGGTTGGGCCTGGCCCTGACCTACAACCTGTGCGAAGCCATGCAGGGCCGCCTCACTATCAGTTCGGAGCCTGGTTTCGGCAGCCAGTTCTGCGCCGATCTGCCGTTGCCCGGGCACACTCCGGCAATCGTCCCCGCCGCCCTGCAAGGCAAGGCTCTGGCGATCACTGCTGCCAGCAGCGGTCTGGCTGAACTGCTGGGTAACCTGTTGCCCGGTTGGGGCCTGGAGTATCAACAGCGCACCATCGACGACTCCCTGATCGGGTTAACGCCCGATGTGCTGATCACCGACTGCCCGGAATGTCTGTTCGGCTTGCGGCCGGGCATCACCGCGCCGGTGCTGCTGGTGACCGCCTATGGCAGCTTCATGCCCAGCGAAGAGGCTGCCGCCCTCGCCCCACTGCAACAACAGGCACGTCCACTGGCCCGCAACGCGCTCTACCAGACGCTGCGACGCACCTTGCAGGCCGAAGTCGCCCTCGTCACCGATGCGCAACAACCAGGCCCCGTCCACCAGCGACAGGCGCGAATCCTGCTGGTGGAAGACAACCCGGTCAATCAGCTCGTGGCCAAAGGCATGCTCAGCAAGCTGGGCTGCAAGGTGACTGTCGCCGCACACGGCGCCGAAGCGCTCGATCAGCTGGAACACAGCCAGTTTGATCTGGTGCTGATGGACTGCAACATGCCGGTCATGGACGGCTACGAGGCCAGCCGGCAGATCCGTCGCAGCGGGCGTTGGCCGGATCTGCCGATCGTCGCCCTGACCGCCAACGCCATGCCCGAGGAGCGCGAACGCTGCCGTGCGGCGGGCATGAGCGATTATCTGGCGAAACCGTTCCGTCGCGAGGAACTGGCTGCCCTGCTTGAACAGTGGGTGCCGGCTACGATAGCGCCTTGATCTGCCCCAACAGGTAGTCAAGGCCGCCACGCAGTTCGTTCAGGTGCTCAAGATCAACGCCGCTGTCGCACAACAGCCGGGCCTTGAGCGGCCCGACCTGTTCGCGCAAGGCAATCCCGGCCGGCGACAGACTCAAGTGCACTTCTCGCTCATCACGCGCCGAACGTTGACGCTGAACCAGTTGCAACTGCTCAAGACGCTTGAGCAACGGCGTGAGCGTCCCGGAATCCAGCGACAACCGTTCGCCAAGGGCCTTGACCGTTGGCTGCTCGGGCGCACTCTGCTGCCACTCCCACAACACCAGCATCACCAGGTACTGCGGATAGGTCAGGCCCAGTTGGTCGAGCATCGGCTTATAGCCACGGATCACCGCTCGGGACGCTGCGTACAGCTTGAAACAGAGCTGGCTGTCGAGCAGCAGCGAATCGGCTGACAAGTCGTTCATTTGAGCAGGGCTTCAATCTCGCGGGTCAGGTCCTGCGGCTTGGTCGTCGGCGCGAAACGCTTGACCAGCTTGCCATCCCGACCAATCAGGAACTTGGTGAAGTTCCACTTGATGCCTTGGGAGCCCAGTACACCCGGTGCCCGCTTTTTCAACTGAACAAACAGCGGGTGGGCGTCGCTACCGTTGACGTCGATTTTTTTGAACAGTGGAAAACTCACGCCGAAGTTCAGTTCGCAGAACTCGGAAATCGCCCCTTCGTTGCCCGGCTCTTGTTTACCGAACTGGTTGCACGGAAAACCGAGCACGACCAAACCTTGATCCTTGTAGGTCCGCCACAATTCTTCCAGCCCCTTGTACTGCGGTGTAAAGCCGCATTTGCTGGCGGTGTTGACCACCAGAACCGCTTTGCCGGCGTAATCGGCCAGGGTCTTTTGCTCACCTTTGATGGTGGTACACGGAATACTCAGCAGGTTGTCGGTCATGGTGCAGGCTCCGGTGAATGATGAGGAAAACCTAAACATAGCGAGCAATTAGATTGTGCGCAATCTAATAATTCAAAATCTCCCCGACGCGTAGGAGCTGCCGCAGGCTGCGATCTTTCGCTTTGGACTCAATTGGCTCGAATGCAAAGATCGCAGCCTTCGGCAGCGCCTACACAGCTCACATTAATTCGCGCGGCACCAGGTCCAGGCACACCGAGTTGATGCAGTAACGCAAACCGGTCGGCGGCGGGCCATCAGGAAATACGTGACCCAGGTGCGCATCGCATCTGGCGCAGACCACTTCAGTGCGGATCATCCCATGGCTGATATCGCGGATCTCGACCATGGCGCTCTCACCGATCGGCTCATGGAAGCTCGGCCAGCCACAGCCGGAGTCGAACTTGGCCCTGGAATCGAACAACGGCTCATTGCAGCAGATACAGTGATAGACACCGTCGGTTTTGGTGCCGTTGTACTTGCCCGAGAACGGCCGCTCGGTGCCCTTCAGACGACAAACGTTGTACTGCTCCGGATCGAGCATCGCACGCCATTCTTCCAGGGTTTTCTCCAACTTCTCCATCGTCACACCTCTGCATCGGAAAAAGCCTGATCTGTACCTTTTCCACGGATCAGGTGGCACGTATGATTGCGCCTCGTCAAACGCCAGTCTGGCAGTCGCGTTACACGCATTCAAACGGATTTTGGTGCGGTAACCGAAGGCACCGGGCTTGTGTGAAAACGCAGGATTCCCAGTACGGTAGTTCATACAGCGTCTGGATCGTTCATTTTCGGGAACACATCGCCATGCAGGTCAGCAAATCGAACAAGCTCGCCAACGTCTGCTACGACATTCGCGGCCCAGTGCTCAAGCACGCCAAACGCCTGGAAGAGGAAGGCCATCGCATCCTCAAGCTGAACATTGGCAACCCGGCTCCTTTTGGTTTCGAAGCGCCCGATGAAATCCTCCAGGACGTGATCCGCAACCTGCCGACCGCCCAAGGCTACAGCGACTCCAAAGGCCTGTTCAGTGCGCGCAAGGCCGTCATGCAGTACTACCAGCAAAAACAGGTAGAAGGTGTCGGCATCGAAGACATCTACCTGGGCAACGGTGTTTCCGAGCTGATCGTGATGTCGATGCAGGCCCTGCTCAACAACGGCGACGAAGTGCTGGTCCCGGCCCCCGACTACCCGCTGTGGACTGCCGCAGTCAGCCTGGCTGGCGGTAATCCCGTGCACTACCTGTGCGACGAGCAGGCCAACTGGTTCCCGGACCTGGCCGACATCAAGGCCAAGATCACCCCGAATACCAAGGCGCTGGTCATCATCAACCCGAACAACCCGACCGGCGCGGTGTATTCCAAAGAAGTGCTGCTGGGCATGCTGGAGCTGGCCCGCCAGCACAACCTGGTGGTGTTCTCCGACGAAATCTACGACAAGATTCTGTACGACGATGCCGTGCACATCTGCACCGCTTCCCTGGCGCCGGACCTGCTGTGCCTGACCTTCAACGGTCTGTCCAAATCCTATCGGGTTGCCGGTTTCCGCTCCGGCTGGATCGCCATTTCCGGTCCGAAACATCACGCCCAAAGCTACATCGAAGGCATCGACATGCTGGCCAACATGCGCCTGTGTGCCAACGTGCCAAGCCAGCATGCGATCCAGACGGCGCTGGGCGGTTATCAGAGCATCAATGATCTGGTGCTGCCACAAGGGCGCCTGCTTGAACAGCGCAACCGTACCTGGGAACTGCTCAACGACATCCCGGGCGTCAGCTGTGTCAAACCGATGGGCGCGCTCTACGCCTTCCCACGGATCGACCCTAAAGTCTGCCCGATCCACAACGATGAAAAGTTCGTCCTCGACCTGCTGCTCTCGGAAAAACTGCTGGTGGTCCAGGGCACTGCCTTCAACTGGCCATGGCCGGACCACTTCCGCGTCGTGACCCTGCCGCGCGTGGATGACCTGGACATGGCGATCGGTCGGATCGGCAACTTCCTCAAGTCCTATCGCCAGTAAGCGCGATGACGCCGAGGGCTTCTGAAAAGCCCTCGGCGATTAATTCAGCAACACATCTCCATTCTTCGACTGCGACAGCGCCTTGAGTGCTGGCGGATTTACGCGACTGCCGGTTACGCCCAATAGCGGCGGGACTTGTGAAAGCAAAACTCAGCCAGATATCTCTTCAGACGATGTCTGAAATGCCCTGCAAGCGTCTAGAATCGAGCTGTAGGACACAGTTTGAAATAGTCACCCGGTTGAATAGCCCGGTGCGGCACCTTATATACCCCGCAGTACGCTACCTATTTAGCACGAGGAGATTTCTACAACCATGATGCGCATCCTGCTGTTTTTGGCCACTAACCTGGCGGTCGTGCTGATTGCCAGCATCACCCTGAGCCTTTTCGGCTTCAACGGGTTCATGGCGGCCAATGGGGTTGATCTCAACCTCAATCAGCTGCTGATTTTCTGTGCGGTCTTTGGTTTCGCCGGCTCGTTGTTCTCGCTGTTCATCTCCAAATGGATGGCGAAGATGAGCACCGGCACCCAAATCATCAGCCAGCCGCGCACTCGCCACGAACAATGGCTGCTGCAAACCGTCGAGCAGCTGTCCCGCGAAGCCGGAATCAAGATGCCTGAAGTCGGGATTTTCCCGGCCTACGAGGCCAACGCCTTCGCCACCGGCTGGAACAAGAACGACGCACTGGTCGCGGTCAGCCAGGGCTTGCTCGAGCGTTTCTCGCCCGATGAAGTGAAAGCCGTTCTGGCCCACGAAATCGGCCACGTGGCCAATGGCGACATGGTGACGCTGGCACTGATTCAGGGCGTGGTGAACACCTTCGTGATGTTCTTCGCGCGGATCATCGGTAATTTCGTCGACAAGGTGATCTTCAAGAACGAAGAAGGCCAAGGCATTGCCTACTATGTCGCAACCATCTTCGCCGAACTGGTACTGGGTATCCTGGCCAGCGCGATCGTCATGTGGTTCTCGCGCAAACGCGAATTCCGTGCAGACGAAGCAGGTGCCCGCCTGGCCGGCACCAGCGCAATGATCGGCGCCCTGCAGCGCTTGCGCTCGGAACAAGGCCTGCCGGTGCACATGCCGGACACCTTGAATGCCTTCGGCCTCAACGGTGGCCTCAAGCAAGGGTTCGCCCCCATTTTCATGAGCCCCCCCCCACTGGAAAAGCGGATCGACGCACTTCGTGTTCGGGGGCGAAAAGTTCTGCGGTGATAAAAAGGGGCGATCTGATCGCCCCTTTTTTATTCCTTGAAGATCAAGAGATCGCAGGCTGCGCCAGCTCCTGCAGAGGAATGCGATCTTTTGCTGTTTAGCGAACCTTCAATCCATATACCCGCTCCTCAAGGCGCGTGACACCCGCCTGAAGGAACTTCCAGCTTTCACCGAGAATGTCCCGCACCTCACAGAAATCAAGCTGCCAGCGACCGCCCAGCAACGCCTGCACTTCTTCGTCCGTCACGGCAAAGGGCGGCCCGGCCAACTGCGCCTGATCGTAGTCCATCGTAATCAACAAGCCTTCACAGGCGGACGGCAAAATCCGACTTAGGTGCGCTGCGTATTGCTCGCGCAGGACGTCGCGGATGGAGAAGCTGTCCCAGGCCGGCATCAGCGGCGGGTTCACCAGCCTCCCGGCCGCGAAGTTTACCGGCCCCGGCCCGCCGAAGCCGATGCCCAGCCCCTCCCTGGGCCTGAGGCCGCAACCCCCGAACAACCCCCCCCACAACCGCCCCTGAACACCTCCACCAGATTCACCCAACCCCGCCAAAGACACCGAGGCGACGTTCTCGAGCAGCGGCCGATCGAGAAGCTCCGGATGAGCAGTCCGGAAGTCCGACAGGCCGTGGTAGTTTACGCTCACCCCACCGCACAGCCACCGATAGGCATCATGGTTCTCGCACAGCCGCGCCAGCGCCCGCGCGCTGCCGATCCCCTGGCTCGTC
>CAYNGZ010000002.1:0-45946 GCA_964396695.1 uncultured Pseudomonas sp.
GTGCACGGGCCATGGACGATGGAGCGGTGAGCGATGGAACTGTACTCGCCGATGGTCACCGCCGCGCCGGATTTGGAATGGATCACCACGCCGTCCTGAATATTCGAATTGGCACCGATGGTGATCGGCTCCATCTCACCCGAATGGTCGACTTCATCGGCGCGAATCACCGCATAGGGACCGACGAAAACATTCTCACCGATCACCACCTTGCCGCAGATGATCGCGGTTTTATCGACGTAGGCGGACTCGGCAATCCACGGCAAATCACCGGATGGGTTCTTGCGGATCATGGTTTGCTCAAGGCCTCATAAAGCGTGTTGAGGTTGTATTCGAATAGCCCGGCAAAGGTGCTGGCCGGACCTTCGGCGGCGAGTGCATCGGAGTACAGGGTGCCGCCGATGTGCGCGCCGCTTTCATCGGCGATTTGCTTGAGCAGGCGCGCGTCCTTGATGTTTTCCATGAACACCGCTTTGACCTTGGCCTGACGGATCTGCGTGATCAATGCGGCGACTTCGGCGGCAGACGGTTCACGTTCAGTGGACAAGCCTTGAGGTGCCATGAAGTCAATGCCGTACGCCTGACCCAGATAACCGAAGGCGTCATGAGACGTCACGATCTTGCGGTTGCCCGGCGGCAAGGCGCCGAGCTTGGCTTTGGCTTCGGCCAGCAGACGGTAGATCTGTTTCAGGTAGGTCTGGCTGTTATGTTCGTAGTCGGCTTTGTTCGCCGGGTCTGCGGCGATCAGCGCCTTGGTGATGTTGTTCACATAGAGTTCGGTATTCGCCAGGTTGTGCCAGGCGTGCGGGTCGGGGATGGTCTCGCCGTCTTCGCTCATGGTCCTTGGGATCACTCCGCGGCTGGCGGTGATCACCGGGGTCTTGGTGGCGGTGCTGGAAACCATGCGGTCCAGCCATGGTTCGAATCCGAGGCCGTTCTTGAAGATCAGCCTGGCCTTGAGCAGGGCCTTGGCGTCATCCGGGGTGGGCTCGTAGGTGTGAGCATCAGCGTCCGGGCCCACCATGTTGGTGATCTGAATATGCTCGCCGCCGACCTGATGAACCATGTCGGCAAGGATGCTGAAACTGGTGACTACCGGAAGTTTTTCTGCCGCCGATACCGTTGATAGCGACATCGACAACCACACACTGAACAGCACGAGTAGAGCGCGCATCGGGAAACACCTCATTGGGATGTGAGCAACGGCGGGCGGCGCAGCAAACCGTGCACCGGACCGAACACCACGGACAGCAGGTACAACACGCCGGCCACCAGTACGATGGCCGGGCCGCTGGGCAGCGAGTAGTAGAACGACAGCAACAGACCGAGCCATACCGAGAGGCAACCGAGTAGCCCGGCGATGGCCATCAGCATTGGCAAGCGACGACTCCAGAAACGCGAAGCGGCGGCTGGCAGCATCATCAAACCGACCACCATCAGCGCACCGATGGCCTGGAAACCGATCACCAGATTCAGCACCACCAGGGTCAAAAATACGCCGTGCGCCAAAGGGCCGAGACGGCTGACGGTTTGCAGAAACAACGGGTCGAGGGTGTCCAGCAACAATGGCCGATAGATCAACGCCATGGCGATCAGGCTGATCCCCGAGACCCACAGCATGCCGGTCAACGTCGGGCCATCGACGGCCAATGCGGAACCGAACAGCAGGTGAAGCAAGTCGAGGCGTTTGCCGGCGATCCCCAGAATCAGCACGCCGCTGGCCAATGAGATGGGATAGATCGCCGCCAGGCTTGCGTCTTCCCGAAGGCCGGTGCGGCGGGTAATCCATGCCGCCAGCCCGGCCATGCTCAGGCCCGCACCGAGGCCACCAATCGTCAGCGCTGGCAAGCTCAAACCGGCGAACCAGAACCCTAACGCGGCACCGGGCAAGATGCCGTGAGCCACGGCGTCGCCGATCAGACTCATGCGCCGCAGTATCAGAAACACCCCAAGCGGTGCGGTGCTGCAAGCCAGCACCAGGCCACCGATGAGTGCCCGGCGCATGAACACGAATTCGTGAAACGGTTGCCAAAGTTGCGCGGCGACGACCATCACGCCACCTGCGTGTGTGGTTGCTGGAGGATCAGTTCACGGCTCGGTGCCAGGACGCAGCCAGTGTTCTTGATCAGCAAAGCTTGCGGAATGTGCTCGCGAACCGCAGCCAGGTCATGGCACACCACGACCAGTGTTCGGCCCTCGTTGTGCCAGGTATGGATGTGTTTCCACAGTAGCGCTTGGCCGAGTTCGTCCAGCGCGGCGTGAGGTTCGTCGAGCAGCAACAGTGGTGCCTCGGCCAGGCTCAAACGGGCGAGCAGGGCGCGTTGCAATTCGCCGCCCGACAGCGCCATCAACGGGCGTTGTTCCAAACCACTCAGGCACCAGTCATTCAGCACGCTGTCGAGACGTTGGCGGCGAACGTCCGGCGTTTGTTTACTGCCCCAGAATCCGGCGCTCACCAACTCTTGCAGGCTGATGGGGAACTGTCGGTCGAGGTGCTGTTGTTGTGGCAAAAAGGACAAACCTCCCCGTGGTGAAACATCGAGAGCGACTTTGCCTACTAGCGGTTTTTGCAGACCGGCGATGACTTTCAGCAAGCTGCTTTTGCCCGAGCCATTGGCACCGATTACCGCTGTCAGGCTACCGCTGGGCAAATTGAAATCGACGGGAGGTGTCAGTGGTTGGCCGGGCACACCCCAGCGGAGTCCTTGGCAACGAATCATGCGGCGTCCCAGTTCCAACGACTTTCGGCCACCGCATCGTGGGCGTGCAGGCTTTCGGCGTGAACCACGCGCAACCGAAAAGCCTTGATGCCGGGAGTGCGTTTCAACGCCAGATTCAAGCGTCGTGCGGCGTCTTCGCAGAACATCAGGTTTTGACCATTCGCGAGAGCGAAGGCTTGTTCGTCGGCGCGTTTGACCGCGGTTTGAACGGCAGTGCCGAGCGCGGCTTCGGCGTCATTGATCGCCGAGATCAAGGGCAGATCGTCCAGGTTGTCATCAAGTCGTAGCCGTAATTGCGCACTGCTACGTTGGCTGTGCGGTGTCGCGACGATGCCTTTCGAAGAGCCGAGCCAAGCCAGAACTTCAGCGTGTTGCAACGGCTTATTGGTAAAATCGTCGATGAATTGCTGCTGAATAAGTTGTCTCGAAAGCGCTGCCGAACAGGGGCAAGTGGACGAGTAAGACGCTTCAATTTTGAGTTCCACGTGGAACATTGCGTTTTCCAATCGCGCTTCGACGGTGATCGGATAGCTTTTCCAGCCGGCCAAAGGGCTGATCAAGGCTGGACGTTTGAGCAGCAAGTCAGCGTGAATACGCAGGTAAGCGGCATTGGACAAACCCTCGTGGCTGTTGAGGAAACGCTGCAGAACTTGCTGCAATAACGCCGGGGTGAGGCTTTCCTGCTCAAGTGTTTCAAGCGCCAGATACAACCGCGACATATGGATGCCGCGCGCTTTGCCATCATCGAGACTGACGCCGGCGTCGGCTTTCGCGCTCAATCGCTGGCCGTCGAACACAACAGGAAGAGCAATGCCGCACATGCCCACCCATTCGAGTGGCAAGGCTTGGCGTGAGGCCTGCGCGGCGATATCCGGCAGAGTCAGCGCATTCATGAGCAGGTCCATCGTTGGAAATGTTTTGCCATGTTATATTATAACAATAAAATCGACGATGCCTTTTTCTCGAGCGGTCTTTCACGATGCACAGGCGACAATTGCTCAACCTGTTGTTGGCCAGCGCTGCGCTGGTTTTACCTTTCGGCGTGCCGGCCACGCAGATCCGCAATGCGCGGCTCAAGCGTTCGGATGACAAGCTTCGTCTGGTCCTCGATCTGAGCGGACCGGTGCAGTACAAAACCTTCTCATTGAGCGCGCCTGAGCGCCTGATCATCGACGTGAGCGGTGCGCAGCTCAGTGGCGACTTCAGTCAATTAGCGCTCACCAACACGGTGATTCGTTCGATCCGTTCCGGGCACTTCGGGCAAGGCGATACGCGGATCGTGCTCGACCTTACCGGTCCGGTGCAGCTCAACAGTTTTCAACTGCCGCCACAGGACGGGCAGGGCCATCGCCTGGTGCTCGACCTGCACAGCGTTGTCCCCGTGCAGATTGCCGCCGCCACGCCGTTGGTTCAGCGCGAAACGCCGATCGACAAGGCTCACCCAAAGCGCGACATCATCGTCGTGGTCGACCCCGGCCACGGTGGCAAGGACCCTGGCGCGATTGGCGCCAAAGGCGAGCGCGAGAAAGACGTGGTGCTGTCTATCGCACAGTTGCTGGCCAAACGCTTGAAGCGCGAGAAGGGTTTCGATGTGAAATTGGTGCGCAACGACGACTTCTTCGTGCCGCTACGCAAGCGCGTGGAGATCGCCCGTACGCACAAGGCCGACATGTTCATCTCGGTCCATGCTGATGCGGCGCCACGACTTACGGCTTCTGGCGCTTCGGTTTATGCGTTGTCCGAAGGTGGTGCGACCTCGGCCACGGCTCGCTTCATGGCGCAACGGGAAAACGGTGCCGATTTGCTGGGTGCGACCAGTCTGCTCAATTTGAAGGACAAGGATCCGATGCTCGCCGGAGTGATCCTCGACATGTCGATGAACGCTACCATCGCTGCCAGTCTGCAGCTCGGTAAAACGGTGCTTGGCAGCCTGGCGGGCATTACCACATTGCATCAGAAACGCGTGGAACAGGCCGGTTTTGCGGTGCTGAAGTCACCGGATGTGCCATCGATCCTCGTAGAAACCGGCTTCATTTCCAACGCCCGCGACAGCCAGAGATTGGTCACGGCAAGGCACCAGCAGGCGGTAGCCGACGGTCTTTTTGAAGGCTTGCAGCGTTACTTTCAGAAAAATCCGCCCGTGAACAGTTACATGGCCTGGCAGCAGTCGCAGCAGAAATCGCAAGTCTAGCAGCCGGTCAGTCGGCTACAGGTGAACTTGCCGCTGGAACCGCCGGAGCTGGAAAACCGATTGAGGGTGGTCCAGCCAACGCGGCGGCTGTAACCGACCCAGGCTTCGCCGTCGGACGCCAAACCGGTGAAGAACGTCAGTTGGCCATAACGGCTGCTGGTCTGCGCCCAATAGCGATTGCCGGTCACTTCAAACCCGCGCATGTACGTCGTGCTACCCGCCGTGGCGACGCTGTAAGCATTGCCGTCGGGGTCTACGCAGGCCAGCAGATTGGCGCTGCGCGTGCACTTCGCCAGGCTCGGTGCCTGCGCGCAAGCGTCTGCCGCGACAAACAGCGAAAGGCTCAACAGCGTGCATTTCAAGGCGTTGTGCATGGGCTTTCTCGTGGTGCGAACGGGGTCAAGCATTGCGCCCTTCGTCGCTGGGAGCAAGAGGGGATTGGCTTCTTTATATTGTTATACTATAACATAAAAGGCGCCTGACCGGCCGCTCCTGATGAGGAATACCTGATGCCCAATCGTCTCCCTGTTACCGTTCTGTCTGGCTTTCTCGGCGCCGGAAAAAGCACGCTGCTCAACTATGTACTGCGCAACCGCGAGAATCTTCGGGTCGCGGTGATCGTGAACGACATGAGCGAAATCAACATCGACGGCAGCGAAGTTCAGCGCGATGTCACCTTAAACCGCGCCGAAGAAAAACTCGTCGAGATGAGCAACGGCTGCATCTGCTGCACCCTGCGCGAAGACCTGCTGGAAGAGGTCGGCAAACTCGCCAGGGATGGCCGCTTCGATTACCTGCTGATCGAGTCCACCGGCATTTCCGAACCTCTCCCCGTAGCGGAAACGTTCACCTTTCGCGACGAGGAAGGCCAAAATCTGGCCGACATCGCGCGGCTCGACACCATGGTCACGGTGGTCGACGGGATGAACTTTCTGCTCGATTATCAGGCCGCCGAAAGCCTCGCTTCACGGGGTGAAACCCTTGGCGAAGCAGACGAGCGCTCGATCACCGACCTGCTGATCGAGCAGATCGAGTTCGCCGACGTGCTGCTGATTAGCAAGATCGATCTGATCAGTAGCTCGGAGCGTGAAGAGTTGATCGCGATCCTCAAACGGCTCAACGCGCAGGCACACATTATCCCGATGGTGATGGGCGAAGTGCCGCTGAAACAGATCCTCAACACCGGTCGTTTCGACTTTGAAAAAGCTGCTCAGGCACCGGGCTGGCTGCAAGAGTTGCGCGGCGAGCATGTGCCGGAAACCACCGAATACGGTATTGCTTCCATGGCTTATCGAGCGCGTCGGCCCTTTCATCCGCAGCGTTTTTTCAGCTTCATCAATCGGCCGTGGGTGAATGGAAAATTGCTGCGCTCCAAGGGTTTTTTCTGGTTGGCCAGCAAGCACCAGGATGCCGGTAGCTGGTCTCAGGCCGGTGGTTTGATGCGTCACGGGTTCGCCGGTCGCTGGTGGCGATTTGTGCCGAAAACACAGTGGCCGCAGGATCAGGAAAGTACCACCGCGATCATGGAAAACTGGACCCCGGCCACGGGGGATTGCCGTCAGGAACTGGTGTTCATCGGCCAGAATATCGACTTTGCCCAACTCACCGAACAGCTCGACAACTGCCTGCTCAACGATGACGAAATGTCCTTGGGCGTCGAAGGTTGGCGCCTGATGGCTGATCCGTTTGGTCCATGGCTCGAAGAGGAAGCGGCCTGATGCTGGCGCCAAGTCTGAAAGCGCGCCCGGTGGTTCGCCAGGTGCAGGGTCAAACCCCTGAAGTCTTCACGCAGATACTCGAAGACGGTACCAACCTGGCCCTCTGGCAGCGCCGGTTGCCGGCCCATATTGCCGATTTCGGTGCATTGCTGTTATCGCTGAACGAGCCGCTGGCTGAGTCGTTGGTCGTGGAGTTGGCGACCGAAGACGTTGTTCCCGATCTGCGTGGCCTGGCCGAAAGCTACAGTGATCTGGAGGGCTACGAAGGATTTATCGCCGATGTTTCATGGCTGGTCAGCGCATTTGCCTGTTTGTTGGGGGCGACGCGCATCGGCTTGCGTTTGCGGGTACTGGATAAAGCCATGTGCCCGCGCTTTCACGTCGATCATGTACCCGTGCGGCTGATCACCACCTACGCCGGTATCGGCAGTCAATGGCTCAGAGAGGGCGCCATGGATCGTAAGAGCCTGGCCAGCGCCGAGGCCGAACCGCAGGACTGTGAGCAAATGCTCTGCGGTGAAGTGGCGTTGCTCAAGGGCGAGAAGTGGCACGGCAATGAGGGTTTCGGACTGATTCATCGTTCGCCGCAACCCGCACGTGACGAGCGTCGGCTGATCCTGACCCTCGACTGGCTCGGTTGACTCAAGGCGTGAGCCAAGCGCCCTGGCTCTGGCTTTCGCAATACGGCTTCAGGTAGACCGCATCTGTGGCCACGCCGTAATAGTGAATATCCTGTCGGTAAGGCATATTGGCGACTTGAGCGTTGCTGCACACACCGAACGCGCCGCTGGGGCATTGGTCGAGAAAGGTAACTTCGACTGTCTGCCCCGCGAGGGTTGGCTGACAGAAACCGTCATGGAACAGTTTGTCCGGGATGTTGCGGTTCTGCTGGCAGACTTTGACGTCGAGTCGCTCCGCCTGGCTATGAACCACGCAGGCCTGGGCCAGCACCTCACCCGAGGCGAATACCAACAGCAATGGCAAGCCGATCAATCGCATCCGTTTCCTCCCAAGAACCGTCAAGTATGTTGCAGAACATTCCTACTCACGTCATCGCCGGACCGTTAGGCGCCGGCAAGACCAGCCTGATCAAACAGCTTCTGGAGCAGCGGCCGGCGAACGAGCGCTGGGCGGTGCTGATCAACGAGTTTGGCCAGATCGGTCTCGACGCTGCACTGTTGACCACCGGCGCCGATGGTATCGCACTGGGTGAAGTGGCTGGCGGCTGTTTGTGTTGCGTCAATGGTGCGCCGTTTCAGATCGGCCTCGGGCGGTTGCTGCGCAAATCACGGCCGGACCGATTGTTTATCGAGCCCTCCGGGCTTGGACACCCGGCGCAATTGCTCAAGCAATTAAGCGAAGCGCCGTGGCAGGGCGTGCTGGCGATTCAGCCCAGCGTTCTGGTGCTCGATGCTCAAGCACTGGCTGTCGGGAAACCACTGCCGGCGGCGCAACAGGCCGCGCTGTCGAGCGCCGGTCTGCTGTTGTTGAACAAGGCCGAGCAATTGAGTGACGAAGATCGCCAGCGGATTACCGCGCAGTTGCCGGAATGCCCGCTGTATTGGACACAGCAGGGCGCTCTGGCACTGACTGACTTGCCGGGCGTGCACAGTCGAGCGGTCGAGGGTGTGGATAACTTGAGTGTGCCTGAAGGTCTGGCGCAGATGCCGGCAGTCTGGGCTGATCCGACGCAGCCGATTTGCCTGAGCCAGCAGCAGGACGGTGGCTGGAGCATCGGCTGGCGTTGGCATCCGGGTCAGTCGTTCGACCTTTCGCTGATCCAGACTTGCCTGGAGGCACAGGACTGGCGCCGGGCCAAGCTGGTTATCCACAGTACCGAGGGTTGGGTGTCGGCCAACTCGCTGGATAACGCCGCGCTGCGCTGGCAACCCAGTGAATGGCGTCAGGATTCGCGCATCGAGCTGATTTTCGATAAGCCGCAGGATGCCGAATTACTGCAAAGGACACTCGCGAGCTGCCGGGTGAACCTGATTTAACACGGTTCAGTGTTCAGTTACGCCACTTGTTATGGTCCTGGCGCCATTGGCTCAGCTCGATCACTTCGGCACTGGGCGGCACAGGTTTTTCTTCGAACGGAAACGGGTAGGGCGCCAGCTCGATCTGCGCGCTGTGGGCGCCGAACTGGGTGATGGTGCCGGCGTGGCGCGTTTCGCCGGTCACGGTGAACTCGAAGTTATACACACGGGCCAGGCGGCGGCGCCCGTTGGCATCCTTCACGAAGCCGATTTTTTTCAGTGCCACATTGCCGTCGAGCAATTCAATATCAAGTTTGGCGCAATGCCGCTTGACCCGCTCCAGCGCCCGTTCCCGCAAACCATGGTTGTGCCACAGCCAGGCGGCACCGGTCGCCAGCAGCATCAGCACGAAGATATTTCCAAGGGTCAGCATGAACAGTGCTCCAACAAATTAGTGTCAGCTTAACTGCGTATTTGGTCTGTCGTACAGGCTCTGTTTAGTCGCATACTGCGCGGCTCGAATTTCATTCGTTTTACGGAAATCCCGCATGAAACGTACTCCCCATCTGCTCGCCATCCAGTCCCACGTGGTTTTCGGTCACGCCGGCAACAGCGCCGCGGTGTTCCCGATACAGCGGGTCGGGGTGAACGTCTGGCCGCTCAATACCGTTCAGTTTTCCAACCACACTCAATACGGCGAGTGGGCCGGTGAGGTGCTGGCGCCGCAGCAGATTCCCGAGCTGGTGGAAGGGATCGCGGCCATTGGCGAGCTGGGCAACTGCGACGCCGTGCTGTCCGGTTACCTGGGCAGTGCCGCTCAAGGTCGGGCGATCCTCAGCGGTGTGGCGCGGATCAAGGCGATGAACCCCAGCGCCTTGTACCTGTGCGACCCGGTGATGGGGCATGCGGAGAAAGGCTGCATCGTACCGGCTGAAGTCAGCGATTTCCTGCTGGATGAAGCGGCGGCGGTGGCGGATTTCATGTGCCCGAATCAGCTGGAGCTGGACAGCTTCTCCGGGCGCAAGCCGAAGTCGCTGTTCGATTGCCTGGCGATGGCCCGCGCGTTGCTGGCGCGTGGCCCGAAGGCAGTGCTGGTCAAGCATCTGGACTATCCCGGCAAGTTGCCGGACAGCTTCGAGATGCTGCTGGTGACAGCCGAAGGCAGTTGGCATCTGCGTCGTCCATTGCTGGCGTTTCCACGTCAGCCGGTGGGTGTGGGCGACCTGACGTCGGGCCTGTTCCTGGCGCGGGTGTTGCTGGGTGACAGCCTGGTCGCGGCCTTTGAGTTCGCGGCATCGGCGGTGCATGAGGTGCTGCTGGAAACTCAGGCCTGCGCCAGTTACGAGCTGGAGCTGGTGCGCGCCCAGGACCGTATTGCCCATCCTCGAGTGAAGTTCGAGGCGACGGCGATCAGCTTGTAACGGGTTGCGGCGAAAAAGATCGCAGCCTGCGGCAGCTCCTGAAGAGCCTACAGCGGCTGCGATCCTGGTGGCGTCAGGCGTCGGCCTTGATTTCGCGATACCGCTGGTCCAGTTCCTGACGAATTTGCCGGCGCTGCTGGGCCTGGATGAACCGGCGCTTGTCTTCGCTGTTCTGTGGTTGCAACGGTGGGACTGCCGCCGGCTTGCGCTGATCGTCGACCGCAACCATGGTGAAGAAGCAGCTATTGGTGTGACGTACCGAGCGCTCGCGGATGTTTTCGGTCACCACTTTGATGCCCACCTCCATCGAGGTGTTGCCGGTGTAGTTGACCGACGCCAGAAAGGTCACCAGCTCACCGACATGGATCGGTTCGCGAAAGATCACCTGGTCCACCGACAGGGTCACCACGTAGCGCCCGGCATAACGGCTGGCGCAAGCGTAGGCGACTTCGTCGAGGTATTTGAGCAGGGTGCCGCCGTGGACATTGCCAGAGAAGTTGGCCATGTCGGGAGTCATCAATACCGTCATCGACAGCTGGGCGTTTCCGGGTTCCATAGCACACTACTCACGGTTCAAGGCTGGGATTTCGGGAGCACCTCTGTGGGTGCCTGGCTGGTTTTTCAAAACCACCGTTAACGGGACGCCGCACCGATGGCGGCCGTCACGCCCGGATCGATCTGTTTCCATATATTGCACCGCCTTTGCGCCCGAAGTCGCGGTGTTACCCTTCAAAAGCCCGTCTCAAGGGCCCTTTCATCCGATCTGGTAACCCCCAACGACTTAACGCCTTCAGCACATCCCACTCAGGAGCCCTCGCCATGCATGCCATCAGTTTTATTCAGGATCTGGCAGTGATCATGCTGGTTGCGGGCGTGGTGACCATTCTTTTTCATCGGCTCAAACAGCCGGTCGTCCTGGGCTACATCGTTGCCGGTTTCATCATTGGCCCACACACACCGCCGTTCGGGCTGATCCACGACGAACAAACCATCAGGACACTCGCTGAACTCGGAGTGATTTTCCTGATGTTTTGCCTGGGCCTGGAGTTCAGCCTGCGCAAGTTGTTCAAGGTCGGCGCCACGGCGTTCATTGCTGCGTTCCTGGAAATCGTGCTGATGATCTGGATCGGTTACGAGATCGGTCGCTGGTTTGAGTGGAGCACCATGGATTCGCTGTTCCTCGGTGCGATCCTGGCGATTTCTTCGACCACCATCATCGTCAAAGCCCTCAACGACCTGAAGATGAAGAACCAGCGTTTTGCCCAGTTGATCTTTGGCGTGTTGATCGTCGAAGACATCCTCGGTATTGGCATCATTGCCCTGCTGTCGAGCATCGCCGTCAGCGGCACTGTGAGCTCCGGCGAGGTGTTTTCCACGGTCGGCAAACTATCTCTGTTTATGGTCGTCGCACTGGTGATCGGCATCCTGCTGGTGCCGCGTTTGCTGGCCTATGTGGCGAAGTTCGAAAGCAATGAAATGCTGCTGATCACCGTGCTTGGTCTGTGTTTTGGTTTTTGCCTGCTGGTGGTCAAGCTTGAATACAGCATGGTGCTCGGGGCGTTTCTGATTGGCGCGATCATGGCCGAATCCCGGCAGCTGGTGAAAATTGAGCGCTTGATCGAGCCGGTTAGCGACATGTTCAGCGCCATCTTCTTTGTTGCGATCGGCCTGATGATCGACCCGCAGATTCTGCTTCAGTATGCGTGGCCGATTGCGGTGATTACCGTCGCGGTGGTGCTTGGCAAAATGCTCTCCTGCGGCCTTGGGGCGTTTATCGCCGGCAATGACGGACGCACCTCACTGCGAGTCGGTATGGGCCTGTCGCAGATTGGCGAATTCTCTTTCATCATCGCGGCGTTGGGCATGACCTTGCAGGTCACCAGTGATTTCCTCTACCCGGTGGCGGTAGCCGTCTCGGCCATCACCACCTTGCTGACGCCGTACCTGATCCGGGCCGCCGATCCGCTTTCGTTGAAGCTGGCAGCGGTCATTCCCCAGCGTCTGGGCCGTGTGCTGGGGATGTATGGGGAATGGCTGCGCAGCATTCAGCCGCACGGCGAAGGCGCGCTGCTGGCGTCGATGATTCGGCGGATTGTGCTGCAGGTGGGAGTCAATCTGGCGCTGGTGGTGGCGATTTTCTTCTCGGGCAGTTTTTTTGCCGGGCGGATTTCCAGCTACCTGCATGCCTGGATCAGTGATCCGAGCTGGCAAAAAGCGTTGATCTGGGGCGGAGCGCTGCTGCTGTCGCTGCCGTTCCTGATTGCCGCCTATCGCAAGCTCAAGGCGCTCTCGATGCTGCTGGCAGAAATGGGCGTAAAACCGGAAATGGCCGGCCGCCACACGCAGCGAGTGCGTCGGGTGATCGCGGAAGTGATCCCGATTCTCTCGCTGCTGGTGATTTTTCTGCTGCTGGCAGCCTTGTCGGCCAGTATCTTGCCGACCCACAAGCTGCTGGTGCTGATTGCCGTCGTAACCGCTGCGGTGGCGGCTTTGCTCTGGCGATGGCTTATCCGCGTGCACACGCGGATGCAGGTCGCCCTGCTGGAAACCCTGGATAACCACAAGGATTCGTCCGGGCATTGACCCAGCGGGGCGTCAGGCAGATCAGCTTTCCAGCCAGACGTCCCGCGCCCAGTGCCACACCGATTCCCAGGTTTCTTCGGCCAGCAACTCTTCTTCGGCCAGCCACAGCACCACGGTGCCGTCCTCTTCGACCAGGTAGTAGTTGTCGCCGTCCTGGCAGATCGGAATCATGCTGCGATCAACGCCAGCGTCCCAGGCGTTGGCGGCAACGTCCGGCAGGTAGGTGTGCGATTGCGGGTCAGTGACGGTCACCGGCTCCAGGCTGCCGTAAACGACGTCGCTGACGGTCAGCAGGAATTCTCTGAAGACGAACGGGATATCGATGAACAGTTGTTCTTCGATTTCCACCAGCAGGTCTTCGTCAGGCAGCTCCAAGGGCACCGGTACCGGCTCGTTGGCTTCTCGCAGTTGTTCGATGATTTCTTCCACGTCCGGGATCCTCTTGCTCAATGGCGCGGTTTGGTTGGGGCGGTTTATACAGTAGCTTGCTATAGATGCAACCGCGAAATAGAAAACCCCGGACGAGTCCGGGGGTTTTATTACAGCATGCGAAACGAGGGCGGTATTAGCTGTTCTGACGGATACCAGCCACCAGCCAAGGCTGGTTTTCGCCTTGCGGACGTTCCATGTTCCAGCTTTCGCTGAACACTTCGCCCTGGTCGAAACGCGAGGTTTTCGATACGCCGCTGAAGGTCAGGGTGGCGATGGTCTTGTCTGCGCGATCATCCACGCCGTCCAGTTGGACGTGGAGGTTATCGATGTAGGTGGACTGGAAGCCGTCACCCAGATCGGCACGTTCGCGTTTGAGGAACTCCAGCATTTGCGGGGTCACGAACTCGGCGATCTTGTCCATTTCGTTGGCGTCCCAGTGCTGTTGCAGGGACTGGAAGTGGTTGCGCGCGGCTTCAATGAAGCGCTCTTCGTTGAACCAGGCCGGAGCGTTGATCACCGGACGAGCGGCAGCAGGGGCTGCCGAGCCGCCGAAAATCGAACCCATGGCCGGCTTCTGCTCGAATACTTCACGCTGCATTGGCGCGTGGCCCGCAGGAGCCATATGCTCTTGTTGCTTGCGGCGACGAGCGGCGATGAAGCGGAAGATCACGAACGCGATGACCGCCATGATCAGGATGTCGAAAATCTGCATACCCTGGAAGCCGCCGCCCATGAACATGGAGGCCAGCAGGCCGCCGGCAGCGATACCGGCCAGAGGGCCGAGCCAGCGCGAAGCACCACCGGCTTTGGCGGCAGCGCCTGCGGCACCCGCAGCACCCGCGGTCGCAGCAGCAGAACCCATGCCGGAAGAAGCCGGCGCCATTTGGCTGGTCTGGTGGGTCGGTGCGGCGCCTGCGCTTTTGCCGCCACCGAAGCGCTTGGCGTTGGCGTCGAGGCTCATCGTCAGGCCGATGCACAACGCCAGGGCGATGCTAAGAAAACGTTTCATAAAGGGAATTCCCATTTGTGGATGGCACGCGCGCCATGTTGCACAGGTGAAGTGACACTGGCTAGCGGCAGAGTGTTTCGGGCTTTTGCCTGACAGGCTGCGTTCAGCTCTGTCGAAACAAGGAGGTGCTTGTACTTTTGTTTGTAGGACAAGTGGATTGGTTCTGAGGGAAGCCGCTTAACGTCTCAATGCCAACATCACCACGCCCGCCGTGATCAGACCGATTCCACCCCATTGACGCAAGTCGAGCCGCTCACCCAGCAATACTGCGCCCAGTACGGCCACCAGCACCACACTGAGTTTGTCGACGGGAGCTACCAGCGAGGCTGGCCCGAGTTTCAGCGCACGGAAGTAGCAAATCCACGAGGCACCGGTTGCCAGACCAGACAGCAGCAGGAACAGGTAGCTCTTGGCGGATATCGATCCCAGCGACTGATATTGGCCCGTTGCGTACAAAATCAAGGCCAGGCTGACCAATACCACGATTGTGCGCAGCAGCGTGGCGAAGTCGGAATTGACGTTTTCGATACCGACCTTGGCGAAAATCGCGGTCAGCGCCGCGAATGCCGCCGACAACAGGGCCCAGAATGTCCAGGAAGAAAAGAAGCCTGAGCCCATATGTATACGCCTTCTATCAGATCAACCTGTGGGAGCGGGCTTGCTCGCGAAGGCAGCACCGCGTTTTATCTGAGACACCGCGTTATCGTTCTTCGCGAGCAAGCCCGCTCCCACATAAAGCCCCTCTCGGGGGCCGTTAGATGGCTTCGAGCTTGGCGTAGCCGAGCATCAGCCACTTGCTGCCTTCGCTGAAGTTCACCTGCACCCTGGCCTGCGCGCCGGAACCTTCGAAATTGAGGATCACCCCTTCGCCGAAGACCGCGTGTTGCACCTGCTGACCGAGGCTGAACGCGGTTTCCGGGATTTCCGTACCGGCGAACAGGCTGCTTGAATTTTGCTTCTGGCCGCCACCGAATGGACGGCTGACGCTGTTGGACAGCCGCACTTCCTGGATCAGGCCTTTAGGCACTTCACGTACGAAGCGTGAAACCTTGTTGTAGGTTTCGCTGCCGTACAGGCGTCGGGTTTCGGCGTAGGTCATCACCAGGTTTTGCATGGCGCGGGTAATGCCGACGTAGGCCAGGCGGCGTTCCTCTTCAAGGCGGCCGGGCTCTTCCAGGCTCATCTTGTGCGGGAACAGGCCTTCTTCCATGCCCACCAGGAACACGTAAGGGAATTCCAGACCTTTGGCGCTGTGCAAGGTCATCAACTGAATGCTGTCTTCGTGCTCGTCGGCCTGGGTGTCGCCGGCCTCCAGCGAGGCGTGGCCGAGGAAGGCGGCCAGCGGCGTCAGGTCCTCGTCTTCTTCGGCGCTTTCAAAGTTGCGCGCTGCGCTGACCAGTTCCTCAAGGTTTTCTACCCGTGCCTGGCCTTTCTCGCCTTTTTCCGCTTCGTGATAGGCAATCAGGCCAGACTGCTCGATGACCGTCTGAGTCATCAGGTGCAGCGGCATTTCGGCGGTTTTGGTCGCCAGGTGCTCGATCAGCTCGATGAACGCACCCAGAGCGCCGGCGGCGCGACCGGTGAGGCCTTTATTGGCCACCAGCTGACGCATGGCTTCCCACATCGACACATCGCTGTGGCGGGCATGGTCGCGGATCGCTTCGACGGTTTTCTCGCCAATGCCACGGGCCGGAACGTTGATCACCCGTTCCAGCGCAGCATCGTTGCCACGCCCTTCGAGCAAGCGCAGGTAGGCCATGGCGTTTTTGATTTCAGCCCGTTCGAAGAAGCGCTGGCCGCCATAGATGCGGTACGGAATGCGTTCACGCAGTAACGCTTCTTCCAGCACCCGCGATTGGGCGTTGGAACGGTACAGAATCGCGATATCGCTGCGGGCTATGCCGGTTTTCAGCGCGCTTTCGATGGTTTCAACAACATAACGTGCTTCGTCGTGCTCGTTGAACGCGGCGTACAGGTTGATCGCTTCGCCTTCGCCGCCATCGGTCCACAGTTCTTTGCCCAGGCGCCCGGTGTTGTTGGCGATCAAGGCGTTTGCGGCCTTGAGGATCCCGGCGGTGGAGCGGTAGTTCTGTTCCAGGCGAATGACTTCCGCGTCCGGGAAGTCAGCCGAATACTGATGAATGTTCTCGATTTTCGCGCCGCGCCAGCCGTAGATCGACTGATCGTCGTCGCCCACCACCATCAGGCTGTCGCCGCCCTTTGCCAGCAGCCGCAACCAGGCGTACTGCACGGCGTTGGTGTCCTGGAATTCGTCCACCAGCACATGGCGGAAACGCTTCTGATAATGCGCCAGCAGACCCGGATGGTCGCGCCACAGGTCGAGGGCGCGCAGCAGCAGCTCGGAGAAGTCGATGACGCCCGCGCGCAGGCACGCTGCCTCGTAGGCTTCATAGATGCTGCGCATGGTGGCCAGGAACAGATCACCGCTGGCTTGAATATGTTGTGGCCGCAGGCCTTCGTCTTTCTGCCCGTTGATGAACCACTGGGCCTGACGAGCCGGCCAGCGCTGTTCGTCGAGACCCAGCTCGCGGATCACACGCTTGACCAGACGCTGCTGGTCATCGCTGTCGAGGATCTGGAAGGTCTGGCTCAGGCCGGCTTCCTGCCAATGCGCCCGCAGCAAGCGGTGCGCCAGGCCGTGGAAGGTGCCGACCCACATACCGGCCGGGTTGATACCCATCAGTTGCTCGATGCGATGGCGCATCTCGGCAGCGGCCTTGTTGGTGAAGGTCACCGACAGGATCGAGTGTGGCGAGGCGTTCTCGACCTGGATCAACCAGGCGATACGGTGCACCAGCACACGGGTTTTACCGGAACCAGCACCGGCCAGGACCAACTGACGACCCACGGAGGCCGCTACGGCCTGACGTTGGGCATCGTTGAGGGAGTTCAGCAGAAGGGAGAGATCATCGCGCATCGGGGCATTCTAGGGTGCGGCGCCACACCGGGCAAACCAAGCGTTGCATAAACCGATGAAAGATACGCGGGGGACGACCGGTCAGTCATTCGTTGCAAGCCTTGATAGGCCACACTTCTGCGGTTTTGAGTAGTGGCAACGGGCTATTTGTTTTGTCGATTTTATGATCGGGAGCAGTTTGGTCCCAGCCATTGCTTGTGTATGCTCCGTCGACGTTTCGGGCTCATCACGCTCACTTTTATAAGAACAAGAATACTGCCTATGACCCTCAGCTCCAGCCTGTCGGGCCCCCTTGTGGAACCTCGGGTTATCCGCAAACAGTACGCCATGGAGGTGGCGGTCGAGCGCACGCGTCTGCTGTATCAGGGGTCGTTGTTGCCCACACTGTTCATGTTGATCAATGGCCTGGTCTGCGCCGGGTTGCTCTGGAGCCCGCAGCGTTATTTCCTGGTGAGCATCTGGCTGATCTGGTTGCTGTCGCTGGTGGCCTTGCGGGTGATTCAGGTCGCGGCCTTCGACTCGGCGATACCCAGTCGTCAGGCGCAACCCATCTGGCGTCGCATGTTCCTGCTGGGGTCGGCCATGAGCGGCCTGACCCTGGCCGGTGCCGGGATTGCTCTGGTGCCCACCGACAGTTTTTTGCAACAAGCCTGGGTGTTCGGCCTGATCGGCGCCGCAACCCTCTCGGCCAGTGTCGCCTATGCGGTGAGCCTGCCGGCCTTCCTGTCGTTTGCGTTGCCGTGTCTGTTACCGGCAATCGGCTATTTATTCTGGGGCGGCGATGAACAGCAGCAGGGCTGGGGCTGGCTCGGGCTGATTCTGCTGGGTTCTCTGAGTGTGGTCGCGTGGCAGGTCAATCGGCTGATCCAGCACGGGTTGATGCGGCGCTTTCAGAATCAGGCGCTGATCGAGCACTTGCAGCAGGCGCAAAGTCGCAGCGAGCAGCTTAATCAGGAGTTGGCGCGGGAAATCGAACAGCGCCGCCATGCCGAAGAAGAGCTGCGTGAAGCCCAGGTCGGGCTCGAAAGCCGAGTCGCCCAGCGTAGCCGCGAACTGGATGCCGCCAACCAGGCCCTGAGCAAGAGCGAAGCGCGGCTGGCGCTGGCGTTGAAGGCCAGTGAGCTGGGGCTGTGGGACTGGAACCTGCAAACCGATGAAGTGCATCACACCCAGCTCAAGGAGTTGTTCGGCATTGAGCCGGAGTTCGTCACGGCGATGCTCAGTCACTTGAAGCCGCGGTTGCACCCGCAGGATTTGCCACCGCTGCGGCGGGCGCTGGTCGAGCATCTGAAGGGCCGCACCGAGGATTATCAGATTGAATACCGCGTGCGCCACGGCGATGGTCATTGGGTCTGGATCGAGGACCGCGGACGAGCCGTGGAGCGTGGCGCCAACGGGCGGGTGACCCGCATGGTCGGCACCCGGCGTGACATCAGCGCGAGCAAAGGACTCGAAGAACAGCGGCAGTTGGCGGCGACGGTGTTTGAAGCGGCCAGCGAAGGCATTGTGATTTTCGACCCGAATTACGCCTTGATTGCGGTCAATCAGGCGTTCAGCCGGGTCACCGGGTATCAGATCGAAGACTTGCTGGGGCGTAATGTGGTCGAGTTGCCGTGCAGTCGTGACGCGCGGCGGCACTACTCGGCGATCCATCAGGCGCTGGAGCAACATGGCAGTTGGCAGGGCGAGTTGGTGGAGGCGCGCAAAAACGGCGAGCTCTATCCACAATGGCTGCAGTTGAATGTAGTGCGCGATGGTCGGGGAAATGTCAGCCATATCGTGGGCTTTTTCGCCGATCTGTCAGCCCGGCGTGAGTCCGAAGAGCGCATGCGCTACCTGACCCACTACGACGAACTGACCGGGCTGGCCAACCGTTCATTGTTCCGCGAGCGTCTGAGTGAAGCTCATCAACGGGTGCGTCAGGGCGGCCGAAGCCTGGCGTTGCTGCACATCAATCTGGACCGCTTCAAATTGCTCAACGACAGCCTCGGCCATGAAGTCGCCGATCAGATGTTGCAGAAAATGGCGCGGCGTCTGGTTAATGCGTTACCGGAGGCGGACACCATTGCGCGCTTGTCCGGCGACGAGTTCGCGGTGCTGTTCGATGCTTATGGCAACCTGTCGAGCCTGGCGCGGGTCGCCACCCGATTGTCGACCAAGCTGCGCATGCCGCTGACCGTTGAAGGCCATGAATTGGTGGTCAGTGCGTCAATGGGCATCAGCATGTTGCCGGATAATGCGCGGGAAATTTCCGCGCTGGTCAGCCAGTCAAACATGGCCATGCAGCATGCCAAGCATCTGGGCGGGAACAATTTCCAGTTCTACACCGACAGCCTGCAGGCCAGCACCCTTGAGCGTTTGCAACTGGAGAACCAGCTGCGCAAAGCCATCGAAGAAAAGCAGTTGAAGGTGTTTTACCAACCCAAACTCTGCCTTGCCACCGGCCGGCTGAACGCCGCCGAAGCGCTGGTGCGCTGGGATCATCCGACCATCGGGCGGGTGCCGCCGGGGGACTTTATCGGGTTGGCCGAGGAAGTCGGGTTGATCGGGGCCATTGGTGAATTCGTGCTGCGCCAGGCCTGCTGGCAAGCGTGCGAGTGGCAGCGTCAGGGGCTGGAGCCGATTCGGGTTTCGGTCAATCTGTCGGTCCACCAGTTGCGTCAGGGCAAGCTGGTCAGCCTGGTGCGCCAGGTGCTTGAGGAAACCGGTCTGGCACCGCACTACCTCGAACTGGAGCTGACTGAAAGCCAATTGCTGGACAGTGTCGAGCACATCATCGCGACCTTCCAGCAATTGCGCGATCTCGGCGTGAAGCTGGCGATTGACGACTTCGGTACCGGCTATTCGTCGCTGAGCTACCTCAAGCGCATTCCTGTGGACTACGTGAAGATCGATCAGGCGTTTATCCGTGGGTTGGGTGAGGGGGGTGAAGATGCGGCGATCACCCGGGCAATCATTGCCATGGCGCATGGACTTTCGCTGAAAGTGGTGGCAGAAGGTGTGGAGCGTTCGGAGCAGCTTGAGTTTTTGCAGGCTGAGCGCTGTGATGAGGTGCAGGGCTACCTGATCAGCCGGCCGGTGGAAGCATTTGCCGTGGCTGAACTACTGCGTGCCGATAACCCGCTGGTGTAGCCGCTACCGAAGGCGGTTATCCGCGTTGCAAGGGCTACATGGACCGTGTGTGGCGTGAAACGGGGGCATGGAGTTACGCATTGAACAGGCAAAAAGCGAATTCTTGTAGTATAACTACAAAATTGCTACATCCCCGGCGTCAGCCCATAACAATGAGTCCTGCCCTTTGAACCTGTTGCAACACATCGCCCAGTCGCGCCACCTGTTACGCAAATCGGAGCTCAAGGTTGCCGATCATGTGCTGCTTGACCCAGCGGCTGTGATGCACAGTTCCATGGCCGATCTTGCCCACAGTGTGGGCATCAGCGAGCCGACCATCGTGCGCTTCTGCCGTGCCATCGGTTGTTCGGGATTTCAGGACTTGAAGCTGAAACTGGCACAAAGCCTGGCAGCGGGGGCGAGCTTCGGGCAGTTTGCGATTCACGAAGACGATTCAGTCGCTGACTACAGTCTGAAAATTTTCGACACCACCTTGCACACCCTGATGGAGGTTCGCGAAAAACTCGATCCGGTGGAGTTGCAGAAGGCTGTGACGCTCATGTCGCAGGCTCAGCGTGTCGAGTTCTATGGTTTTGGCGCGTCCGGCGCCGTGGCGGCGGATGCCCAGCACAAATTCTTCCGTTTGCTGCTGACCGCAGCCGCTTATTCCGACCCGCACATGCAGGCGATGTCGGCGGTCACGCTCAAGCCCACGGACGTGGCGATCTGCATTTCCCAGTCCGGCCGCTCCAAAGACCTGTTGATCACCGCCAACCTGGTCCGCGAGAGCGGTGCCTCGCTGATTACCCTGTGCCCGAGCCAGACCCCGTTGGCCGAACTGTCGACCGTCAACCTGGCGATCGATGTGCATGAAGACACCGAGATTTATACGCCGCTGACCTCGCGTATCGCGCACCTGGTGGTGATCGACGTGCTGGCCATGGGCGTGGCCATGGCGCGCGGGCCAAGCCTGGTCAATCACCTCAAGAGCGTCAAACGCAGCCTTCGCAGCCTGCGCCTGTCGCCCAAGTCGGTCAAAGCGCTGGACGATTGATAACGGCAAAAGATCGCAGCCTTCGGTTGTACGCATTCTCCTTGTAGGAGGGGCCGCCCCCTCTTCGAGGCCGCGCTGTCGCGTAAGGAACATGGGCCAGGGCTGGCAAGCCAGCCCTTAAAAATAATATATAAATCAATAAGTTATTTTTTGTTCCATAAGAGCTGCCGCAGGCTGCGATCTTTGTTTTTTAACGACAACTTTCACATCCCTGTCATCCCCGCGCCGCCAAACTGTCATCCCCTGCGCCTATCTTGAAACTCCCGTGCTCGCCTTGGGAGACTCGAAATGGCCCAGCACTACGAAGAACGCAACAGCGCAGTCAAAACCCGCCGTCAGCAAGAAGACCAGCGTCGCATGGCGTTCCGCCGCGCAATTGAAGATCGCTTCGAGCGCCGCCAGCTTCTGGCCGAGATCGGCGAATTTCCTGACATGGCCGAACTTAACTACTGGCAGGCAACACCGGCAGTTTCGCGTCGAAGCGCTCAACCAGCGCGCTGATCTGCACCCGTTCACTGCGGATAAACCCCAGGAATGCATGCGCTACCGGTGACAGGCGCTTGGCTTTGGCCTGCACCAGGCACCAGCTGCGGTACAACGGCAGCTCTTCGACCGGCAACTCTTTGAGTCCGCCGGTCGCCAACTCCAGGTTCAGGGCGTGGCGTGTCAACAGCGCCACGCCCAGACCCGCCACCACGCATTCGCGCTGGGCTTCGGCTGACGCGACTTCCTGGGTCTGATTGAAATGCACGCGTTTCTCTTTGAAATACTCTTCGCACGCCAGTCGTGTCCCGGAGCCCGGTTCACGCAATAGCAGCGTGTAGGGCTCAAGATCCTGCAAGCGCAGCGGTCCCATGTGGCATAGCGGATGATCCGGTGGTGCGACGGCAACGATCGGGTTGTTGAGGAAGGGCAAGAACTCCAGACCCATGTCCTGCGGCACCATGGACATGATCACCAGGTCGTCACGGTTATCAGACAGGCGCCGGATCACCTGTCCGCGGTTGACCACCGTCAGTTGCAGGTTTACTTCCGGATGCTGACGCTTGAACGCGGCAAACAGGTGCGGTACGAAGTACTTGGCGCTGGATTCTATTGCCAGTTTCAGCTGGCCTTGCAGGGAGCCTTGCATGTCCGAGAGCTGCATATCGAGGTTTTCCAGGCGCCCGAAAATATCCCGGCTGGCGCGCTGTAACGCTTCAGCTGCTTCAGTCATGTAGAGCTTTTTGCCGACGTAATCGAACAAAGGCTGACCAATCAGCTCTTCAAGCTGACGAATCTGTAGGCTGACGGCCGGTTGTGTGAGCGACATTTCGTCGGCTGCACGGCTGTAGGAACGCAAATCGCAGACTTCATTGAAAATCTGAAGCTGGCGTAATGTCATACGCATCAAAGACTTACGCATTGTCTAGAGACTCTGGTCGCAGGCAGATGCGCTAACTATAAGTCTTTGTTTATGCCTGACCCAATAATTATTGATTTTTGTTAATCCCTTGAGCGGGCTAGTGTGACTGGGCGACTGGCTTGAAACATTTAGTCACGCGCCGACCCAGTCCAAGGTCGTGGGTAGCAACCGGCTCAAGGGAACCTCCAAGTGATAAAAAAGATCCTGATTGCCAACCGTGGTGAGATTGCCGTACGAATCGTACGTGCCTGCGCCGAGATGGGCATTCGTTCGGTCGCGATCTATTCCGACGCCGATCGCCATGCGTTGCATGTGAAACGTGCCGATGAAGCCCACAGCATTGGTGCCGAGCCACTGGCCGGTTACCTGAACCCGCGCAAGCTGGTGAACCTTGCGGTGGAAACCGGTTGCGATGCGTTGCACCCAGGTTATGGCTTTCTTTCGGAAAACGCCGAACTGGCCGATATCTGCGCCGAGCGCGGTATCAAATTCATTGGCCCGTCGGCGGACGTCATTCGCCGCATGGGCGACAAGACTGAAGCCCGCCGCAGCATGATCAAGGCCGGTGTGCCGGTCACGCCGGGCACTGAAGGCAACGTCGCCGACATCACCGAAGCCCTGAGCGAAGGCGATCGCATCGGTTACCCGGTGATGCTCAAGGCCACTTCCGGTGGTGGCGGTCGCGGCATTCGTCGCTGCAACAGCCGCGAAGAGCTGGAGCAAGCCTTCCCGCGAGTGATTTCCGAAGCGACCAAGGCCTTTGGTTCAGCGGAAGTCTTCCTGGAAAAATGCATCGTCAATCCCAAGCACATCGAAGCGCAGATTCTCGGCGACAGCTTCGGCAATGTGGTGCACCTGTTCGAGCGTGATTGCTCGATCCAGCGTCGTAACCAGAAGCTGATCGAGATCGCCCCGAGTCCGCAACTGACGCCGGAGCAACGCGCCTACATCGGCGACCTGTCGGTGCGTGCGGCCAAGGCGGTGGGTTACGAGAACGCTGGCACTGTGGAGTTCCTGCTCGCCGAGGGCGAGGTCTACTTCATGGAGATGAACACTCGGGTGCAGGTGGAACACACCATCACCGAAGAAATCACCGGTATCGACATCGTCCGTGAGCAGATCCGCATTGCCTCCGGCCTGCCGCTTTCAGTGAAGCAGGAAGACATCCAGCACCGCGGTTTCGCGCTGCAATTTCGGATCAACGCCGAAGACCCGAAAAACAACTTCCTGCCGAGCTTCGGCAAGATCACCCGTTACTACGCACCTGGCGGTCCCGGCGTGCGTACCGACACGGCGATCTATACCGGTTACACCATTCCACCGTTCTACGATTCCATGTGCCTGAAACTGGTGGTCTGGGCGTTGACCTGGGAAGAGGCGATGGACCGTGGCTTGCGCGCCCTCGACGACATGCGTCTGCAAGGGGTCAAGACCACTGCCGCCTATTACCAGGAAATTCTGCGCAACCCGGAATTCCGTAGCGGCCAGTTCAACACCAGCTTCGTTGAAAGCCACCCTGAGCTGACCAACTACTCGATCAAGCGCAAACCCGAAGAGCTGGCCCTGGCCATCGCCGCCGCCATCGCCGCCCACGCAGGCCTGTGAGGAATAAAACAATGTCCAAGACCCCTTCTTCTAAAAAAATACATGTAACTGACACAATCCTGCGCGACGCCCACCAATCGCTGCTCGCGACCCGCATGCGCACCGACGACATGCTGCCGATCTGCGACAAGCTCGACAAAGTCGGCTACTGGTCACTGGAAGTCTGGGGCGGCGCGACCTTCGATGCCTGTGTGCGCTTCCTGAAAGAAGACCCGTGGGAGCGTCTGCGCAAATTGCGTGCGGCGCTGCCTAACACCCGCCTGCAAATGCTCTTGCGCGGCCAGAACCTGTTGGGTTATCGCCACTACAGCGACGACGTGGTCAAGGCGTTCGTCGCCAAGGCAGCGGTGAATGGTATCGATGTATTCCGCATCTTCGACGCGATGAACGACGTGCGTAACCTGCGGGTGGCCATCGAAGCGGTGAAAGCTGCCGGCAAACACGCTCAGGGCACTATCGCCTACACCACCAGCCCGGTGCACACCATCGAGGCGTTCGTGGCGCAAGCCAAGCAAATGGAAGCCATGGGTTGCGACTCCGTGGCGATCAAGGACATGGCCGGCCTGTTGACCCCGTACGCCACCGGCGAGTTGGTCAAGGCTCTCAAAGCCGAGCAATCACTGCCGGTTTTCGTCCACTCTCACGATACCGCTGGCCTGGCCGCGATGTGCCAACTCAAGGCTATCGAAAATGGTGCCGACCATATCGATACCGCGATCTCCAGCTTCGCCTGGGGCACTAGCCACCCGGGCACCGAGTCGATGGTCGCCGCCCTTAAAGGCAGCGAGTTCGACACCGGCCTGAGCCTGGAACTGCTGCAGGAAATCGGTTTGTACTTCTACGCCGTGCGCAAGAAGTACCACCAGTTCGAAAGCGAATTCACTGCTGTCGACACCCGGGTTCAAGTCAACCAGGTGCCGGGCGGGATGATTTCCAACCTTGCCAACCAGTTGAAAGAGCAGGGCGCGCTTAACCGCATGAGCGAAGTGTTGGCCGAAATCCCGCGGGTTCGCGAAGACCTTGGCTTCCCTCCGCTGGTGACCCCGACTTCGCAGATCGTCGGTACTCAGGCGTTCTTCAACGTGTTGGCCGGTGAGCGTTACAAGACCATCACCAACGAAGTGAAGCTCTACCTGCAAGGCGGCTACGGCAAAGCGCCGGGTGTTGTGAACGAGAAGCTGCGTCGTCAGGCGATCGGCAGTGAAGAAGTCATTGATGTGCGTCCGGCGGATTTGATCAAGCCGGAAATGACCAAGCTGCGTGGCGAAATCGGTGCCTTGGCCAAGTCCGAAGAAGACGTGCTGACCTATGCGATGTTCCCGGACATCGGGCGCAAGTTCCTTGAGGAACGCGAAGCCGGCACCCTGACTCCGGAAGTGCTGTTGCCGATTCCGGAAGCGGGTGGCGTGACCTCGGCGGGCGGCGAAGGTGTGCCGACCGAGTTTGTCATCGACGTTCACGGTGAAACCTACCGCGTCGACATCACCGGCGTGGGTGTCAAAGCCGAAGGCAAGCGTCACTTCTACCTGTCCATCGACGGCATGCCGGAAGAAGTGGTGTTCGAGCCACTCAACGAATTCGTCAGCGGCGGCAGCAGCAAGCGCAAGCAAGCCAGCGCACCGGGCCACGTCAGCACCACCATGCCAGGCAACATCGTCGATGTGCTGGTCAAGGAAGGTGACACCGTGAAAGCCGGCCAGGCGGTGCTGATCACTGAAGCGATGAAGATGGAAACCGAAGTGCAAGCGGCCATCGCAGGCTTTGTCACCGCCATTCACGTAGCCAAGGGCGACCGGGTCAACCCGGGCGAAATCCTGATCGAGATCGAAGGCTGATTCAACAGCCTTCGACTGCAACGCTTTAACCTCGGGGGGGCATGTGCTCCCCTTTTTTTTCAGATTGTCGGTTGGATCAGAAACTCATCCGCCACTGTGTCATCAGACCGTTGTCGCGCGTATTGCGGGCCATCTCACCGTTGTACGCAACACTCAGGGAGTGCTGTTTAGAGATGGCCAGGTCAACACCGGCCTCCAGTGTCAGGCTATTGCGATCCAGTGGAATACCTTCAATGTCGAATGTCTCACCACCCACCACAAAGGTCTGGCGTACCTGACCCGTGAGGTCGCCGTAGGTGTGTTTCCAGCCAGCGCTTGTGTATGGCGTCAGGTGCATGCGGCTATCAAGCTGGCTGTGGTGCGACAGGCGCAATCCGAAGGTGCTGTTCATGTTTTGCTGGGTTTGTTTGTCGACTTTCAACGCGGCATCTCCACCTTTTTCCCGGTAGCTGTCGCGCTGATAACGCTCATGACCGAGGCTTGCGAAAGGTTCAACCTGCAGGGCGCCACTGCTCAGGTTGTAACCGACTTCGGCGAAAACCTGCTGGCTGCTGGCATTGTAGCTGCCTTTAAGTCTGTCGCTGTAACGACTGAAGGCAATGTCGCGTGTGGTGGTTCCGTCATGACTGCTGTAGGTCGCCCCCAGCCGTAATGCCAACGGGCCGCTTTGACGCAGCGCATAGGCGCCGAGGTGCCAGCTGTCGAGTTCGCCATCGAGCTGTGTTCCGTCGAGACGGGTCTGCGATTTGCCTCCCAGCACACCGATACGCCATTCGCTGTCGAGTGACCAATCTGCGCCCACTACCAGGCCGTGGGTTTGTTGCTTCAGCGCGCTGCTGTGCTGGTGACCATCGATCGTTGCGGTGTTGCCCAGTGCCTGGACCCAGACTCTGCCGTTGGTGTCGTGACCGGTTGCCGAGCGATCTTGTTGGCTTGCATCGTTGCTCAGTTCGCGCATGGTTGAAAGCATGCTCGCGCTCACCGGTCTGACGCTGCTCAACGTGGCATTGGCGAGGTTGGCATTGCTGCCACCGGCCAGTTGTTCCAGCGCTATGGCGACCGTCTCGGTGTTGGTGGTGAGCAGGGCATTGTTCTCAACAGTCTTCGGTATTTGTGTTGTGTCGGGTTTATCGGAGTCGAGATTGTTGGTGACCTGGCGGGCGTTGGTCGTCGTTTCCTCCGGGCGTTCAGGTGGAGGTGTAGCGTTCAACCCCTCACTCGCCGCCGTGGGCTCTTTCGTGTCAAACATGTTGTCGACGAGCAGCGAATCAGGAACAGGAACCGCTTGTTTGTCATCGGCGGTGATCGATTCCACGGCTATGGTGACGGGGGCGTCGGGCAGGTGTTGTCCGACGGAGTCCTGGGCGTCGGGTTTGGGTTTTGCAGGTTTTCGGGGTTTTACGGGACGGGGCTTGGCTTCGGTCACTTCGGGCTCTGTTTGCTGGGCATGGGACATGTCGATGCCGCCGAAGACGAGGGTGATTGCCAGGGCGAGATGATGTGGGCGGTGGATGTGCAGAACGGGCATTGAGTACGACCTCTTCCTTGGGGAGGTCAAACTTTAAAAGGGCGGGCGTATGCCCCGATGCCGGGTATTTCCGGCGCTTGTGCAAGGCTCTGGAGCTTCGCTTGTAGCAAAGGCCCTGTCCACGAGGCCACATGATTATTGGCTTCCTTGCACTGACGTTTTTCCTTACGCCGTTCTCGGATGTGTCGATTGGCGAAGACTTGGAAACTCGTCTGGCACTGTCCGATTAGGCTGCCTTCTATCTATGCAGTTGGGTTTTACGGACCGATGTATGAGGAATGGAGGTTCCAGTATGCATTTTAATGCGCTTTTCTATCGATGCTTTCTCAATAAATGCATTTTATTGCGTGTATCAATGAGGCTGTTGGAAGATACATGCACTATATTGCAGGTGAAGGAGTATTTAGCATTCCTGAAAATGCATTAAATTGCAGGTTTAGCCCATGTACACACTGACTCTCCAGCTATACGCCGCCGGAAATTGGTTAGACGCCATGACCCTGGTATTTGCCGAACCGTTAAAGGGTTTCGAAGGGGCATGCCGATTCGCTTATAAGCAGGATTACATCACCGGTAATTATGACTTTATCCAATCCCCCTTCTCCCGAGCGGTCAGCGCCAGATTGCCCCTGGATTGGGACAATGTGTCGCTAAAAAAAGCGCCCGCCTTTCTGCACGACATCGCGCCGGCTGGGGCTGCCAAGCGTTTCCTGATGGCGCGTATGGGTCAGGAAAAGCCTGAAGAGGTGAGTGCCGACCTATTTTTGCTGGGCCGAAGCACTCCGGCACCTATCGGCAATATGCGCATCAAGGAGTCGGTTGAGGTGTTGGATAACCGGCCGCCGATGGGGTTTCGTCGGGAAGAAGTGATTGCCCGCGATAACACGTTTCTGGAATACGCGTACGAGCAAGGCGCGGCCATTGGTGGGGCGACTGGGGCGGGTGGTGAAGCACCCAAACTGTTGATGACCGAAAACCGCGAAGGCTTGTTGTACCCGGACGCTGTGCAGGACGACGCCGAAGCAGTGCGTCACTGGTTCGTGAAGTTCGCCCGCAACAAGGCAGGTCAGAGGGATCAAGACATCCTCAGAAGCGAATACCATTACTACAAGGCGCTGCAGACCCTTGGAATCGAGACCATCGCGGTAGACGGTCTGGCGCTGGAGGAGGCGAACAAGCCCAGCCTGTGGATGCAGCGCTTTGACCGCAAGGTGACTGAAATGGGCGTCGAGCGGCTGGCGATCGAATCGATCTATTCGCTGGCCGGGGTGACCACGCCCGGTAGTTACATGAAGCATCTGGAAGTGATTCAGCTCCTCGCAACGCTATGGAAACAGGCCGGCCAGGCGGATCAAGTGCCTGACTTGGTGACGGATTACCTGCGTCGTGATTTGCTCAACAAGATTCTCGGCAACTCGGATAACCATGGACGTAACACCGCGATCATCCGCGATGTGGACTCTTTTCGCCTCGCGCCCATCTACGATCTGGCGCCGATGGTGATGGACGAGGAGGACGTGACGCGTACCACCAAATGGCCAAAAGAGCTGGAGGTGGCAGGGGAGGTTGATTGGCGTGGTGTGTGCCATGCGTTAGCGGGTATCGCCGATCCACAGGACACGTTCGAACGTCTTCGACAAGATGCCGACCGCTTGCTGGCGCTGCCGGACATTCTGGCGGCCAACGGCTTGCCCGACGTCACCATGAACCACCCGAGTATCGCCTTGAAAAACCTTGAGCAGCGCTTGCAAAACTGGGGGCTGAAATGACGCTTTCCATTGACGCCCGGGCCCTGCTGATCGAGAGCATTGAGCAAGGACTGGCCGAAGGCACTCTGGAAATTGGTGAGGCAGTTCGACGCTTGCGAGTCGAAGTCACCGGCCTGCACCAAAGTCAGTTCGCAAAAATGTGCAAAATATCGGTACGAACGCTGGTACACATCGAACACGGGGAAGGGAACCAGACGCTTAAGTCACTTAATGCGGTGTTTCGACCGTTCGGGTTGAGAATGGGGGTGGTGAGGGTTCGGCGTTCGATTAGCTAATTGTTGTCAGCCCTTGATGACGTACTTACAGCTAACCAGTCCTATAACGTTGTTTTCTCTCTTTGTCGTAGGACGGCTCCGAGTCGCGGAAACTGGGTTTTTCATCGTGTTCGGCTCGCCTATAGTCTTCTCGTCACCGACGAGTCGGTGATCGACTTTAGCCGGTCGGACTACCAGAGACGCACAAGTGGCCATTACAATGCGGCGCTTTGTGCTGCACAGCACTCCTGTGACTATGGCGGCTGTGCGCGGGACACCTTCGGGTGTGCCGGGCTTCTTGGTCCTGGTCGGCTAACCCGCGTACAGCTGCCACCCATGATTTTGCTTAGCCGCAGATGGGGTGGCTTCTAACTAACCAGGAGTTAGATCAATGCCCAACTTTTCCCCCCTCCAAAGCAACCTCAGTCTCGACCCTACGCTGTTCATCAACCTCGACGCCGATGCCTGTGACCTTTTCGAGACCGCTATTCACCGCATCAAGATCGGTCGAAATCTGCTTAACAGCGTGAGTTGTCTGAGTGTGAAGGATGCCGAAGGCTACGACCTGGAGCATTTCGCCAATGCCGCGCATTTGTTGATTCAAGACGGTTGTGACGCACTGGATGCGTTGGGGTGGAAGCTAAGTCGTAACGGTGGGCCGACGGAGCCAGCTCCAGACGAGTCCGCGAAGGGATAACCACTCAGCAGAAGAGGTAGTTCTATTCAAATAAAGCTGTTTATCCACGCAGCTTTATTTGCTGTCGATTGCAAATCGCTATCTCCGGTTCGATCAATTGCCAATTGTTGGCGTAGTGAAGATTCGGCGCACAATCAGCTGACTTCTTAGCTCCGCTGTTGATACGCCTTCCCGTAATGCCGCTCCATCCGCGCCTGAATCAACTCCAGACCAATCGACAACAGCCAGTAAATGATCGCCGCCGTGCTCAGCATTTCGATGTAGCGGTAGCTGGAGCGGCCATACGACTGCGCCAGGAACATCACTTCCCAGACGCCCATCACCGAGATCAGTGACGAGTCTTTGAGCATCGAAATGAATTGGTTGGTGGTGGGCGGGATGATGGTGCGCATGGCCTGTGGCAGGGTGACTCGCCAGAAGATCACCGACTCGCGCATCCCCAGCGCGAGGGAAGCTTCGCGCTGGCCATGAGGTACACCGACGATGCCGGCACGGAATATTTCGCTCAGGTACGCACCGTAATTCAGCGATAACGCAATGATCCCGGCGGCAATGGCGCCGGGGACAATGCCCAGCTGTGGCAGGCCGAGGTAGATCAGCAGGATCTGAATCAGCAGCGGTGTGCCACGAAAGAACGACGCGTAGAAACTTGCGATGCCGAACGCCACGGCGCTCTTCGACAACCGCGCCAGGGCAGTGATGAAGCCCAGCAGCGACGAGGCGACAATCGAGCACAGGCACAAAAACAGTGTCAGAGCTGCGCCCTGCAAGAAGCCGTTGGGCGCCAGATGCAGACCGATCAGGTTCGGCAGCTTGTCGAGCATGATCGAAAACTTCAGGTCGAAGCTCAGGAAAAAATTCGCGAACAAGCCCAGCATCGTTGCCCAGGTCAGGTACAGGCGGGTACGAAAACCAAAGACACGTTTGAGCAATGACTCAGCCACCGGTTGCGGCGGCTGAGGCGGGTAGGGGAAAGAAGTCATTTGCTGATATCGGCGCCGATCCATTTTTGCGAGAGCTTGCTCAAGGTGCCGTCCTGTTTCAGTTGGGCAAAGACTTCGCGCACTTTGCCATCCCACTGGGCATCACCCTTTTCGATGGCCACGGAGTTAGGTTCCGAGTACAGCGGCTCACCGGCCAGCTTGAAGCGTTTGTCTTCGGTCAGGCGCGGTTGTGCGGTCACAAGGTTCGTGAGGACCGCGTCCAGTCGTACGCCGGCGCCCAGGCTCAGATCCTGGAAGGCGACGTTGTCGGTTTCAGACGGGGCGATCTGCACACTCTCGAACGGATACTGCAATTGGGTGTCTTCGGCGCCTTCGATCACCAGGTTCTTGTTCAGGTAGCTTTCGTAGCTGGACGCGCTGGTGAGGCCGATTTTTTTGCCGCTCAGGTCTTTGGCGCCATGGATGCGATCGTCTTTGGCATTGACCACGATCACGGCTGGCGAAGCGTAGTACTCCACCGGGAAATCGAAGACTTCGGCGCGGGCCTTGCTCGGGGTCATGGAGCAGATGCAGATGTCATAACGACCGCTCCAGCGACCGGCAGCGATCACGTCCCAGGACGGTGTTTCGAGACGCAGTTTGACGCCAAGTTTGTCCGCCACGGCCTTGGCCACGTCGACGTCGAAACCGTCGAGCTGGTTCTGATCGTTGAGGAACGAGAACGGCGGATAGCTTTCCATCAGCACGCCCACCAACTCTTTCTTTTGCTCGATACGATCCAGCGTGGCGCCGGCAAAGGCTTGGGAAGAGGCAGCGAGAATCGTCAGGCCCAGGGCCAGTAGCGGTTGAAGTTTCACGGGCAGTTCCTGACTAAAAAAGAAGTTGTTATTAACTGAATGGTGCGTATTTAATAGTTATAAGGACGACTCTGGTAGTGAGTTATTTTCATAAGCATATGAGAAAAAAACATATGGACGCAGGCAGCACGGTAATTCTGGATGGTGGTATGGGCCGCGAACTGCAACGCCGAGGCGCGCCGTTCAGGCAGCCTGAGTGGTCCGCGCTGGCGTTGAGCGAAGCACCGCAAGCGATTGAGGCCGTCCATACGGCTTATATCGAAAGCGGTGCAAACGTGATCACCAGCAACAGCTACGCGGTGGTGCCGTTTCATATCGGTGAAGAGCGTTTTGCGGCTGAAGGTCAGGCGCTCGCCGCGTTGGCGGGAGAGCTGGCACGGCGTGCAGCCGACGCAGCCAAACAGCCCGTGCGTGTGGCGGGTTCATTGCCGCCGCTGTTCGGTTCCTATCGTCCGGACCTTTTTGATGCAGCTCGGGTGACTGAATTGCTGACGCCATTGGTCACGGGGCTGGCACCTCATGTCGATCTGTGGCTGGCCGAAACCCAGAGTTCGATTGTCGAAGCGCGGGCTATTCATGCCGGTTTGCCAAAGGACGGTAAGCCGTTCTGGCTGTCGTTTACCTTGAAGGATGAAGACACCGATGAAGTGCCGCGTTTGCGTTCGGGGGAACCCGTGACTGAGGCCGCTGCGGCGGCCGCAGAGCTGGGCGTCGAGACGTTGCTGTTCAACTGCAGCCAACCGGAAGTGATCGGTGCTGCGATTGATGCAGCGCGGGAAACCTTCGAGCATTTGGGCGTGAAGATTCACATCGGCGCTTATGCCAACGCTTTTCCGCCGCAACCTAAAGAGGCCACGGCCAATGATGGTCTGGACCCGTTGCGCGAGGACCTCGATCCACCGGGTTACCTGCATTGGGCGGCTGACTGGCAGAAGCGCGGTGCCAGCCATCTCGGTGGTTGCTGCGGGATTGGCCCGGAGCATATAGCGGTGTTGGCGCAGAAGTTGGCGTAAAGCCAAAAGATAAAGATCGTTCCCACTCCACCGTAGGAACGATCATCAGGCGTCGTTACCCCCGGCACTCAGCCAGTGTTTTCAACTGACCCGAATCCGTCTGGTTTTCCTCGCTCAACCACTTCTCAAACCCCGCCCCAATCGCCGGCCATTCCGAATCGAGGATTGAATACCACGCGGTGTCGCGGTTCTGGCCCTTGACCACCATGTGCTGGCGGAACACGCCTTCGAAGCTGAAGCCCAGACGTTCGGCGGCGTATTTGGAGCGGGCGTTGCCGTTGTTGCACTTCCATTCCAGGCGCCGGTAGCCCAGGGCGAACGACTCTTTGGCCAGCAGATACACCGCTTCAGTGCTTTTCGGTGAGCGCTGCATCGGTGCGCCGAAGGTGACGTGGCCGATTTCGATGCGGCCCTGGGTCGGGACGATCGACATCAGGCTGAGGATGCCTTGTACTTCACCGGTGGCGCGGTCGATCACGCTGAAGAAATACGGGTCGCTGTTGGCGGCATGGTTGTTCAACCAGTCATTGAACGCGCTGCGCTCCGGGAACGGACCGTAAGGCAAGTAGTCCCACAGCTTCGGGTCGGCGCCCGGGCCTTGCAGGGCTTTGAACAAGCCATCGGCGTGGCGCGCAGGGTCGAGTTTTTCCAGGCGAATGAAGCGCCCTTCGATCAGTTGAACCGAGGGCGCCGGAACGCCTTTCCAGTTCGCGAGTGAAGTTGGCATGGTGCTCTCCTTGAACCTTAAAGGGCTTTGCGGAACTGGATGAAACCCGGACGCTCGGCAATGCGCTCGTAGAGCCGGATCGCGGTGGCGTTGGTTTCGTGGGTCAGCCAATGAACCTTGCAGCAACCGTCAGCCTTGGCGGTGGTGTAGACGAACTCGATCAGCAATCGACCGATGCCGGTGCCGCGCTGCTCGGGTGCCACCAGCAGGTCTTGCAGGTAGCAGGCGTTTTCGATGCTCCAGTTGGAGCGGTGGTAGATGAAGTGCACCAGGCCCACTGCCTTGCCATCGAGCCAGGCAAGGGCCGCGTGGGTCGGTTCTCCCGGATCGAGCAAACGCTGCCAAGTGCTCTGGTAAACAGTGTCCGGCAACTCGGTGTCGTAGAAGCGCAGGTAGGCTTTCCACAGCGGTTGCCAGGCGGCGTGGTCGTTGGCGGTGACGCGGCGAATCTCGATCTGACTCATGATCATTCCTTGGGCATCAAGTGGGCGAGGGTCTGGTCGCGCAGGTCGGGGCTGGCGATCAGCCCTTCACGCACGCCGGCGATGTCTGCGGTACTGCGGTTCTGGCTGAGCTTGCGCTTGCCTTCCAGGCGCTGGATCGGCAGGGCGAAGCCGACGATGGCCTTGAGCATGCCATCGATGTAATGGGGCGGTGCATCGTCGACTTTCCACGGTTTGGCGCGGCCGGTTTCATGGCGATCGGTCAGGGCGCTGACCAGATTGCGCAAACGATGGGTGTCGCTGAATACTTCGGCGCTGCCATAGGCGTGCACCGCCACGTAGTTCCAGGTCGGCACGACTTTGCCGTGATCGGCTTTGCTGGGGTAGAACGACGGGCTGACGTAAGCGTCGTCCCCGGCGAAGATCACCAGTGCCTCGGCCCCGGCTTCCAGCTCCTGCCATTGCGGGTTGGCGCGGGCGAGGTGACCGTAGAGCGTGCCGTTGGGCCCTTGTTCGGGGCTCAAAAGCAGCGGCAAATGGCTGGCCTGCACGCCTTGTTCGCCGTGGGTGACCAATACGGCCAGGCGGGTGTCGAGGATCTGCTGATGCAGGGCGGGAAGGTCTTCTATGGCAAATGCGCTGGGGGTATACATGGACATTTTCCTTGGCGAATGCCTGTATCCTAGGCAGGCTATTGGTCTGTTGTAAGAGCCATTAATAGCCAATTTCGTAGATCCATTAACGGGGTTCCATGGGCATGAACAACCCGGCACTGTCCCTGCCGTTCAACCCGGCCGGTATCGAACTTGATCGCCGCCAGGGCTTGAGTCGTCAGCTCTACCAGGCGTTGCGTCTGCGCGTGCTCGACGGTCGGCTGGCGAGTGGCACGCGCTTGCCAGCCAGCCGCGACCTGGCGGCGGCGTTGTCGATTTCGCGCAATAGCGTGGTCCGTGCCTACGACCAACTCTACGCCGAAGGTTTCATTGAGGGGCGGGTGGGGGACGGCACGTACGTGGCGCAATTGCCGAACACTGCGCTGCCCACGAAAAAACTATCCACAAAAGTATCCACAGGGTTACCAACAGGCTTGCCCACAGGGTTATCCACAAATTGGCTGGATTTACCTGTGGTTACATCCAGTAAAGTTATCCACAGCGGTGCTCTGGAGCGAGTCGAGAAGCACCATTTGTCCAGGCCGCCAAGTGGTCCGCCGAGGGCCTTTCGGGTCGGTGTGCCGGCCTTTGACCTGTTCCCGTTCGAGGTCTGGGCCAAGCTGAGTGCGGCTTTCTGGCGCAAACCGGATTTACAGCAACTGTGTTACGGCGCCCCGGAAGGTGACGAGCGTTTGCGCGGATTGATCGCGGCCTATTTGCGCAGCTCGCGAGGCATGCAGTGCAGTGCTGAGCAAATTGTGATCACCAGTGGCGCACAGCAGGGGATTAGCCTTTGTGCACAGCTGCTGGTGGAGCCCGGCGATGGGGTGGCTGTGGAAAACCCAGGCTATCGCGCGGCCGGGCACGCCTTTGCCGTGGCCGGGGCGCGTTTGCATGGGGTCTCGGTGGACAGCGACGGCATCAACTGCGCCGAACTGGCCGGTTTGAGCGACTGCCGATTGGCTTACGTCACGCCATCTCATCAGTATCCGACCGGAGTGATCATGAGCCTGGCCCGGCGTCTGGAATTGCTCGCCTGGGCCGAGCGCACTGACGGCTGGATCATTGAGGACGATTACGACGGCGAGTACCGCTACAGCGGCGCACCGCTGGCGCCTTTGGCGGCCCTGGATCGGCAGGGGCGGGTACTTTACGTCGGCACGTTCGGCAAGGTCGCGTTTCCGGCGTTGCGCCTCGGATACCTGGTGTTGCCGATGGGCCTGGTGGAGGCGTTTGCCCGGCGTCGTGCGGTGGATGTCCGTCATTCCGAAGTGAGCACTCAGGCGGTGATGGCCGAGTTCATGGCCGCCGGGCACTTTCAGCGGCATATCCGCCGCATGCGGCGCGCGGCCTTGAGTCGTCGCAACACGTTGTTGGCCGGTTGGCCTGTGGATATCCCCGGGGTTGGCAGCCTGCCGAGTGTCGCGGCAGGGCTGCACTTGACGGTGGCGGTCGAGAGTCTGGCCCGCGAACGTGAATTGATCGAAAAGGCCGCGACAGTCGATGTCGAGATCAACGGCCTGAGCAGCTATTGGCTGCCGGATTCGAGCACTCCACTGGATCAACGCGCCGGGCTGGTACTGGGTTTTGCGGCGGTGCCCGAGGAGACGATCCGCGCAGCGCTCGGGCGGTTGCGCAAGGTCTGGTGACGCTGATGGAGGTCTGGAGGATCGAGTCGCCATCACCTTGACGGTCAATAAACACCCACAGGCAAAAAAAGACCCGCACGCGTGCAGGTCTTCGGTTTCAGCCGAGTGAGCGTTTCAGGTACCGGACTTGATCTTGGTCCAGGCCCGGGTCCGCGCTCGTTCTGCATCGCGCGGCAGCGGTTGCAGGGTGTAGAGTGTGCTCATGGCTGCTTCGGTCGGGTATAGGTTCGGATTGCTGCGGATCGCCGGGTCGACCATTTCGGTGGCGTCCTTGTTCGGGTTGGGATACCCGACAAAATCGCTGACCGGCGCGATGATTTTGGGTTGCAGCAGGTAGTTGATGAAGGTGTAGGCGTCTTCCGGATCCTTCGCTCCTTTGGGGATCGACAGCATGTCGAACCAGATCGGCGCGCCTTCCTTCGGCAGACGCATGTCGACGATCACTCCGTTCCTGGCTTCCTTGGCGCGGTTGGCGGGCTGGGAGAAGCTGCCGGAGTAACCGACGGCGACGCAGATATCACCGTTGGCGATGTCGGCCATGTACTTGGACGAGTGGAAGTAGGTGATGTACGGACGAATCTTCATCAGCAACGCTTCAGCCTTGTCGTAGTCCGCAGGCTTTTTGCTGTTCGGGTCCAGGCCGAGGTGCTGCAGGGCCAGCGGCAGGATCTCCGATGGCGAGTCGAGCAGCGCCACGCCGCACTGCTTGAGTTTGCTGATGTTCTCTTCCTTGAAGATCAGGTCCCAGCTGTCCACCGGTGCATTGGTACCCAGCGCGGCCTTGACCTTGTCCGGGTTGAAGCCGATCAGGATGGTGCCGTACATGTACGGCACGGCGAATTTGTTGCCCGGGTCGTTGGCTTCGATCAGCTTCATCAGCTTGGGATCGAGGTGGTTCCAGTTCGGCAATTTGCTGCGGTCCAGCGGCTGGAACACCCCGGCTTCGATCTGCTTGGCGAGGAACACGTTGGACGGCACCACCACGTCGTAACCGGAGTTGCCAGTGAGCAGCTTGGCCTCAAGCGCCTCGTTGGTGTCGAAGATGTCGTAGACCAGTTTGGTCTGGGTGTTCTGGGCTTTGAAATCTTCAAGAGCCTTGGGAGTGATGTAGTCGAACCAGTTGTAGACCCGCAAGGTGCGTTCTTCAGCATGCACAGCAGTGCTGAGAACTGCTGTGCACAGAGCCGGGACGATAAAACGCTTGAGTTGATTCATTGTTCTGATTCCTCATTGGGCGCTTTCAAAACCTTCGAGAACGTTCACGGCATTGATGCCGATTTCTTCTACCGCATAGCCGCCTTCCATCACGAACAGGGTTGGCTTGCCGAGGGCGCCGATGCGTTCGCCCATCGCCAGGTAATCCGGGCTGTCGAGCTTGAACTGGGAAATCGGGTCGTCCTTGAAGGTGTCGACGCCCAGGGACACGACCACGATGTCGGCGCCGTAGCGTTCGATCTCTTTGCAGGCCTGCTCCAGCGCTGCGCTCCAGGTGTCCCAGCCGGAACCGGTGGGCAGCGGGTAGTTGAAGTTGAACCCTTCACCCGCGCCTTCGCCGCGCTCGTCTTCGTAACCGAGGAAGAATGGAAATTCAGCTTCGGGGTGACCGTGAATCGAGGTGAACAGCACATCGCTGCGCTGATAGAAAATCGATTGGGTGCCGTTGCCGTGGTGGTAGTCGACGTCGAGGATCGCGACTTTCTTGTGGCCTTGATCGAGAAAGGCCTGAGCGGCGATGGCGGCGTTGTTGAGGTAGCAATAACCGCCCATCAAGTCGCTGGCAGCGTGATGTCCCGGTGGCCGGCACAGGGCAAATGCACTGCGTGCGCCGCGCTGGATCGAGGCCTGGGCGGTCAGTGCGACTTGCGCCGCGCTATACGCCGCTTGCCAGGTGCCGGCGGTGATCGGTGCGCCACCGTCGAAGCTGTAATAACCGAGTTGGCCATGCAGACTTTTCGGGATGACCGTGCGCAGGGTGCGCGCCGGCCAGGTGTACGGCAGCAAATCGCCGTCGCGTTCGAACTCGGTCCAGCGCTGCCAGGCGCCTTTGAAGAAGGTCAGGTAATCGTCGCTGTGAATGCGCTGGATTGGCCCCAGGCCGAAATCTTGCGGTGCTTGCACCGGCCCCAGATTGCGATATTGAACGCGTGCCAGAACATGGTCGGCCCGCGAGGGCATTTCGAAGCAGGGCATCAATTGCCCGTCCATCAATTCGCAGCGTCCGTGGTGCAGGTGGTGATCGTCCGAGTAGATCGTCAGCATTTTCTTGTTCTCCGCAGGCTGATTCGGCTGAACACAGTCTTGCGGCGGATGGCGATTCGGAGAACGGCAGGAGAGGCCAAAAGGGGATCGATATGGCCAAAACCTATGACCGAAATTCGCCCCTTATTGGCGCGATCTTTTGATCTTCAAGGTCTGAACTGGCTGGGCGCCACGCCGCTCCAGCGTACGAAGGCATGGCGAAAACTCGCCGTTTCGCTGAAACCTAACACCTCGGCGATTTGGTAAATCGGCAGTTGATCCTCGCAGAGCATTTGCTTGGCCTGTTCGAATCGTAGTTCGTCGAGCAACTCCTGATAGCTGCAGCCAAGATCCTTGAGGTGCCGGCGCAAGGTCCGAGCTGAACAATTCATCTGCTCGGCCAATCCTTCGAGTCCCGGCGCTGCGTTCAGCTGTGCGCTGAGCAGCTGGCGAATCCGCCCGAGCCAGGCCTGGCGCCCGGTGAACTCGGTGTTCTGCTTGCGGCAGCGTTCAGCCATGGCTTGATGGGTGATGACGTCGGCCAACGGCAAGGGTTGGTCCAGCCAGCGCTTGTCGAAAGCGAAGGCATTGGCCGTGGCGTTGAATTGCAAAGGGCAGTCGAAACGTTCGGTGTAACGCGCCTGATAGTCCGGCGCGGCATGTTCGAAACGGGCGCCGAGCAGTGGCAAGGGATGACCGAGCAGGTCTTCGCAGGTGACTTTCATCGAGACCAGGCAGAACTCGACATTGAACGGCGCCAGTGCGGGATTTTCCCGATAGCCCGCGGCGGTCACCCAAATGCGTTCGCCATCCTCTTCCAGGCTCAACTCAAACAGTGTTCCCAGCAGTGCCGGATAGTGCAGCGCCAGACGCAATGCGTCACCTAAGGTTGCACTGGTGAGTAAGGCGTACCCGAGCATGCCGTAGGACGAAACATGCATGCGTCGACCCAGCTCCAGGCCGATATCGTGCCGCAAGGCCACGGCGTTGGCGCAAACCAGCATTTCCTGATCGGTGGTGATTCGGGTGTCGGCGCGCCCCAGATCCACCGCGCTGATGCCACTGCCGGCCAGCAGTGCTTCGCTGGACAGGCCTTCGGCCTTGAAGGCGTCGAGCACCAGGGAAACGGCGTTGAGGGTCGTGAGGTGGGAGTGGAGCATGGGGCGATTCCGGCCTTTGGGTGGCTGGAAGCGAGCAAGTTGTGTACCCAGCGACGCGGGAGCGGGCTTGCTCGCGAATACGGTGGCACATCCAACATTGATGTGACTGACACTCCGCTTTCGCGAGCAAGCCCGCACACAGGGTTTGTGTTGTGTCAGATCAGTTCGCCGCAAAGGTCGAGTTCTACCAGCCGCCGGACTTCAGCCGTATCCAGATCTGCACCCAGCAGCGCATGCAATTTGCCAAGCGCCGCTTCACGGGTCATGCCGCCGCCGGACAACACGCCCACGCCACGCAAGCGGCTGCCTGCCTCGTAGACGTCCAGCGCGACGCCACCTTCATGGCACTGAGTGATCGCGACCACCACAACACCTTTATCCCGTGCCCGCGCAAGGCTGGCGAGAAACTCAGGGTTATCGCTGGGTCCGGTGCCGCTGCCGAAGCATTCAAGTACCAGCCCCTGGATGCCGCTGTTCAGCATGGCGTCGAGTTGTTCCGCGCCGATGCCGGGGAACAGCGGCAGAACGCCGACCTTGGCCAGTTGCTTGCTCTGACGGTACTCAAGCGCAGCCGGTAGCGCAGGCACCTTGATGCCGCCGCCCTGGCGTTGCAGGCGGGAAAACGGGTGTCGACCGAAGCTGCGAATCTTCGCGCAACGGGTCGGGTCCAGCAGTTCACCGTGGAAGTACAACTGCACACCCGGTGCCAGGCCTTGGCCGAGGGCGACCAGTGCGCCGCCGAGGTTTTCCCAGGCATCGCTGTCAGGCACGCCGGCCGGCAGCATGGAACCGGTAAACAGCACCCGTGCGTACAGGCCAAGCAATTGAAAGCTCATGGCGGCGGCGCTGTAGGCCAGGGTGTCGGTGCCGTGCAGGATCAGCACGCTGTCGCAGCCGTCGACGTCGACGGCCTCAGTGACCGCTTCACGCAGGCGCTGCCAGTAGGCCGGGGTCATGTTGGCGCTATCGATCAGCGGGGACATTTCGCGAAAGCGCCAGTTCGGCACTACCAGCTCGGGCTGGCTGTGCAGGTAGTCGCGCATCCGGGCTTCGAAACCGGACGCCGGGGCCAGGCCATTGGCGCTGGCTTGCATGCCAATGGTGCCACCGGTGTAGAGCACCATGACGTGCTGCGCAGCGGGATAAGTTGCGGGAATCATGTGGGGTCTCCTGAACGATGACAGCATACGACCGAGCATGACGCCGGTCGCACGCTGTGTCACGTCGGGCGCAGGGGATGCGCCCGGGTTTAACCGATCAGCGTTGCGCTGCGGTCACGCCTTGCGGCTCGGCTTCGGCTTTCGGAGCGGCGGCTGGCGGGTTGGCTGGCCAGGCTTTGAGGTCCAGGTCCAGGTCCGGGAATTTGCTGGAGTCGAACACTGGCGTCTTGATCCCGGCGCGGCGTTGAGCGTCGTAGTCATTCAGGATGCGCATGCCAACGTTGAACAGCAGGAACAAGGCGATCAGGTTCACGAACGCGAGCATTGTCATGGTGATGTCGGCGAAGGCGAACACGGTGCTCAGGTTTTCGATCGCACCCCAGAAGATCAACGCCAGTACCAATGCGCGGTAGCCGATCAGCATCTTGCGGTTTTCACCGACCAGGAAGCGCAGGTTGCTCTCGCCCAGGTAGTAGTTGTAGAGGATCGAGGTGAACACGAACAACGCCAGCGCGACGCTGATGAACATCCGGCCCCAATCGCCCACTACCGCTGCCAGGGAGTTCTGGGTCAGGGCAATGCCGTCGCCTTCGAAGCCCGGGGTGTAGAAGCCCGACAGCAGAATCAGCAACGCGGTGCAGGTGCAGATCACGAAGGTGTCGAGGAACACGCTGAACGCCTGAACCACGCCTTGTGCGACCGGGTGCTCGACCGAAGCCACGGCTGCGACGTTAGGCGCACTGCCCAGGCCGGCTTCGTTGGCGAACACGCCGCGCTTCACGCCCATGACGATGGCGCTGCCGATCAGACCGCCGAAGGCCTGGTCCAGACCGAATGCGCTCTTGACGATGGTCATCAGCATGCCCGGCACATGGTCGAATTGCAGCACGATCACATAGATGGTCACGCCGATGTAGACCAGGGTCTTCACCGGTACCAGCAGGTCGGCCACTTTGGCGATCCGCTTGATCCCGCCGATAAACACCAGGCCCAACAGCACCGCCAGGCCCAGGCCGGTGTAGGTGGTGTTCAGGCCGAAGGCGTTATTGAGCGAGTGGGTCACGGCATGGGATTGCAGGCCGTTGAAGGCGAACCCGAAGGTCACCAGCAACAGGAATGCCATGATCATGCCCAACCAGCGCTTCTGCAGGCCGTGCTGGATGTAGTAGGACGGGCCGCCGCGGTACTGACCTTCGGAGTCGCAGCGCTTATAGAGCTGGCCGAGGGAGCATTCGAAGAAGCTGCTGGACATGCCGACCAGTGCGGTCACCCACATCCAGAACACTGCGCCTGGGCCACCGAGGGTCACGGCGATGCCGACACCCGCGATATTGCCTGCGCCGACGCGGCCGGCGAGGCTGAGCATCAGGGCCTGGAACGAGCTGAGTTGCTCGCTGCTGCTACGCAGGCTCTCTTTGAAGACCGAGAACATGTGTAGGAAGTGACGCAATTGGACGAAACGCGAGCGGATCGTGAAGTAGCTACCGAGCCCGACAATGAGCACGATCAGTACTTTCCCTGAGAGGAAGTCGTTGATGACTTCGAGCATGGAGTATTCCTCGCTGTTTTTTGTGTAGGCAAATATTGGTCGGTCCGACACATCGAGTTACACCGGTGTGCACACGGCACAACGGGTGGGGCGACGTTCGTCCCGGATCCATATCGCGGGTTTGTTATTAGTTCGGGTTTCGCATGGTTTTGGGCCTCGTTACCGACGACCGCTCACGCGAAGAGGGGCGGCACTATACCTATCAGTGCGGCGCCCGTCTGCACAGTTGTGGTGCGAACGGTGAAACGAAGCCTTGAAACACCTGACTTTTTCGAGTCAGGCTCATGTGGGATCGAGCCTGCTCGCGATGCAGACACTGCGGTTCATCAAAGGCACCGTATTATCGTTCATCGCGAGCAGGCTCGCTCCCACAGAAGTCTTTTTCCTGCCTAAGAGTTAAAAAAAAGGGCCTGGAGAATGATCTCCAGGCCCTCAAAAGGTGAGAGGTGTCTAGTCCCTCGACCTGGTGAGCGGTACTACTGGCGTTCGGTCAAGCCTTCAGGGGCACCAGACGCGGAGCAATCATGTTTTCCGGGCGCAGGATGTCGGCGAGCATGGCGTCGTCGAGCAAACCTTCTTCGCGCACCAGTTCCAGCACGCCGCGGCCGCTTTCGAGGGCGACGCGGGCAATGCGAGTGGCGTTTTCATAGCCGATGTACGGGTTCAGCGCGGTGACCAGGCCGATCGAGTGTTCGACCAGTTCGCGGCAGCGGGCTTCGTTGGCGGTGATGCCGACGATGCAGTGCTCGCGCAGCATGTCCATGGCGCGTTGCAGCAGGCGGATCGAGTCGAGGATCTTGAACGCGATCAGCGGCTCCATCACGTTCAGTTGCAGTTGGCCGCCTTCGGCCGCCATGGTCAGGGCCAGGTCGTTGCCGATAACCTGGAAGGCCACCTGGTTCACGGCTTCCGGAATCACCGGGTTGACCTTGCCTGGCATGATCGAGCTGCCTGGCTGACGCGCTGGCAGGTTGATTTCGTTGATGCCGGTGCGCGGGCCACTGGACAGCAGGCGCAGGTCGTTGCAGATCTTCGACAGCTTGACCGCGGTGCGCTTGAGCATGCCGGAGAACAGCACGAAGGCGCCCATGTCGGAAGTGGCTTCGATCAGGTCGGCGGCCGGAACCAGCGGTTGACCGCTGATCAGCGCCAGACGCTGTACGGCCAGAGCCTGGTAGCGCGGGTCGGCGTTGATGCCGGTGCCGATCGCGGTGCCGCCCAGGTTGACTTCGGTCAGCAGTTCAGGCGCCAGTGTTTTCAGGCGTGCCAGGTCTTCGCTCAGGGTGGTGGCGAAGGCGCGGAATTCCTGGCCAAGGGTCATCGGCACGGCGTCTTGCAACTGGGTACGACCCATCTTCAGGACGTGGCTGAATTCTTCACCTTTGGCCGCGAACGACTGGATCAGGCTGTCGAGGCTGGCGAGCAGGGCATCGTGACCCAACAGCAGACCCAGACGGATGGCCGTCGGGTAGGCGTCGTTGGTCGACTGCGCCATGTTCACGTCGTTGTTCGGGTGCAGGTATTGGTATTCGCCTTTCTGGTGACCCATGGCCTCCAGCGCGATGTTGGCGATGACTTCGTTGGCATTCATGTTGGTTGAAGTGCCAGCGCCGCCTTGAATCATGTCCACCACGAACTCTTCGTGGAAATCGCCGCGGATCAGACGGGCACAGGCTTCGCTGATGGCAGCGTGCTTGACTTCGCTCAGGTGACCCAGCTCGCGGTTGGCGTCAGCGGCGGCCTGTTTGACCATGGCCAGACCGACAACCAGCTTCGGGTAGTGCGAAATCGGAACGCCGGAGAGACGGAAGTTGTTCACCGCTCGCAGGGTCTGGATGCCGTAATACGCTTGAGCCGGTACTTCGAGTACGCCAAGCAGGTCTTTTTCTGTGCGGAATGATGCAGCGGAGGACATGATAGAAATCATCTCGAAATGGACCCGGTCTGTGCCGGAACGCTGCGAATGCTAGGCTTGTGGAGAGTTTTGGGCCAATGCTGTTAAACACTGCCCTATGCATATTCGGCATAATGCCCGTGTGACGCCGTGTGCACGGCAAGCGTGTGACCTAAATTGGTGCGTGTCCGGGAGGACGTGATGAATCTGGAAAGCAAATGGCTCGAGGACTTTAGTGCTCTGGCCGCCACCCGCAGCTTTTCGCAGGCCGCCGAACGGCGCTTTGTGACTCAGCCGGCATTCAGTCGGCGGATTCGCAGCCTGGAAGCCGCGCTGGGGCTGACGCTGGTCAATCGCTCGCGCACGCCCATCGAACTGACGGCGGCGGGTCAGCTGTTTCTGGTCACGGCGCGTACGGTGGTCGAGCAACTCGGCGAAGTACTGCGGCATTTGCATCACCTCGAAGGCGGGCAGGGCGAAGTGATGCAAGTCGCTGCCGCCCACTCCCTGGCCCTGGGGTTCTTTCCGCGCTGGATCGCGCAACTGCGTAACGAAGGCCTGAACATCGCCACGCGGTTGGTGGCGACCAACGTTGGCGATGCCGTGCATGCACTGCGTGAAGGTGGCTGCGATCTGATGTTGGCGTTTTACGACCCGGATGCGGCCATGCAAATGGACCCGGAGATTTTCCCGTCACTGCACCTGGGCGATACCGAAATGCTCCCGGTCTGCGCGGCCGATGCCGACGGCAAACCGCTGTTTGACCTCGAAGGCGAGGCCAGCGTGCCGCTGCTGGCCTACAGCGCCGGGGCTTTTCTCGGGCGTTCGGTGAACATGTTGCTGCGCCAGCGTGCACTGCGCTTTACCACCATTTATGAAACGGCCATGGCCGACAGCCTGAAAAGCATGGCGCTGGAAGGGCTGGGTATCGCCTGGGTGCCGCAGCTGAGCGTGCGCGCCGAACTGGCGCGCGGTGAGCTGGTGGTCTGCGGTGGCCCGCAATGGCACGTGCCGCTGGAGATTCGTCTGTACCGCTGCGCGCTGGTGCGCAAGGCCAATGTGCGGTTGTTGTGGCGCAAGCTGGAAGGTGGCGCTGCGGGAAGTAATTGATGGAGCGCTTATGTTATGGAGTGTCAGCCAGGAAGTTGTTGATGCGTGCACGGTTGGGGTCGGTATACACAAAGCAGTTGGAGTAAAGAGGATTCACTTTAGGGATCATGAATGTTTCACACAGCCAGCCGTTGTATCTGATTTCAGACAGTTCGTGTTGCGCAGTCAGCATGTGCCCAATTTCATGACCGACTATTTGTTTGCTGGCTACAGTGGCGAGTCCGAACTGTTGGCCCTCACCTGTAATGCCTAGTGTCCTGAGCGTCTAGTTCGACTATCCATCGACGCGACGGTAAAGTGATG
>CAYNGZ010000003.1:0-10246 GCA_964396695.1 uncultured Pseudomonas sp.
GCTTCCCTGGTACGCCAACACATGCAAACCCGGGACTGCCATACGTCCGAAACGCGGGCGCATCGTGCGGACCGGACCGGCTACCAGCAGGATCACCGGATGACCTTGCATCTCCTGGCGCTGCGCGGCGTCGATCAACGAACGCTGCAGCTTCTCTGCCATGCTCGGCTCCAGCAGAACGCCCTCTTCCGAGCCTTGTCCTGCTTTCTGAAGACTATTGAGCAATATTTGTTCCAACCTTGGCTCCAAGGTAATCACAGGCAGCTCGGACTCAGTACCTACAATGCTTTGGACGATAGCGCGCGATACGCCGACACGCACCGCAGCCACCAGAGCGGCAGTATCTTGACTCTTGGCGGCATTGTTGGCGATGGCTTCGGCAATGCTGCGAATATCGCGAACCGGAACATGCTCAGCCAACAAGGCTTGCAGCACTTTGAGCAGTTGCGACAGCGAAACGACGCCCGGCACCAGCTCCTCGGCGAGTTTAGGCGAACTTTTGGCCAGCAACTGCATGAGTTGCTGAACTTCTTCGTGGCCGATCAGCTCGCTGGAGTGCTTGTACAGAATCTGATTGAGGTGAGTCGCCACCACCGTACTGGCATCGACCACGGTGTAACCCAGCGACTGCGCCTGAGGACGCTGACTGATTTCGATCCAGACCGCTTCCAGACCAAAGGCCGGATCTTTGGCGGTGATGCCATTGAGCGTGCCGTAGACCTGCCCCGGGTTGATCGCCAGTTCGCGATCCGGATAAATCTCTGCCTCGGCCAGAATCACCCCCATCAGCGTCAGACGGTAAGCGCTCGGCGCCAGGTCGAGGTTGTCGCGGATGTGCACGGTCGGCATCAGGAAGCCCAGGTCCTGGGAAAGCTTCTTGCGCACCCCCTTGATCCGCGCCAGCAACTGCCCACCCTGATTGCGATCCACCAACGGAATCAGCCGGTAGCCGACTTCCAGGCCAATCATGTCGATCGGGGTGACGTCATCCCAGCCCAACTCTTTGGTTTCCATGGCCCGCGCGGGCGACGGCAGCAGCTCCTGCTGGCGCTTGACCTCTTCCAGAGCCTGAACCTTGACCATGTTCTGCTTGCGCCAGAACAGATACGCGGCACCCGCTGCCACGGCCGCCATGCCGAGAAAGGAAAAGTGCGGCATGCCCGGCACCAGGCCCATGACCGCCATCAAACCGGCCGCCACCGCCAAGGCTTTAGGCGAGGCGAACATCTGCCGGTTGATCTGCTTGCCCATGTCTTCCGAGCCGGAAGCACGGGTCACCATGATTGCCGCGGCGGTGGACAGCAGCAATGATGGCAATTGCGCCACCAAACCGTCACCGATGGTCAGCAGCGCGTAGACCTTGCCGGCATCGCCGAAGCTCATGCCGTGCTGGAAAATCCCGACCGCCATGCCGCCGATCAGGTTGATGAACAGAATCAGCAGGCCGGCGATGGCGTCGCCACGCACGAACTTGCTGGCACCGTCCATCGAACCGTAGAACTCGGCTTCCTGAGCGACTTCCTGGCGCCGGGCCTTGGCCTGTGCCTGATCGATGAGGCCAGCATTGAGGTCCGCGTCGATGGCCATCTGTTTACCGGGCATCGCATCGAGGGTGAAACGCGCACTGACCTCGGAAATCCGCCCCGCACCTTTGGTCACCACGACGAAGTTGATGATCATCAAAATCGCGAAGACCACGATACCGACCACGTAGTTACCGCCGATCACCACCTCACCGAAGGCCTGAATCACCTTGCCGGCGGCCGCATGACCGTCCTGACCGTGGAGCATCACCACCCGGGTCGAGGCCACGTTCAACGCCAGTCGCAACAGCGTGGCGACCAGCAAAATGGTCGGGAACACCGCAAAGTCCAACGGCCGCAAGGCGTAGACGCAGACCAGCAGCACGACAATCGACAGCGCAATGTTGAAGGTGAAGAACACGTCGAGCAGGAACGGCGGAACCGGCAACATCATCATGGCCAGCATGACCAACAGCAACAGCGGCACACCCAGATTGCCTCGACTGAGGTCGGCCAGGTTGCTGCGGGCACTGTTGATTAACTGAGAGCGATCCACCGGTATTCCCCGTTCCTTGAAGCAAACTTTTGACGCCTGAAGCGGGCGCAGGCCGGCTACTGCAAGAAGCCTTCCAACTTTTGCAGGGGTTTGAAATAGAGGGGTTTACAGGAGGATTTGTGCTGCTTGCCCGCGAAGAGGCCGAAACATTCAACGCCCATCCTAAGAATGCGACCACAAACCTGCAAAACACCGGGAAACGTCCGACAGGTTTTCAAGGTTGCCCCTCGGAAATCGCATCACTAGGCTTCGGTGGTCGCTGCCAAATCAGCGACCGGGCCTGGAAACCCGCAGGGTAACGCGGCGCAACAGCGCGCTGCATGACATACTGCTGCACATTTTTCGCCAGCAGCTCTCTGTTATGGCGGCTGTGTGCGGGAGGCCTTCGGGTCTGCCGGGTTTGCTCCGTTACCTCGGATTTCCAGCCCGCGCACAGCTGCCACCCTTTCGCCTGGAAACGAACGTGGTAGCTCCAACCAATTTAACGGAGTATCACCATGCATAACGTCACCCCCACCCAAGATCTGAAAACCGCCGGCCTCACCCCCTTCTCCATCCACCACGATCAAGCCCTGTTCCGCGTCAACAGTGGCGTCCCTCTGCTCACCGCCCTGTCCCACGTCTCTGACCTGCTCCACCTCTCCAGGATGCTGGCCGAAGATGCAGCAATGGAGCGCAAAACCGACCGCTATGCCTGGGCCTCCCACTACTTGCAGGAGATGAGCAAAGCCGTCATCGATGACGTGGTGAAAGTCATAGCCGCATCGAACAACCATCAACAGGCCGAGCATTAACTCACCCACCACCACTCAACAGGCCGAGCATTAACTCACCCACCACCACTCAACAGGCCGAGCGTTAGCTCGCCTGCAGCTCTTGATCTTGATCCACCCGCCCCTTCGGGAGGCTGAGTGGAGGCGTTCATCAGGGGGAAGGCGCGCAGCGCCGTTCGACGCAGTCGAACACATCGAGAGGAGGTCGAAGCGAAGCCGACCGGAGGCGATGTCCCCTGATGAATGCCGGAGCGAAGGAACGCCGAGCCTTAGCGAGGTGCCGTACGCTTGGGGCGAGACCTTTTGGGTACTTTTGGGGCGTTTGCCAAAAGTGCCTCGCCGTCAGGGCGAAACCCTAAGCGGCCGTTACCGCAGCAATGGATATGTACACCCGCAAGAGACTGGCCGGCTGTCAGGCCGCCATCGCAGGCAAGCCAGCTCCCACAATGTTGATCAGCGTAAGCCGGTCAGGAATCGCGACGCAGATCCGGTGGAATCGGCAAATCATCCTTGAGCGGATCCGGGCGCTTGCCCTTGCCAGCGCGGTACTGCCGAATCTGATAGACATACGCCAACACCTGCGCCACCGCCAGATAGAGCCCACCCGGAATTTCCTGATCCAGCTCGGTGGAGTAGTAGATCGAACGCGCCAAGGCTGGCGATTCCAGCAACAGAACCTCGTTTGCCACAGCAATTTCGCGGATCTTCAGCGCCAGGAAATCGTTACCCTTGGCGACCAGCATCGGCGCACCGCCCTTCTCCGGATCATATTTGAGCGCCACCGCATAGTGGGTCGGGTTGGTGATGACCACGTCAGCCTCGGGAATGGCCGCCATCATCCGCCGCTGGGACATCTCGCGCTGCACCTGACGAATGCGCTGCTTGACCTCTGGACGCCCCTCCTGATCCTTGTGCTCGTCGCGCACTTCCTGCTTGGTCATCAGCAGCTTCTTGTGGCTCTGGTACAACTGAACCGGCACATCGACCGCCGCGATCAGGATCAACCCGCAGGCCATCCACAAGGTGCTCCAGCCCACCACTTGCACACTGTGGATAATCGCCTGTTCCAGCGGCTCATGAGCGATTCGCAACAAGTCGTCGATATCCGAGCGCAGTACGCTCAGCGCGACGAACAGCACCAACAGGAACTTTGCCAGGGCCTTGAGCAACTCAATCAAGGCCGTGGAGGAAAACATCCGCTTGAGGCCATTGGCCGGGTTCATTCGACTGAACTTGGGCGCCAGGCTACTGCCCGCGAACAGCCAGCCCCCCAGGGAAATCGGACCAATGATCGCCGCCAGCAGCAAGGTGAGCAGCACCGGCTGCACCGCAATAATTGCGATCTTGCCCGAGTTCAGCAAATACAACCCCATGGCCCCCGGGGTCAGCACGGCTTCACGCGGCAGGGCGAAGTTCAGGCGCATGATTTCCAGCAGGTCCAGCGCCAGACCACCCCCGTAGATCAGCAACCCACCCGCCCCGGCCAGCATCACCGCCAGAGTATTGAGTTCTTTGGAACGGGCGATCTCACCCTTTTCACGGGAATCTTTTTTGCGCTTCTCCGTGGGGTCTTCTGTCTTGTCCTGACCGCTCTCGCTTTCAGCCATGACTCAGCGCGCCTGTGCCATATCGCGTAACAACTGCAAGGCTTCGGTGGCCAACGGTTGATACTGATTGAGAATGTCCCCCAGGCTGACCCAGAAAATCACCAAGCCCAGCACCAGGGTCAGCGGAAAACCGATGGAGAAGATATTGAGCTGCGGCGCCGCGCGGGTCATGACCCCGAAGTCGATGTTGACCACCAGCAGCGCGGTGATGGCCGGCAACACCAGCAGCAGTGCCGCGCCCAGCACCCAGCCCATCTTGCCGGCCATTTCCCAGAAATGATTGATCAGCATGCCACTGCCCACCGGCAGGGTCGTGAAGCTTTCCGTGAGAATCTCGAACACCACCAGATGGCCATTCATGCCGAGAAACAGCAGCGTCACCAGCATCGTCAAAAACTGCCCGATAACAGCCGCCGACACGCCATTGGTGGGGTCGACCATGGACGCAAAGCCCATGCCCATCTGAATCGAAATGATCTGCCCGGCCACCACGAACGCCTGAAAGAACAGCTGCAAGGAGAACCCCAGCAGTGCGCCAATCAGGATCTGCTCGGCAATCAGCAACAGACCGCTCAGATCCAGCGGATTGACCTGCGGCATCGGCGGCAGGCCCGGCGTGATGACCACCGTGATCGCCAGCGCGAAATACAGCCGAATACGCCTGGGCATCAGCGTCGTGCCGAAGACCGGCATGGTCATCAGCACCGCGCCGACCCGAAACAGCGGCAACATGAAGCTGGCCACCCAGGTACTGATTTGCGCATCGGTCAGCGCCAGCAACGACATGGCTTAGCCGATCAACTGAGGAATACTGGTGTACAAACGCAGGATGTATTCCATGAACGTCTGTATCAGCCACGGACCGGCGACGATCAGGGTCACCAGCATCACCAGCAAACGCGGAAGAAAGCTCAGGGTCTGTTCGTTGATCTGGGTGGCCGCCTGAAACATCGCCACCAGCAATCCCACCAGCAAACTCGGAATCACCAGTATCGCGACCATCATGGTGGTCAGCCAGAGCGCTTCCCGGAACAGGTCTACCGCCACTTCAGGAGTCATATCGCCCTACCCTCTAAACGCCACCGAAACTGCTCGCCAGCGTACCGATGATCAATGCCCAGCCATCCACCAGCACAAACAGCATGATTTTGAACGGCAGCGAAATGATCAGCGGCGAGAGCATCATCATGCCCATGGCCATCAGCACACTGGCAACGACCAGGTCGATGATCAGGAATGGAATGAAGATCATGAAACCGATCTGGAACGCGGTTTTCAGCTCCGACGTCACGAACGCCGGCACCAGAATGGTCAGCGGCGCCTGATCCGGCGTCGCGATATCGGTGCGCTTGGACAGACGCATGAACAGCTCAAGGTCGCTGCTGCGGGTCTGCGCCAGCATGAAGTCCTTGATCGGTACCTGGGCCTTGGCCACCGCATCCTGAGCGGTAAGCTTCTCGGCCAGATAAGGCTGCAAGGCATCCTGATTCACCCGATCGAAGACCGGCGCCATGATGAACAGGGTCAGGAACAGCGCCATGCCGGTCAGGATCTGGTTCGACGGCGTCTGCTGCAAACCCAGAGCCTGGCGCAGGATCGAGAAGACGATGATGATCCGGGTAAAACTGGTCATCAACATGACGAACGCCGGAATGAAACTCAGCGCGGTCATGATCAGCAGGATTTGCAGACTGACCGAATACTCCTGAGCGCCATTGGCGTTCGTGCCCAGGGTGATCGCCGGAATCGACAACGGGTCGGCCGCGAACGCCAACGGCGCCGCCAGCATCAGGACCAGCGTCAACAGGATGCGCAACGGCATTACTTCTTATCCTTACCTAACAGCTCCATCAGGCGCTGGGCAAACTCGGGGGTCGACTGCTCCGTGCTCGGCACTTGAACCGGCTCCTTGAGCACATGCAACGGGGTGATGGTGCCGGGGGTCAGTCCGAGCAGAATCTGCTCATTGCCGACCTGCACCAACACCAGACGGTCACGCGGCCCGAGGGCGCGCGATCCGACCAGCTCGATCACTTGCCCTTTGCCAGCAGGACCCGCCTGCTGGACGCGGCGCAACAACCAGGCGAGAAAGAAGATCAGCCCCAGTACCAGCAGCAAACCCAGCACCAACTGAGTCAACTGCCCGGTCACACCGTTGCTGACCGCGGGCGTCGCGACCGCCGCTACCGGTTCCGCCGCCCACGCACTGAGCGGCAAGGTCAGCAATATGCCAAGAAACGCCTTCACTCAGCGCAACTTCTTGATGCGTTCGCTTGGGCTGATCACGTCGGTCAGGCGGATGCCGAACTTCTCGTTGACCACCACCACTTCGCCGTGAGCGATGAGCGTGCCGTTGACCAGTACGTCCAGCGGTTCGCCAGCCAGACGGTCAAGCTCGATCACCGACCCCTGGTTGAGCTGCAGCAGGTTACGAATGTTGATATCGGTGCTGCCGACCTCCATGGAAATCGATACCGGAATATCCAGAATCACGTCCAGGTTCGGACCGTCGAGGGTCACGGGGTCGTTGTTCTTCGGCACGCTGCCGAACTCTTCCATCGCCAGACGATTGGAGGACGACGAGGTCGCTGCATCGGCGGCCAGCAAGGCGTCAATGTCGTCCTGCCCGGCATCACCTGTCTCTTCAAGGGCCGCAGCCCATTCATCCGCCAGCGCCTGGTCGTCCTGGGTATTCATTTCGTCAGCCATCATTTGTCCTCAGCGGGCAACCTTTCAGTTGGAAGCCGTCAGTTAAAAGCGAATGTGTACGAGCGCCGATCAGCGGCGCTCGATTGGCTCGATCACTTGCAACGCCAGGTTGCCCTTATGGGAGCCCATCTTGACCTTGAAGGCCGGCACGCCGTTGGCGCGCATGATCATTTCTTCCGGCATCTCGACCGGGATCACATCCCCTGGCTGCATGTGCAGGATGTCCCGCAGGCGCAACTGGCGACGCGCGACCGTGGCACTCAGGGGCACGTCGACGTCCAGCACGTCCTGACGCAGGGCATTGACCCAGCGTTCATCCTGATCGTCGAGGTCCGACTGAAAGCCGGCATCGAGCATTTCACGGACCGGCTCGATCATCGAGTACGGCATGGTCACGTGCAGGTCCCCACCGCCGCCGTCGAGTTCAATATGGAATGTGGAGACCACCACCGCCTCACTTGGCCCCACGATGTTGGCCATGGCCGGGTTCACTTCCGAGTTGATGTACTCGAAGTTGACTTCCATGATTGCCTGCCAGGCTTCCTTCAGGTCGACGAAAGCCTGCTCCAGCACCATGCGCACGACGCGCAATTCGGTCGGGGTGAATTCACGGCCTTCGATCTTGGCGTGACGACCGTCACCACCGAAGAAGTTGTCCACCAGTTTGAAGACAAGCTTGGCATCGAGAATGAACAGCGCGGTACCGCGCAACGGTTTGATCTTGACCAGGTTGAGGCTGGTTGGTACGTACAGCGAGTGCACGTATTCGCCGAACTTCATGACCTGCACGCCGCCCACGGCCACGTCCGCCGAACGGCGCAGCATATTGAACATGCTGATACGCGTGTAACGGGCAAATCGCTCGTTGATCATTTCCAGGGTCGGCATGCGTCCACGGACGATCCGATCCTGACTGGTCAGGTCATAGCTTTTGACGCTGCCCGGATCAGCAGCGTTTTCGGTCTGTACCAGACCATCGTCGACACCATGCAACAGCGCATCGATCTCATCCTGGGACAGCAGATCCTGCACGGCCATGTCGTGTTCCTACTGCAGTACGAAATTGGTAAAGAGCAACTGGTCGATAACGACTTTGCCGACTTCCTTCTGCGCCACTTCCTGCACACTGGCAGTGGCTTTCTGGCGCAGCATTTCCTGACCGACCGGAGTCGCCAGGGTGTCGAAACTCTGCCCGGAGAAGAGCATGACCAGGTTGTTGCGAATTACCGGCATATGCACTTTCAGCGCATCCAGATCCGCCTGGTTACGCGCCTGCAGGGTGATGCTCACCTGCATGTAGCGTTGACGGCCATTCTGGTTGTAGTTGGCCACGAAGGCCGGGGCCATTGGCTCATAAATCGCCGCGGGCTTGGCGTTACTGGCAGCTTCGGCCACTGGCGCAGGCTTGCTCTGAGCACTGTGCATGAAGTACCAGGTCGCGCCCACGGACAGGCCGATCGCCAGCAGCACGGCCAGCACAATCACGAGAATAAGCTTGAGTTTGCCTTTCCCGGCGGGGTCTTTCACTGCTGCTTCGCTCTTCGCCATGCCAATAATCCGTCACTATTCGGGTTTTCACAGTTGCACGGCAAGGCAAGAGCAAGTGTTATGCCAGAAGTGTCAGAGAGGAAAATGGAGGGGGAGTTTGGCGAATGCCAAAGTCAAAAGATCGCAGCCTTCGGCAGCTTCTACGGATTGGCATTTGCCCTGCCTTTGTAGGAACTGCCGAAGGCTGCGATCTGTTCGGGTCGCTGCAACTCGTCAGGCGTAGTAATCGACTGCGCTGGAACCGATGACACTGGTGGTACTGGCAGCCGCTTCAGCCACGCTCGCCGGCAGCTCGTCATCCACCGAGCCCAGACGACCACCGCTGGCAGTCACACCTGCGCCCTGCCCCTGCTGGGCCTGCTGCTGCCCTTGCCCTTGCCAGCCGCGAGACTGGTCGGACACATTGACGTCGACCTGTCCCATGCCTTGCTGGGCGAACATGTCACGCAGACGATGCACCTGACTGTCCAGCGCCTCACGCACGCCAACGTGAGCGCTCATGAAGGTCACTTGAGTCTGCTGATCGGGCACCATGTTCACCCGAATATCCAGGCGACCCAGTTCCGCCGGCTGAAGCTGAATATCGGCCGCCTTGAGGTTGGCACTCGACAGGTACATGACCCGATTGACCACTTCCTCGGTCCAGCCGCTCTGATGCATGGCGATCGGCTGATTCACCGGCAACGCATTCGCGGTCTTTGGCGTGGCGGCCTGGGTCAGTGCTGCCAGGCGATTGGCGAAATCGTCAACGCGCGTGTCGCTGGTTGCCGACTTCAGATCTTTGAGCCCGTCGTTGATCAAACCGCTGAAGGACTTTTCGCCCCCCTGGCTGGTGCTGTCCTTGCTGGTTTGCACATCAAGCATGCTCGCCATGTCATTGGCAAAGTTTTGCGCCGCAGTGGGCTCGCCATCGGCCTGATCCGGTGTAGCTTTGGTCGGGGACTGGCTGGAGGCCGACACGTGACCACTTTGTTCCAGTGCCAGGCGCACGGCCGGCATTGAGTCCAAAGGATCGGATGCAGGATCGAACGAAGGATCAGTCGCAGCCACAGGCTGAGCCGGTGCAGGCGTCACTGTCGCCGCAAAAGCCGGATCGACCTGAGGCTGGGCCTGAACCTGAGCGACCACTGGCGGTGCTTGTGGATCGGGTACCGGCACTGGCACCGGCGTCGGCTGCACCGCCTGCGCCAATGCCGGATCGAGAGTGGGGTCGAGCGGAGTGCTTACAGCTACCGGGGCATCCTTGGCTGCTGCCGAACCACTCGCGCCGCTTACGGCGCTTGGGGCCCTGTCGCTTTTGGGCTTTTCCTCGGTTTTCCACGTCAAGGCGACCTTCAACTCCGTCACGTTCGATTTGTTGATGGTCGTCAGCGTCGAGTAATGGGTTCCCGCCAGATCGCCTGCCGGATTCAACCATTCCGTCATAAGACTGCGGGCCCGCCGCTGAGCGCCGGCAGTAACTAAAGACGCGCATAACACGAAAATCACGAAAGAACTCACCCTGCGCATGTTCCATCCCCCGTAGGCGTG
>CAYNGZ010000003.1:10256-38683 GCA_964396695.1 uncultured Pseudomonas sp.
ACAGCTACCGGGGCATCCTTGGCTGCTGCCGAATCGCTCGCGCCGCTTACGTCGCTTGTGGCCCTGTCGCTTGTGGCCTTATCACTGGTATCCGCCGGCTTGTCGGCGGGCAAGGATTTGCCGCTATCGGCAACGCTCGCCTGCGGGGCGGCAGACTTGTCGCCAGTCGCCACTTTTTTGCCGGTGCTGTCAGCGACTTTGTCACGCGCGCTTTTACCGGCACTGTCGGCGCTTGACGCCGGGGTAGTTTGCGACTGCCTGGCGTAAACCTGAGAAAAGCTTGCCGCCTTGTCCCGGGGATCTACAGGCGTTGCCGGCGCACTGACAGGCACGGTGGCAGACGCAGCCTGAGTCTTGGTTTGCGAGGCGGCCTGAAGAAGCGAATTCGGGGCGAGGGGCATAAACGGTCTCCGCTGCACTGGGATCGTAGGTACAGTTGAGAAACAAAACTGCAAGGGTCGAGCCAAGTTTGATCAGCCGCTGAAAAAACCTGCAAGGATGACGTTTTCAGCAATGAAAACGCTGGCGCTCCTCACTGTACAAGCGCCGGACGATGGCAAATTCGCCGTCGATTTCCCCGACCAGTTGCTCGATGCCCGCGAGGCTTTTTTGTTTGGCCCGCTGCTCAAGCTCACTGCATAGTTCAGCCAGGCGCCTGGCCCCCATATTGCTGCTACTGCCCTTGAAGCTGTGGGCGGCACTGAGCAATTGATCGGGATCCTGGGTCCCGTGAAGCTGGGTCAAACGCGTTTCGGAGTCCTGAAGAAAAGTATCCAGAAGCGTCGGATACTCATCCTCCATCACCTCTTGCAGCGCATTCAACACATCGTGGTCCAGATGAATGTCAGTCACTTGCTCGCTCCTTGATCAAGAATGTGCGGATTATGCCTGAGCCTCCCAGGAAAACTCCACGCGGGCACGCCGCCCCTCGTCCGACCAGCTGGCGTTGTGGCTCAATTGGCGAACCAGACCCACGCCGCGACCCGACAAGCGGCCGCCGTCGACAGGTCGAGCCATGACTCGATGCACGTCGAACCCTGCGCCACTGTCTTCAACTTCGACCACCAGGCAGCCACCCGTACCTCGCGGCAACACCTGCAAATGCACCCGCAGGTAGCCATCCTCAAGCGCCTCCAGACGCGCATTGCGCTGCTCGTAATACCGGGCAAATCCGGATGCATCGCGCTTGAGGCTCGAATCCAGCCCCAACACACCGTGCTCCAGCGCATTGGAGTAAAGCTCGGCCAGCACACTGTAAATCGCCCCGCTTTGCGCCCGCAGCCCATGCACTTCAAGCAACAATTGCAACAGATGGGGTAGCGGGTTGAAGCGTTTGAGCGTGTCCGCGCGAAACTCGAAACTCACCGACCAGTCCAGTGGAGAGGACTGGCCACTGTCGGAATACACTATCGCCGGAGGACTGAGCTGTGCGGCTTCGAGCAGACTGACCTCAACCATGCTGACGTCATCGCGCGCCTCGCCCCGAAAATCCTGCAACGCCTGTTCAATCTCCTCGAACAACCGCTCCGGCTGGCGGTTGTCGGCAAATACCCGCTCTAATCGCTCGACTCCAAACAGCTGCTCATTGGCATCACAGGTATCGATCACGCCGTCCGACAACAGGAACACCCGGTCGCCGAGCGCCATCGGGTACACCTCGGTGCGATCATCAAAGGCTTGCTGGCTCAATACCCCCAGCGGCAGATGCCGCGCCAACAATGTGGTGCGCTTGCCACTGGCGATGTCATGCAGGTAGCCATCAGGCATACCGCCGTTCCAGACTTCCACCGAACGGCGCTGAAAACTCAGGCACAACAGGGTCGCGCAACAGAACATGTCCACCGGCAGAATGCGTTTGAGCTTGGCGTTCATCTCACGCAGCATTTCCGCCAGACCGTAGCCCTTGGCGGTCATGCCGTAGAACACTTCCGCCAGCGGCATGGCACCGACCGCCGCCGGCAAGCCATGACCGGTGAAATCCCCCAGCAGCACATGCATGTCACCGGCCGGGGTGAACGCCGCCAACAACAGATCGCCGTTGAACAATGCATAGGGGGATTGTGAATAACGGATGTTGGGGGCGCTCAGGCAACCGGAGTGCGCGACCTTGTCGAACACCGCCTTGGCCACCCGCTGCTCGTTCAGCAGGTACTCATGGTGCCTGGCGATCAGATCGCGCTGCTCAAGGACCGTCGCCTGCAAACGCCGCAATCGGTCCATCGCCTTGATCTTGGCGCCCAGAATCACCTGGTTGTAGGGTTTTGCCAGAAAGTCGTCACCACCCGCCTCCAGGCAACGCGCCAAGGCCTCGCTTTCCGTCAGTGACGTCAGGAAGATGATCGGCACCAGGGTTTCGCCGGCCAGCAGCTTGATCTGCCGCGCCGCTTCGAAACCATCCATCACCGGCATCATCGCGTCCATCAGCACCAATTGCGGACGCTGCTGCCGATACAGCTCAACGGCTTCGGCGCCGTTGGCCGCGGTCAACACCTCATGCCCCTGACGGCGGACGATACTCGACAGCAACAGGCGATCCGCCGCACTGTCTTCAGCGATCAGCACCGTCAGCGGCTCGGGCAGCGTCGACATGACGATCAACTGATGTCGAACAGCTTGTCGAAATTGGAGATGGCGAGGATTTTCTTCACATCGGAACTGCTGTTGACCACACGAATATCGGAGTTGTCTCCACCTGCGTGGTCGCGCAGCAACAGCAACATGCCCAACGCCGAACTGTCGAGGTAGGTCGCTTCTTTCAGGTCGACGACAACCGCAGAGAGTTCCTTGTCCTCGTAGGACTCACGAAACTCCTGATGCTTGGCGAAATCGAACCGCCCTTTGACCGAAATGGTGAGTTTTTGCCCATCCGCGGATACTTCTGTAACGACTGACATGCTACGGCTTCCCTGTCATTGGCAACGTGTAGAAGGTTTAGCACTTGCGAAGGGCATGAGCAAGATCAAAAGATCGTCCGAACGCGGCCCGAGCCTTCGGCAGCGTCTGCATTGACCGCATGCAAACCCGACCCGAAGACTGCGATCCTTTGAAACCGGCGATCAATACGGATCGTGGCGCGGCAAGCGCTGGGAAAGTTCATCGAGCAGCTTCTGTTCGCGCCGGTCGTCGAGCTGGCGAGCTTCATCGATGTAACGCTGCACCAGTTTGCGCAGCCCTTCAACCCGGGCAAAAGCCTGCTGCCAGGTTTCGCGCGCCTTGTTCAGGTTGTTCTGGTGCCAGGCCAGACTTTGGCGCTGCTGATCGATAGCCGTGCCCAGTTGCGCGAGAAAGCCCTGATACCCCAACAACCATTGCCCTGAAACGCCGTGACTGCCGCGCTCGATCCATTGCTCCTGGTACTCGAGGCGGAAGCTTTCAAGGTCGGCGAGCTTGCTTTCGGCCAATCGCACCTGACCCTGGAAGTGCCCCAGGCGCTGGCCTGCCGTCTTTTCGGCCTTTTCAGCCATCTCGACCACGGGCGCCAGACGCGACGACCGGCTCTGAGCCATGAGGTGTTAGCCGCCAGCCGCCGGGGCGAAAATCGAGGCCAGATACGCCTCGCTCTCACCCAGGCTGATGCTGTCGTTCAGCCCCTGACGCAGGTACTTGACCAATTGTGGCTGCAACGAGATCGCCAGGTCGGTTTCCCGATCGCCGCCCGCCACATAGGCACCGACACTGATCAGGTCGCGACTTTGCTGATAACGCGACCACAGCTGTTTGAAGTACTGCGCACGGGTCATGTGGTCCGGGCTGACCACCGACGGCATGACCCGGCTGATGGACGCCTCGATATCGATCGCCGGGTAGTGCCCCTCTTCCGCCAGGCGCCGCGACAGGACGATGTGCCCGTCGAGCACGCCCCGCGCGGCGTCAGCAATCGGATCCTGCTGGTCGTCGCCTTCGGACAGAACCGTATAGAACGCGGTGATCGAACCGCCGCCCGCCTCGGCATTACCGGCCCGCTCCACCAGTTTCGGCAGCTTGGCGAATACCGATGGCGGATAACCCTTGGTCGCGGGTGGCTCGCCGATGGCCAAGGCGATTTCCCGTTGCGCCTGAGCAAAACGGGTCAGTGAATCCATCAGCAACAGGACGTTCTTGCCCTTGTCGCGGAAATACTCGGCGATGCGCGTGCAATACATCGCGGCGCGCAGACGCATCAGCGGTGCATCGTCCGCAGGCGATGCCACCACTACAGAGCGCTTGAGCCCCTCTTCACCGAGGATATGCTCGATGAACTCCTTGACCTCGCGACCCCGCTCACCAATCAACCCGACCACGATGATGTCGGCCTCGGTAAAGCGGGTCATCATGCCCAGCAGCACACTCTTGCCGACGCCGGTGCCGGCGAAAAGACCGAGGCGCTGACCGCGACCGACTGTCAATAATCCGTTGATGCAACGAATACCCACGTCCAGCGGCTGGCTGATGGGATCGCGCTTGAGCGGGTTGATGGTCGGACCATCCATCGGCACCCAGTCTTCGGCTTTCATCCCGCCCTTGCCGTCCAGCGCACGGCCGGCGCCATCCAGTACGCGCCCGAGCATGCTCATGCCCATCGGCAAGCGACCGGTATCGGCCAGAGGGACAACCCTGGCACCCGGGGCGATGCCGGCGACACTGCCGACCGGCATCAGAAACACCTTGCTGCCGGAGAAACCCATGACTTCGGCTTCGACCTGTACCGGATGATAACTGTCGTCGTTGATCACCATGCAGCGGCTACCCATGGCCGCGCGCAAGCCCTCGGCCTCAAGCGTCAGGCCCACCATGCGCAGCAAGCGCCCTTCGAGAATCGGCTGACCGGGCAACTCGGTGGCGTGCGCATACGTACTCAGGCGCTTGCCGAAACTGGTGCGATCAAGGCGCATCAACGATTTCCGGTTCCGGATCAAACGCTGCGGCAGACGGTTTTTCGCTGACGGGAAGCTCCAGCGTCAAATCCGCCTCGGCCGGGTGCAGCGTCTGGTCGTGCAACTGATCGAACAGCTTGGCCATGATTTGCGTGATGCGGGTTTCGACTGTCGCGTCGATGCGACTGTGCTCGGTCTCGACCCGGCATCCACCCGGCAACATGGCCTCGTCTTCGACGATGCGCCAGGTCTCTTCATGGCGCTCACGCAGGGCTTTGACCTGCTCGAAGTCCTGCGGATTGACGTACAGGCGCACGTTATCCACGCCCAGTGGCAACAATTTCAGGGCTTCGCGCATGACGTGTTCGATTTGCCTGGAGTCGATCGCCAGTTCGCGCTGAATCACCTGTCTGGTGATGTGCTGAACCAGGTCGACCAGCGATTTCTCGATTTGCGTGTCCTGCTCGGCGATCGGCTCGAACAGATTGCCCATCAGCAATTCAAGACTGGCGAGCTTCGCGCTCAGGGCCACCTCAGCTTCCTGACGGACCTTGAGCGTCGTGCTGTGAAAACCTTCTTTCTCGCCAGTGGCGAAGCCTTCGTTGTAGGCCTCCTGACGAATGCTTTCGAGCTCTTCCAGAGTCAGTGGCTGGACTTCTTCCAGCGGCACTTCTTCCATCTCCGGCGGTTCGGGCTCCGGCTCGGGTTCAGGCTCCGGGACGTACGGGTCGAAGCTGGGCAACGACCAGATATCGAAACCACTGACATCACGCGCACGGATCAGGTCGGTGGGCGACTCATCGCTCTTGGATGCCATGGCGTTAAATCATTTCCTCGCCGCCCTTCCCGCCGAGAACGATTTCTCCGGCTTCGGCCATACGGCGGGCAATAGTGAGGATTTCTTTCTGCGCGGTCTCCACGTCGCTGACGCGTACCGGGCCCTTGGCCTCCAGGTCGTCGCGCAGCAACTCGGCCGCACGCTTGGACATGTTCTTGAAAATCTTTTCCTTGACGCCTTCGTCCGAGCCCTTGAGGGCCAGCACCAGTACGTCCGAGGACACTTCGCGCAGCAAGGCCTGAATCCCGCGGTCGTCGACGTCGGACAGGTTGTTGAACACGAACATGAGGTCTTCGATCTGACCGGACAGGTCTTCGTCGACTTCGCGGATCGAGTCCATCAACTGGCCTTCGATCGAGCTGTCGAGGAAGTTCATGATGTCCGCTGCACGCTTGATACCACCCAGGGTGGTGCGCGCGGCATTGGAGTTGCCGGAGAACTGCTTCTCGAGAATCTGGTTCAGTTCTTTCAGCGCGGCTGGCTGCACGGTATTGAGCGACGAGACCCGCAAAATGATGTCCAGCCGTACTTTATGGTCAAAGTTGCCGAGCACTTCACCCGCCTGATCGGGGTCGAGATACGCCACGACGATCGCCTGGATCTGCGGGTGCTCGTAACGGATCACGTCCGCCACCGCACGCGGTTCCATCCACTTGAGGCTGTCCAGACCGCTGGTGTTGCCACCCAGCAGGATCCGGTCGATCAGGCCGTTGGCCTTGTCTTCGCCCAGGGCCTGGGTCAGCATCTTGCGCACATAGTCATCGGAGCCGACGCCGAGGCTGGTCTGATCGCCGACGATGTCGACGAACTCGCTCATCACCTGCTCGACCTGCTCGCGGTGCACGTTGCCCATTTGCGCCATGGCCACACCCACACGCTGGACCTCTTTCGGCCCCATGTGGCGCAGCACTTGCGCAGCATCGGCTGACCCCAGGGACAGCAGCAGAATCGCGGCTTTGTCGACCCGGCTGAGTTTGGCGATAGCGGCTCGGTTATCACTCATCTGCGTTAATCCACTCTTTCACGACCTGAGCCACACGACCCGGGTCTTCGGCCACCAGGCTCTTGATTGCGTTCAACTGTGCGTCATAGCCTTCGCTCGGGCTAGGCAGCAGAATACTTTGCGGGCCACCGAGGCTGACGCGGTCGTTGGCCAGCTCGCCGTCCAGGCCGCCGATGCCACCGAGTTCGAGATCGCTGCCCAGACCTGCCAGTTGCTTGCCTTTGCCGCCGCCGGTGATGTTGTTGAGCACCGGACGCAGCACGCCGAACACCAGCACCAGAATGAACAACACCCCGAGCACCTGCTTCACCACATCCCAGAACCAGGGCTGCGAGTAGAACGGAATGTCGGCGACGACTTCGCCGCGCTCGGCCGAGAACGGCACGTTGATGACGCTGACACTGTCACCACGGCTGGCGTCAAAACCGACGGCATCCTGAACCAGACGCGTGAAGCGCGCCAATTCATCGGCGCTCCACGGCGCCCGGGTGGTTTCGCCGTTGGCCGCATTGACCTTGACCTGATCATCCACAACGACCGCAACCGACAGGCGATTCAATCGACCCTGCTGCTGCTTGGTATGGCTGATGGAACGGTCGAGTTCGAAGTTCTTGGTGGATTGTTGACGCTTGTCCGCCGGGTACGGCGCCAGCATCGGCTGACCGGTTGCCGGGTCCATGATTTGTTGGCCGTTGGCATCAAGCAATGGCTGGCCTGGCTGCACCATGCCCGCGGAAGCGGTCGCGCCACCCGTGGTTTGCGGTGCGGAGGCCGGCGATGGCGGCTGATTGCTCAGAGCACCGGGAACGCCTTGCGGGCCGTTGCTGGCGGTACGCTGCTCAGACGTCGACTGCTCGCTGCGCAGCGCCGGTTGATCAGGGTTGAACTGCTCCGACGTCGACTCGACCGCACTGAAATCCACGTCTGCGGCGACTTCAGCCTTGTAACGATCATTGCCCAGCACCGGCTGCAGGATATTGTGCACGCGCTGGGTGAGCATGCTTTCCATGCGGCGGCTGTAATCGAATTGCTTGCCGGCCATGGTCAGTTCGGAGTTTTCCGCCTGATCGGAAAGCAAGGTGCCCTTCTGATCCACCACGGTGATCTGCGATTTGCTCAGCTCGGGAACACTGGTCGCCACCAGATTGATGATGGCCATGACCTGGCCAGGCTCCAGCGACCGGCCAGCATAGAGCTCAACCAGAACCGAAGCGCTTGGCTTGCGTTCGTCACGCACGAATACCGAGCTTTTCGGAATGGCCAGGTGCACCCGGGCACCCTTGACGTTGTTCAGGCTGGAGATGGTCCGCGCCAGCTCACCTTCAAGGCCGCGACGGTAACGGGTCGCTTCCATGAACTGACTGGTCCCCAACCCCTGGTCCTTGTCGAGGATTTCAAAACCGATGTTGCCGTCGCTGGGAGTGACACCCGCCGCTGCGAGCTTGAGGCGCGCACGCGCCACATCATCGGCCTTGACCAGCAAGGCGCCGGAGTTGGGTTCAACGGTGTAGGGAATATCAGCGGCGGCCAGGGTCTCCATGACCTGTTTGGCGTCCATACCGGCAAGGCTGCCGTACAGCGGCCGATAGTCGGGTTGCTGAGACCACAGCACCACGGCAAAACCAATCGCCACGCTCGCAGCCAGGCCCACCAGCAGGCCCACCTGACGCAGCATGGTCATCTCGGAAAGGTTTTCCAGGAAGGACAAACCAAACAACGGCGGTTTTCCGTCTACAGGTGTGGCCTTGGCCGGAACGTTATCGGCGACTGCTTCTGCCATGACTCAATACTTCCTTAGACCGGCATCTGCATGATGTCTTGGTATGCCTGTACCAGTTTGTTGCGAACCTGGGTCAACGCCTGGAAAGACACGCTGGCCTTCTGCGAGGAGATCATCACATCGGTCAGGTCGACACCGCTTTTGCCAATTTCGAAAGCATTGGCCAGCTGATTCGAAGCCTGCTGAGTGTCATTGACCTTGTTGACGGCCTGACCGAGCATGTCGGCAAAGCTGCTGCCACCCGTTTGCGGCACCGCAACGGCCGCTTTCGGCTGAGCCATGGCGTCCATTTGCATGGACCGCATGTCCAACATCAACCGATTAAATTCAATACCCTGGCTCATGGACTACTCTCTCTGACGACCCGCAATTTTTTGACACTCACTCGGCGGATAGAGTGGTGTTAGCAACAAGGGTGCCAGCTCCATGGCGACGCTTGAGAAAAGCCCATCCCAGCCTTTGCAGGCAGACGACTCACGTGGCAAACAAATAGGCCTCGACATCCATTCCGGCATCGCGCATTTGCGCCAGTTTGTAGCGCAAGGTCCGCGGACTGATTCCCAGGCGCTCGGCCGCCTCCTTGCGCCGCCCGCGCTCGGAACGCAACGTATCAATGATCATCTGAAACTCGCGACGCCTGAGGTCGTCGCCCAGCGCCCCCACCGAATCACCTTGCGACGCCTCGACCTCAAGCACTCGCGCCGACATCGGAACAGGCGCCAGTACCGGCAATGGCGCGCAAGCGACCGCCCCTGCGAGACAGAAGTCCTGCGGCTGAATCAAACCACCCTGCTGCAAAATCAGCGCCCGCTGAATGGCGTTGTCCAGCTCACGCACGTTGCCCGGCCACGGATAACCGATCAGGCAAGCCTGAGCTTCCGGCGACAACCTGGCAGCGGCATGCTTCATTTTATTGACGTGCTTGGTCAGCAAGCGTTCGGCCAGCGGCAGGATATCGGCAGTGCGCTCACGCAGCGGACGCCAGGCCAACGGAAATACCGACAGGCGATAGTAAAGATCTTCACGAAAACGTCCCGCCACCACTTCGCCCGCCAGGTCGCGGTTAGTGGTCGCAACCACCCGGATATCCAGCGCAATCGGCTTGCGCCCCCCCACACGCTCGACTTCACGCTCCTGCAAAACGCGCAGCAGTTTGGCCTGAAGCCCCAAGGGCATTTCGGAAATTTCGTCGAGCAGAATGGTCCCGCCATCGGCTTGCTCGAACTTGCCGGCCTGAGCCGCAATAGCGCCGGTAAACGAGCCCTTCTCATGCCCGAACAACGTCGCTTCGAGCATGTTGTCCGGGATCGCCGCACAATTGATCGCAATGAACGGCTGACTGGCGCGGCGCGAATGCTGGTGAATGTAACGCGCCAGCACCTCTTTGCCAGTGCCCGACTCACCCGAAATCAACACCGTCGAATCACTGCGCGCCACACGCGCTGCCAGTTCCAGCAACTGCGCACTGGCCGGCTCGAAAGCCACCGGGCCTTCGCCCTCGGCGGCGCCCAGACACCCCAGGGCATGTCGCGCCACCAGATCCAGCAATGCCTTGGGCTCGAACGGCTTGACCAGATAATCCGCCGCCCCCTGACGCATCGCATCGACTGCGCGCTCAACCGCGCCATGAGCAGTCATCAGCAACACCGGCAACTGCGGCTGACGAATTCGCAGCAACCCCAGCAACTGATGACCATCCATGCCCGGCATGTTGACGTCACTGACCACCAGATTGAAGGACTCGTTCGCCACAGCCTCCAGCGCATCTTCGGCCGAGCCCACCGCGGTGTAATCATGACCGGCCAGCAGCAGCGTATCCGTCAACGCTTCGCGCAGTGCACGGTCATCTTCGACCAGTAAAACCTTGATTGCCATCAGCCTCATTCCACTCCTTGAGCGCTGGAAAACAACGGCAAGACCACCACCGCACACGTGCCGCGGCCCGGCCGCGAGCGCAACTGCAATTCTCCCTGATGAGCACGGACCACCGCCTTGACCACGGTCAGGCCGAGGCCGGTGCCGGTGGCTTTGGTGGTGAAAAACGGCTCACCCAGGCGTGCCAGCACCGCCGCATCGATACCGCCGCCGTTATCGCTGACACACAGTCGAAGCGTGTTTTCACGGGTGTACAGATGGACTTTCAGGCAGACATCGCCGGCACTGGCCTGAATCGCATTTTCAATCAGGTTCAGCAGCGCACCGACCAGCGTGTCGCGATTACACAGCAATTCCCCGGCATGGCTGTCGCACTGCCAACGCACCGGATAGTCCTGAACATGCGTCAATGCCGCCGCTTGCAGCGATTGCAGGAGCGCCTTGGGCGTCACGCGGTCGGTCAGCGGCAGCTCACCGCGAGCAAATACCAGCATGTCGCGCACCTGATGCTCGAGTTCATGCAGGCGCTCTTTCAACCGCCCGGCAAACCGTTGCTGGGTGGCGACCGGCAGCTCTTGCTCAGTCAAATGACTGGCGTACAGCAATGCCGCGGACAGCGGTGTACGAATCTGATGCGCCAGGGAAGCAACCATCCGCCCAAGGGAAGACAAGCGTTCGTGGCGAGCCAGTTGATCCTGCAAGTGTCGGGTTTCGGTCAGGTCGTTGAGCAATACCAACTGACCCGGCTCGGCATCCAGCGAGCGCGTGGCAATCGACAGACGCCGACCATCCTTCAGGGAAATTTCATGGCCGTCGTCTTCGCGCGGGGCGAAGCAGCGGGCGATGACGTGACGCCACAACTCGCCTTCAAGCGGCAGCCCCAGCAGCTCGCAGGCAGCCGGATTGGCTTCGCGCACGATACCTTGGGCATCTATGACGATGACGCCGCCAGGCAATAAATCGAGTAGGTTTTGCAGCCGGTTGGCCAGGCGCTCTTTTTCGGCCAGCTCTTGCATGCGCTGAGCACTGACCACCGCCAGCTCGCCCTTGAGCTCGGCAACCCGGGCCTCAAGCATGCTGTAGGAGTCGGTAAGCTGGCTCGACATTTGATTGAACAGCGTGAACGCCTGCTCAAGGCCAAGCCGACTTGCCTGCTCTACAGAAGGCGATTGCCCCGAGACGTCGGAGACAGGAGACATTTGGGCGGCGTGGGGCATCGTGCTCTCTCGCTTGGCTGACCGTCAGTTAAACGGAACGTTGCGAGGGACATAGCAATACCCGTGCCTAAAAAAAACCGCCCATTATTCAACGAGTTGAAAAACAGGCGTCAATCGTCCGCCTGTTCATCACCCTCACGACGACTCATGCCGTACTTGCGCATTTTCTCGACCAGGGTGGTACGGCGAATGCGAAGGCGCTCGGCAGCCCGCGCCACGATGCCATTGGCATCATCCAGCGCCTGCTGAATCAGACCCTGTTCCAGACCGCCGAGGTAGTCCTTCAGGTCCAGCCCTTCCGGTGGCAGCATGGCGTTCGCAGTGAAGTCCGGGGTATGGCCATTGATGGCTACCCGCTCCTCAAGATCGCTGCGCAAGCTATCAACCAGTTGCTCGTCCTCGTCATCGACATAGCGGAATTTCTTCGGCAGTTCGACCACGCCAATCACCCCGTACGGATGCATGATCGCCATGCGCTCCACCAGGTTGGCCAGCTCACGAACGTTGCCCGGCCAGCCATGACGGCACAGCGACATGATCGCCGCCGAGTTGAAGCGAATGGAACCGCGCTTCTCGTGCTCCATGCGCGAGATCAGCTCGTTCATCAGCAACGGGATATCTTCGACACGCTCACGCAGCGGAGCCATCTCGATCGGGAAGACATTGAGGCGATAGTACAGATCCTCACGGAAGCTGCCGACTTCGATCATGCTTTCGAGGTTTTTGTGGGTCGCCGCAATGATTCGCACATCAACGCTCTGGGTCTTGTTGCTCCCGACGCGCTCGAAGGTGCGCTCTTGCAGTACCCGCAGCAGCTTGACCTGCATCGGCAATGGCATATCGCCGATTTCGTCAAGGAACAACGTACCGCCATTGGCCAATTCAAAACGCCCGGCGCGACTGGTGATAGCCCCGGTAAAGGCGCCCTTCTCATGGCCGAACAGTTCGCTTTCCAGCAGCTCGGCGGGGATCGCGCCGCAGTTGACCGGAACGAACGGCGCGTCACGCCGCTTGGAGTGATAGTGCAGGTTGCGCGCTACCACTTCCTTGCCCGTTCCGGACTCACCAAGGATCAACACGCTGGCATCCGTGTCGGCCACTTGCTGCATCATCTGGCGGACGTGTTGAATCGCCCGACTGGTGCCGACAAGACTCCGAAACAGATTGGGTTCGCGGTGACGTCCGCGCTCACGGGCCTGGTCGTACATCTCGCGATAGACCTGGGCGCGGTGCAGGGAGTCCAGCAACTTGCTGTAGCTGGGTGGCATTTCCAGAGTGGAAAGCACCCGGCGACGCTGGTCCTCTGGCAGGTCACCGGAAGAATTATCGCCCATTAACAAAACCGGAAGGAACTCATCCCAGGCAGCGAGTGTCTTTAACAGGCCCGGAAGAGCACCAGGAGCATTTACGGTCCCGATGAGGACACAGATTACTTCACGACTTGATGACAAAGAGCCGACAGCCTGCTGCCAGTCATGGCTACCACAGGGTAAATTTTCTTCGCCAAGAAAATTTAAAATCACCGCCAAATCGCGGCGGCGGACGCTATCGTCATCTATCAGCAGAATTTTGGTTTCACGCCACATGCAATAGCAACTTCCCTAGTCAACTCAATGCCCGATATGAGTGGGCAAGCTAGACGCTTGCAGGCCATTAAGCCTGGTAGACGCCTGAAATCTTCAAACAGCCACTAGTTAAGTCAAAAAACCGTGCACAGTCAAATTTATGGCGCACTACGGTCGGATTAACTGAGGATTAACCAAACAGATGGTAAACCTTTGCCGCGCTCTGTGCTTGATGGATCTGTGACATCTCATCGAATATTGCTTGTCGCTCCCCCGTCGCCGCCTCCAACAACTGCCGATAAACCCCGAGCAACTCCTCGAGGTTATCGCGCAACGCCGCCTCATCCAGCGAAGCCTCACTCAAAACGTCTTCCATGCAGGAACGGCAATCCAGGTCCAATTGACCGATAGCTTCCCAGTTACGCTCGGCCAATGCATCGACCAGGGCTTCACGGGTTTGTTCGATACGCTGCAGTACAAGACTCATGGTGATCTCCTTAAAACTGCGGACCTGGCGCTGCGATGGCATCCCAGCCTTCTTTGACCGTACCCAGCAAACCGGCGACTTCGTCGAGGATCTTTGGATCGCTCTTGATGTTAGCCTCTGCCAGACGCTTCATCATGTAGACGTAGAGATTGTCCAGCTCCCCCACCTGATCAGCCTTGTTCTCAAGGTCCAGGCCCTCACGCAAGCCGCCGATGATGCCGATAGCCTTGCTGATAAATACACCTTTGCCCGGAATATCCTTGCGCTCCATGGCGCCTTTGGCCTGAGCAATACGATCCAGCCCACCCTCCATCAGCATTTGCACCAAGCGGTGCGGACTGGCTTCGGAGGTCTGGGCCTGCGCTCCAACTTTCTGATATTGCCGAAGGGCTAACATCGGATTCATGCTCTACCTCATCACAATTCAAAGGGCTCGTATAACCAATGTATCGTCTACGAGTCAAAAAACTTTAAAATCAAAAGGCAAAAACCCGGCGCGTTAAAAACGCAGCCGGGTTTTTGGCGCCCGCTCAAAACTAGCCGGACTTCTGCGCGTTCAAGGAGGTGAAGAACGAGGTGATGTTGGTCGCCGTCGACTTCATCTGCCCGACCAGCAGATCCATTGCGTTGTACTTGGCAGTCAGCGTCGCGGTCAGCGTGGTAACGCGCAAGTCCAGCGCCGTCTGCTGATTGGCCAGATCGTTTTTCTGCTTGTTCAGGCTGGTGGTGCGCTGATCAAGAATGCCACCGGTCTGCAAGTAAGGCTTGATCGCCGTGCTCATCCGGGCCAACAAGCCATTGGTGCTGTTGGTACCGGTAAACAGCGTTTGAACCTGGCTACTCAACCCCTGAGTAGTCATCGCCGTGTTGAACTTGGTGGAGTCGAAGTTCAGCGTACCGAGCTTCTGATCGGTCGTGATACCCAATTGCGCCAGCACCGCCAATTGCCCCCCAGGCCCAGGAGTCACCAGCTGACTGCGAATATCGGAAATTATCGAACGAGGCACCGAGTCGCCAGTCAATGCCGCTGCGACGGTCAGCTTGCCATTGGCATCGGCCGAGGCCTGGGTCAGCGAGGTCACCGTCTTGACCAGCGTGTTATAGGCGTCGACGAACGACTGTATCGACGTCTGCAAGCCCGCGGTGTTGGTTGCCACAGTCACTGTCGAAGTACCTGGCGCGACCAGTGTCATGCTCAAACCGCCCACTACCTGATTGACGGTGTTGGTTTTGCTGGTCACGGCCAGACCATCGATCGTCAGGCTCGCATCAGCAGCCAGCGCACCGATCGTACCGGAACTGGTCGGGGAAGGGTTCGCGCCCATCACCTGGGTGCCGTCGATTGCCAGACCGGCAATACCACTGACCGTCAGATCCGAGCCTGCACCCGTCGTGGTCGACCCGATCACCAGTCGCGAACCGTTGCTGTCAGTGACGATGTTGGCCGTGATGCCTTTGGCTGTCAGCGTGGTGTTGATCGCATCGCGAGTAGACTGAAGCGTCGCACCGGACGGGATAGTGACGTTGTAGGCAGTGCCATTTTGACTGATATTCAAAGTACCACTCGGAATGGCACTGGTAGCACCGCCTGAGAATGAAGCACTGGCAACTTTGGAACCGGTAGCCAGATTCTTCACATTAATGCTGTATGTACCGTTGACTGCGGTGTTATCAGAAGTCACGGTCAAGGTCGCCGGAGTCGACGAGGTGGCCGCAAACCCGCCAAACGCTGGGTTTGTCGAGCTATTGAGCTTGTCCATGGTGGCCTGATAAGCGGCCAAGGCACTTTTGAGCGAACCCACACCGGAAATTTTCGAGGTGTTGAGCGTGGTCTGCGAGGTGATTTGACCCTGCTTGGCCGATTTGTCGCTGTTGACCAACGCGGTAACGATCGAACCGATATCGAGGCCGGACCCCAGACCTGTGCCCGGTAAAATTGGACTTGCCATGTGCATCTCCCTCTTTGTCTGTCGCCGGTCTTTTGACCGCTCACACCGTCAATTCAGCGTACAAACACTATTCATGCCAGTTATCAGGCTTTTGCGTCGAGCAGCACGTTGCTCGCCGTATTCAAACTGTCCGCCAGCTTCAAGGCTTCTTCGGAAGGGATTTGTCGCACCACTTCACCCGATTCGCTGGCAATCACCTTCACGACCACCCTGCCGGAAGCCTCATCGATAGAGAACTCCAGGTTGCGCTTGATCGACTGTACGAACTTCTCGATCTCTTGCACGGCCCGTTTCAGCCTCTGCGCGTCCGCATCCGCGTCCTTGCTTCCCGCCACAGCCTGAACACTGTCACTGCCATTACGAGGTGCTGCAACCGATTGATCGGCAGTCGTACTCACCGGCTGAGCGGTCGGGTAAGACAAGTTCAGCTTCACGCTCATGTCCATATCCATTACCCCTTAAAGTAAAAAAGCGAGAGAGCGCGACCAGCACACTCCCCCGCCAAACTCATTCCGAAATTACTGAAGCAGCTTCAGTACAGCGGAAGGCAGTTGGTTGGCCTGAGCCAGAACAGAAGTGGAAGCTTGCTGCAGGGTTTGCTGCTTGGTCAGCTGAGCAGTTTCTGCCGCGAAGTCAGTGTCTTGTACGCGACCCAGTGCAGCGGTGGCGTTTTCGTTGACGTTCTGCAGGTTGGAGATGGTGCTGGTCAGACGGTTCTGTGCAGCACCGAGGTTTGCACGAACAGCGCCCACGGAAGCGATTGCCGCGTCGATTGCAGTGATTGCGCCGTCGATGGCGGAACCGGCAGCAGCGCTGGTAGCACCGGTCAGAACAGTAGTACCGCTACCTACCGACAGGCTGACGGCGTCGAACTTGGTGCTCAGGGTCAGAGTGATCTGGTTGGCAGTACCGGTGTTGGAGCCCACTTGCAGAGTCATGCTGCCAGCGGAACCGTCCAGCAGGTTTTTGCCGTTCAGGTTGGTGCTCTGGGAGATACGGGTCAGTTCGTCCGACATCTGAGTGAATTCAGCGTTGGTCGCGGCCTGGTCAGCGGTACCGTTGGTGCCGTTACGCGCCTGAACAGCCAGTTCACGCATACGCTGCAGAATGTTGGTGGTCTCTTGCAGAGCACCTTCAGCAGTCTGAGCCATCGAGATGCCGTCGTTGGCGTTTTTGATGGCTACGGTCTGACCGCGGATCTGGCTGCTCATACGTGTAGCGATCTGCAGGCCGGCAGCGTCGTCTTTGGCGCTGTTGATTTTCAGGCCGGAAGACAGGCGAGTCATGGAAGTTGCCAGAGCGTTAGCGGCATTGTTCAGGTTTTTCTGAACAGACAGAGAAGCGACGTTAGTGTTTACGCCTAAAGACATGGTGAGTTCCTCGTTGGTTGGGTACTGCGGCTTCCGGCCCTGGCAACCGCCGGGTGTGGCCTAGAGAACCTTCGTAGTAGTTATCGTCGCGATTGCAGGTTGCTTGAGGGCTTTTTTGAAAAAAATTGCCATCACACTGCCACCCCCGCGAAAACAAAGGCCCGCACGAGGCCCACGAGAGAAAAATGACGTCAGGAAACTGCCGAAAAAAGCGAACCGCGAGGATCGCTTTGTCCGGCAGAGAACGGTTCAGAAGTGAGCGTGACTGGTCTCCAGCAAGTCGATCAATTCATATTCCATGGTGTCAGCCAAGCCCAGCCAGTCCGATGCCTCCTGAGCGCTCAGCATCGACACGAGCAGGTGCGCCCACTGCTGCCGGGCATCTTCAGAAGCCTGATTCAAGAGACGTTGCACCTCATCGAACACATCGACCATGGTCAACGCCGCCTCCACATCACGCCCGAGACGAAACAACCCGGCGCACTGCCGGCAATCGATAACGCATTGTGCAAGCCCGCTCATTGCACGAACTCCTGATTGAACGTCGTTCCCACAATCATCGCCCCGGCCCGGCTGCTGTTAAAAAAGCGCACCTGTGGATGCCCGGCGATGTAGCGCTCCAGCTCACACAGGTAACTGCGGAAGTTCAACTGCGTTCTGACCCGCTGCCCATGCCCATCGAGCACCCAGTGCCTGGCCAGATCGACCCCCTGCCCCAGATCGCCATCGTTCCAGCCGGCATGGGTTTTGTTCATCGGAAACGCAAAGTCGGCACCGAACAGGGTAATCCGGTCCGCGCCCATCTTCACCGCCAGATCCACCGCCGGATGGATCACGCTGCCGCCGACATACAGTTCCGCCTTGCTGATCTGCTGGCGGATAGCGGCATAGACCGGGCTGGCGGAATACCCGACGTAACGCGTGCCCTTCCAGGCTTTCAGCACCTGCGGATCGCTCATCGGCAGGTACACCAGCGGAATGTTGTCGCTGTCCTCGGGCGGCAAGTGCCTGAAACTGATGCGTCGGTCGATACTGACCACAAAGTCCGGCGTGATGCCATGCTCGCGCAACGGCCGGTACGCGGTATCGACACTGATGAACAACGGCCGCTCTTCGTGCTCGCGCACCGCCCGAAGCTGATCGAAATGCAGCTCAAGGCTTGGCCCTGTGCCGATCACATAGACTTCCCGCCCGGTACACGTCGCGAACAACTCGGCCACATCACGATCACGGCTGACCAGCTCACGACTCTCCTCCAGCCGTTCAATGATCGCGGGGGACTGCGGATCGAACTCGCGATTATTGAAGCTGAGGTGCACTTCGCTGATCAGCCGATCGCGAATCTTGGCATTGAAGTCATCTGCCAGCAGCATCTCTGACGGCAACGCAAAGAACGGCAGGTGGATATCCGACAAGTCGCCGGCATAAAGCAATTCGACCCGTGGATCGCTGAGCCACTGCCGCTGATCGAGCAACTGCAGCGTCAACGAGAAAATCGCGCCATTGAGGATATGCACGTACAAACGCTGAAGTTCGGGGTTTTCAAGCAGTACACACGGCAAGTCACCCAGCCCGGTACCGTAAACATGGACCACCTTGCTGGCCGACGGCAGGCTGGCCGCTTGTAACCGCGCTTCACGTGTACGGTCATGGCGGCTGGTGAGCTGGATACCGCCAATACTGAGGGTCGAGCCCAAACCTTCCACCAGCTCGGCCTGAACCGCCGCGCTGTCCTCAGTCATCAACCGCACATGCAGCGCCGGCCAGCGACTCTCTATCACCTGGAAATTGTCTTCAACGCTGTCGCTCATACTGCCTCGATAGTCATTCAGGCAAAAAAATAGCGTCCAAGGTTACACCTTGGACGCTATTTTTATGCCACAGGATTGAGTTCAAGGGCGATAGATGATCGCCGAGCCCCACGAGAGCCCAACACCAAAGCCGCTCAGCGCAACGCGCTTCCATTTGGCGTCGAGTACGTGTTTTTCCAGCAACAACGGAATACTCGAAGACACGGTATTACCGGTTTCGACCATGTCCTTGATGAACTTCTCCGGATCCCCTTCGAAGCGCCGCGCCACGGCATCAACGATCGCCGCGCTGCCCTGGTGAATGCAGAACGCATCGATATCGTCAGCGTGCAGGCCAGACTCATCGAGCAACTCGTGCAAATGCGCCGGGACTTTCAGCAACGCAAAGTTGAACACCTGACGACCGTTCATGAAGAACACCCCGTCGTTGACTTTCAGGTGCGGTGCGCCGGAGCCATCGGTGCCGAACTTGGCTTTGCCCAACTGCCAGGCAGCGTCTTCGCCCATCCAGGTTGCGGTAGCGGCATCACCGAACAACATGGTGGTGTTGCGGTCTTCGGGGTCGACGATTTTCGAGTAAGGGTCGGCGGTCACCAACAGGCCGTTCTTCAGGCCCGCGGCTTCCATGAAGCCCTTGATCGCGTAGATGCCGTAAACGTAGCCAGAGCAGCCCAGGGAGATATCGAAGGCGGCAACGGTGGTGGGTAGACCGAGCTTGTCCTGAACGATCGCCGCGGTGTGCGGCAGGCCTTCTTCGTCACCGTTCTGGGTGACGACGATCAGCACATCGATCGATTCGCGCTTGAGTTCAGGGTTGTTGGCAAACAGCGTATTGACCGCTTCGACACACAGGTCCGAGGTTTCCTGCCCGGCGTCTTTACGCGGCAGGAAAGCGGAACCGATCTTGCCCAGGATGAATTCCTCATCCTTTTCGAATTTTGCACCTTGTGCGTAATTGTCCACGCCGGCTACAGGTACGTAGCTCGCAATGCTCTTTATGCCAATCATTACGGCTTCCCAATAATAAACAGCTGAATACCCCCGTTCGCACGAATCGAGGGGCGCCGACACATAGAATTTGCGCTGCCCGCAACGGGCAACCAACGGAAAGCCTAAAGGGCTATCACTGAACCGATGACCGGCCAGGCGCCATCTTCCCGATCAATACAATACAGTGAAGATGCCCGTTATGACTTGCAGGTCACGCTATTTTACGCAATCAGCCGCAGAAGCCGTTACTCGACAAGCGACCAGGCCAGCGGCGTGCCGCGCTTTAGAGGCTCGCGGGCACGTCGTCCAATAATGCTTTGAGCGTGTTTGGGCGCCAGGCCCAGCCCCGGGCGAATGGCTCGCAGGTTCTCTGACGTGAACACCTCACCGGCGCTCATGTCTCGGGCAACGTACAGCGAACGACGGTACACCAGCGACTTCTGCTCGGCCTCGGTGGCGCCATAACACACCTGCCCCATGGCCTGCCAGGCGCGTTCGGTCTCGACCACCAGGCTGGCCAGCTCGGCCGGTTCCAGCGAGAAACTCGCGTCGACGCCTCCGGCGTCCCGATCCAGGGTGAAGTGTTTTTCCACCACCGTCGCCCCAAGGGCCACCGCCGCCACCGAGACGCCGACGCCCATGGAATGATCGGACAGCCCCACTTCGCATCCAAACAGCTCGCGCAGGTGTGGAATGGTTCGCACATTGCTGTTGGCAGGCGTGGCCGGGTAGGTACTGGTGCATTTGAGCAACACCAGATCCTTGCAACCGGCCGCACGCGCCGCACGCACGGTTTCATCCAGTTCGGCGATGCTGGCCATCCCGGTGGAAATGATCAACGGCTTACCGGTGGCCGCCACCCGGCGAATCAACGGCAAGTCGGTATTTTCAAAACTGGCGATCTTGTAGGCCGGCACGTCCAGGCTTTCGAGGAAGTCCACGGCGGTCTCATCGAACGGCGTCGAGAACGCCAGCATGCCCAGCTCCCTGGCCCGGGCGAAAATGGGCGCATGCCATTCCCACGGGGTGTGCGCCTTCTCATACAACGCATACAGCGAAGAACCGGCCCATAGACTGTTGGGGTCCTGGATGAAGAATTCGCCGTGATCAAGATCCAGGGTCATGGTATCGGCGGTGTAGGTTTGCAGCTTCAAGGCATGCGCGCCGGCCTTGGCCGCAGCCTCGACGATCTGCAACGCCACCTCCAGGGACTGATTATGGTTGCCGCTCATCTCGGCGATGATGAACGGTGCATGGTCCACGCCGATCGAGCGGGAGCCAATCCTGAAACTAGTCATTGATGCGATCCTTTAATACGCGCTCGAAGCGACAGGCCGACTGGGTGTACCCAGCCTCATCAAACAGCTTGATCGACGCTGCGTTGGCGGGCAGCACCTGAGCATCGATAGCCGTCAGGTCTGGCCAGTGCCGGCTCACGAACGCCTCACCACGGGCCAGCAGCGCCCTGCCCCACCCCACGCCGAAACGACCTTCGAAGAGATACACCGAGACCTCGGCGCGTGTGCCGCAACGGTCGTAACGCACTACGCCAACAGGACCATCGGTGGTCTGCCCGATCAGTAATAACCGCTGCGGATTGGCCAGACTGCGCGCCATCCAGGCGTGATGTTCCTGCCAACTGACCGGGGCCTGATTGATCGACGCGAGACGCACCGCCTCGGCATTGCGCCCGTCAAACAACAGCCGCTCATCAGCACTTCCCGCCAGGCGCAGTTGCAGGTTCTCGCCGCTCAACGCGACAGCGAAACGCCGAGCCCCCAAGCCATCGACCAAACGGCGAGAGCATTGCGCCAGACTTTGGCGCAGGCTGAAATTGCTCAACACAAAACCAACCGCCTGACGCAAACAGTCGACATCCACCTGTTCGCTGGTGCCCAGATACACATGGGCACCCGCCGCCGCCAGGCGTTCGGCATTGGCCTGCTGGTTTCCGGCCACAGCAATGCAAATGGTCGGCAGGCCCAACGTCGCGCGCTCCCAACTGGTGCCACCGCCCGCGCCGATGAACAGATCCGCCTGCGCCATCAACGGTGCAAAGTCACTGACGAAGGTCTGCAACCGCCACCCGGGATGCTGCGCCACCATCGCTTGCATCTGTTCCAGGGCCGGATTGGCGTTACCGGCAATGAAATCCACTTCCAGTTCGGTGAAGCCGGCCAGCGCGCGCATGGCCTTCCAGGTCTCACCCGCCCCATCAAGGCCACCAAAATTCACCAGCACCCGACCGGGCCGAGGGTTGATCAGCACGGGCTCACGCCTGAACTCGTCGCGAATCAGCGCATAACGAGGACCGAACAGTTGGCGACCAGGGGTCAGCGTACGCTGCGCATACGCCGGATCGTTGGCGGTCAGGTTTTGATCGAACAACAAGTCGACTGCATGCTTGCGATTGTTCAGGTCATCAATAGCTGCGATGCGTCGGGCCCACTGACGGGCCGCACCTTGCCACTGATGATCGAGGCCGTAATGATCAACCACAATCCAGTCGAAGCGGTCCTCTGGCGCAAGACTATCACCCAAGGCGCCGATATCCGCTTGCCAGGGCAACAGCGCCTCGATCCCCAGTGACGGGTTTTCTCCCGGATAGTGCGCCGGCAAGGCAATCGTGCGAAAACCTTGCGCCTGGAGCCGCGCCAGGGAATTGCCCGGCAACATGCGACAAGCGAACAGAACCTCTGCACCGCTATCGCGCAACACCTGGGCCAACGTCAGACAACGCGCTACATGGCCGCTGCCAATGGCCGACGATGCATCGGCGCGGATCAGTATCCTCACGATTCCAGCTCCCCGGCCGCTTTCAGTGCCGAGTACAGGTATTGCGCGCGCAGCCAGTCCTCTTCGGTATCGATGTCCTGGACCAGATGCCGGGGCAACATCACCGGCAGGCTCTGTTCAGAGTACAGCACTGTCCCTTGCAGCCAGGCTTCTCTGCGCCCCCAATAAAATTGCCCGGCATCCTGATAGGCGATCGGCAGGTCCTGGGAGCGCGTGTTGCGATATTCAGGATACAGCGGCGTCAAGGCGCCCTGCGGGTTGACGGTCAATGCGCGTTGCACCGGAAAGCCGAAATTGCAGACCGAAAAGACAAACGACTTATCCGGATGTCGGGCCAGCAACTCAGCCCCCTGACGCAAATAGCGTGTTTGCAACAACGGTGCAGTCGCAAAAAAGCAACCGGCCAGATCAAAAAAACGCCTCTGTCGCTGCAATGTTTCAAGGGCATGCACCATCACCGCTGCCGTCCCGGTGAAATCGTCCGCCAGTTCCACCGGCCGCATGAACGGCACCTGCGCCCCCAGGGTCCGGGCGAGCGCGGCGATCTCATCATCTTCGGTGCTGACGATCACTTCATCGAACAACCCCGACGTCATGGCAACGCGAATCGAGTGAGCAATCATCGGCTCGCCGTGAAACAGCTTGAGATTCTTGCGCGGGATGCGCTTGCTGCCGCCACGGGCCGGGATAATTGCGATTGCACTCAAGGGCGTTTTTCCAACAGAAACCAGTTGATGTCGTCGGTCGGGAACTGCGGGTCGCGTCGATAGCTGAAGCCGTAGTCGAGCAATTGCAGATCGCTGTAGCGGTCGAGCATTTCCCCGGCAAAATCGCGCTTGAACAATTTGCCGCTGTTGCCACGATAAGACACTTCAACCGGTACCGGGTTGTAATATTCGGCAATCAGGATATAACGCCGGCTCAGCTCATAAAGCTGTGCATAAGCATCAGGCAGCAACTCGGGCGCCAGATGAATCAGCACACCTTTGCTCAGGGTCAGATCGAAGCTGCGCTCGCGCGGATAATCGAACAGCGAACCCTGCCAGACCTCGGCAATCCCCAGCGCTTGCGCTTCGGCATGAGCGCTGGCATTGATCTCCACACCGTGCAAGGCACAGTCGGGCAACAGTTGATGCAACGCCATCAGGTTGTTGCCGGTATTGGTGCCCATCTCCAGCAGGCTGCCGAGGCGAGCGGTTCTCGCCAGAGCCCTGGAAAACAACGCCAGGTTGGCCGCGATCAACCCCTGCCCCTGATTGCGCGCCACGTACTCATCGCCAAACCTGCCCTGCCAGAAGACTTCCTGCTCGCTTAACTCACGCATGTTTCTCACTCATCATCGGGTCACGGAACGTCGTTTAACCGACGACATTTCGAAGTTGTTCAACCACGTAATCCTGCTGCTCATCGCTCAGGAGCGGGAACAACGGCAAACTGATTGCCTCACTGAAATAACGCTCGGCCTCGGGGAAGTCCCCCTCTTCAAAGCCCAGTTGACGGTAATACGGCTGCAGGTGCACAGGAATATAGTGCAGGTTCACACCGATCCCGGCCGCTCTCAGCGTATCGAATACTTCGCGTTGAGTGACGTTGATCTCATCGAGCCGCAGACGCACCACATACAGATGCCACGCCGACTCAGCACCCGCCTGGGCAACCGGCAATACCAGCGGCAAATCCGCCAGCAAACGGTCATAACGGGCGGCCAATTGACGTCGCTTGGCGACGAAGCTGTCAAGCCTGGCCATCTGTGACAGCCCCAATGCCGCGTGCAGGTCGGTCATGCGGTAATTGAAGCCAAGTTCCAGTTGCTGGTAATACCACAGCCCGTGATCGGGCACGTCCATCTGTGCCGGATCGCCGGTGATCCCGTGGCTGCGCAAGCGCCGCAAGCGTTCGGCCAGTTCCGGCCGATTGGTCAACACCATGCCGCCTTCGGCCGAGGTGATGATTTTCACCGGATGGAAGCTGAATATCGTCATCGCCGCAAACTCGCCACAGCCCACCGGCCGCCCGAGGTACGACGCGCCCACCGCATGGGAAGCATCTTCAATCAAGGTGAAACCGTAACGCTCAGCCAACGCGGCCAGGGTACGCATGTCACAGCTTTGACCGGCAAAGGCCACCGCCACGACAACCTTGGGCAACGTTCCAGCGGCCTCGGCGACTTCAAGTTTCGCGGCCAGCAACCGGGCGTCCAGGTTCAGGGTCAGCGGATCGATGTCGACAAAGTCCACCTCGGCTCCGCAGTAGCGCCCGCAGTTGGCGGACGCGACGAAGGTGTTCGGGCTGGTCCACAACCGATCCCCGGCCCCCAGTCCTGCCGCCAGACAGGCAATGTGCAGCGCCGCGGTGGCATTGCACACGGCCACCGCACATTGTGCCTGGCAATGCTCGGCCATCGCGTTCTCGAAACGCGCGATGGTTGGCCCCTGGGTCAACCAGGGCGATTGGAGCACCTGTACCACCGCATCGATATCCGCCTGCTCGATGCTCTGGCAGCCATAGGGAATCTGATAAGTCAGCATGACCGGAACCCGGTCATCTGCGCCAGGTCCAGGTACGCCCGACGGCTAAAGGTGGTGAAAATCAATCTGCCATAGAACATGTTCGGTGCCCCTCTACCTGTGCGCCAGACTTAAACCAGCAACCGCGCCCAGTCCACGCGGGTCGCATCGCCAAGGGTGAAACCCTTGCCGGTCAGGGCGAGGTTCTTGTTGTACGCCAGATCATGCTGGAACGGCCCAGCCCATTTTTCGCGCAAGGCCTCAAGCGCCTGCGGTGCATCGGGCAAGGTGCCCGGATGGATGACCTGCACTTGCGGCGTCCACACCACCAGATAGCCGGCCTGACCCACCTTGAGGCACAGATCGACATCGCCGTAGGCGCTGGCAAACGCGTGTTCGTCCAGCCCGCCAACGTCGTCGAACAGCGCTTTGCGGATCATCAGGCACACCGCCGAGACGGCCGAATAGTTCTGCTCCAGCACCAGACGATTCAGATAGCCCTTGGCATCCCTGGACTCGCCAACGAACGCCGAACCGACACCGTCGTTCATGCCCAGAATCAGCCCGGCCTGGGTCACCTTGCCGTCGCGATCCAGCAGCTTGGCGCCGACCACACCGACTTCCGGGCGCTGTGCCTGGTTGAGCAGGGATTCGAGCCAGTTCGGGTTGACCACTTCACCGTCTGCCGCCAGCAGCACCAGGTATTCACCCTGCGCCTGCTGACTGGCCTGGTTGTACAGCGCCGACGGGCTGAGACGCTCGTGCACCCGCAGGACACGGACCTTGTCGCCTGGCTGCCCAAGGCCGTCCAGCCATTGCAGGAGGTCCGGCGACTGGCTCGCGTTATCGGCGATCAGCACTTCGTAACGGCTGTAGCGGGTTCGTTGAACGATGCCGGTCAGGCACCGTTGCAACTGCGCGAGATTGTCCTGGCTCGCCACGATGATCGACACCAGCGGACGTTCAGTGTGACGGTAGTCAATCTGGTAAGTGCCAGGTTCGGCCGAGCTGATTTGCGCCTTGTAGCCACGGGTCGCAAGGTGGCGGATCAACGCCTGACGTTCATGGGCATTGTCTTGCGGCACGGCCGCCCGGGCGATCAGCAACGGTTCGTCCAGATGAGCCAGCCAGGCCAGGCCGCCCTGCTCGATGATGCGCAGCAGCAGGTCGAACTCCAACGCCTTGCTGAAGTCGGCCTGGTAACCGCCCGCCTCCAGCAGTACGTCCTTGCGGATCAGCCAGTGCCGCGCCATCAGCGCTGGCAGGCTTTGCAGCAGATCAAGGTTGAAGCCTGGGCGGAACACATCGACCAGCGCGCCATTGGCGTCACGCTGAATCTCGTCCGCGGCCACCGCCCGGCACTCGGGCGCGGCGTGCAGTTCCAGACCTGCGCGCAACAGACCACCAGCGGTGAACTCGTCACCCGCCTCGGTCAGCAACAACCAGTCGCACGGCGATTGGCGCGCGATCTGATTGAGCTTGTCGACATAGTTGGCCTGGGTCACGCAAACAAAGTGCAGGGTATTGTGCACCGTCGTCGCCGCCAGCGGCTCGCCGGTGGTGAACACCACGATCTTGAAGGCGTGGTTGTGACCTTCCAGCAGACTGTCGAGGGTGATCTGCAGCTTGGCCGCGTCGTTGTCCAGGTCCAGCACCAGAATGCCAAACTGTGGGCCACCGTTGCGGGCGGCCAGATAGCGCGACGTCGCGGCGACTTCGTCGGCGTCCGGGGTGCGTGCCGCCAGCCACTTGAGCAGACGCCCGGAACGCATGGCGCCGAACACCTCTTCATGACCTTGAGTCGTGACCGCATCCAGACGCTCGGCCCAGGCAAACATATTCCGTGCGTCGTCCGCCTCGCCCAGGAGCTCCAATTGCTGCGCCAGGCGCTTGACCACCTGACGGTTGAACGGGTTGCTTTCGTACGCATACCCCAGTCGCTCGACAACGCTTTCAGGGGTGTCGTTGTTGCGTGGGCGCATCATGTCTGCCTGCTGCGTCCAGATACCTTCGAGCCCCTGAAGTTGAACGCGACCGGCCGGCATGGCGTGCAGCAGAAATTCGAATTGGCTCAACAGGTCGAAGAACTTTTGATTGTAGAAAGGCATTTCGACGTATTGCAAAAGCCCGAACTGGCGGTCTGGCCCCTTCTGCACATCGGTCCAGCGCGACTCGAAAATCGGTTCGGCAGTCAGCGCCCGACGGTTGCGCAAGCTGTCGGCCAGCGCCTCGAAACTGTCCAGTGCCAACTGCCTGGCCTGCTCCGCGTCCAGACCGGTCCGGGAACTCGGCAGCGTCGCCAGCAATTGGGCGAACGCTTCACGATCCGCCACCGATTTGGCATCGGCCAGGGTCAGGGTGCTGTAGATCTCGGTGTTGTGCTCCGACTCCAGGTAGTTGACCTCTCGCACCACATACGGGATGGGCAGAATGCGCGCCTTGGCCATGGCCAGCATGTAGTACGCATGGCCGATTTCCTGCCATTCGAAGATGGTGTCCTGCGGCATGAGCGCGTACCAGTCACGCAACAGCTCGGTGCGGTGGACGGCATAGAACGGTGGGATGTACTGATGCATGAAGTCGATGACACGGTCCTGAGCGCGCTCGGACGAATAGTCTTCACAGACCTTCTTGTCCCGACGGTAGTAACTCACGCTGTTGGCCAGGGTCAGGTACATCAGGCAATAGCCATGGCACATGCCGTAATCGGGGTTCGCTTCCAGGAACGAAACCGAAGCGTCGAGCGCGTCATGCACGATGAAATCATCGTCGGCAGCAAACACCATGTAGGGCGTGGTGACTTGTTGAACACCGTAGTCGAGCTTGGCCCGAATGCCCCAATAGCCGTACTGCGGCAGGTGCCGATAGTCGACCGAAAGGTACACGCCGTCGATGCCGTCGGTGACCTGGGTCGACGAGTCCAGTACCAGAATCCTGCAAGGCAAGGTGCTGTAAAACTTCACCGCCCGGCGCGCAAAGGCCGGTCGGTTGTGGGTGATGAGTACCACCGTCAACAACTCGCTCAATGGTAATCCGCTTTCAGAACCGTACTTGCCTTGCATATTCTTTCCCCACAACCGGCGTATCGCCCGATGAACTCAACAATGATGTCGTTGCTTAACGAACCCGACGCAGATAGCCGTCCGGCGCTACGGTGATCAGCAGCTTGCTGTGAATCCGCGCATCGATTTCAAAGTCGCGGTTTTCTTCCAGGTAGGCCCACACCGCCGTTTTCGGGTTATCGCCCTTGCCCCACGGACGATCCGGGAACGCGTCTTCAGGCATGTCTTCGACCACTGTGTCCATCACCACGCAGTAGCTGCCGACCGAAACCAGTGGCGCATACAGACGCAACTCTTCAAGCACATGTTCGTGGGTGTGGTTGG
>CAYNGZ010000003.1:38693-44828 GCA_964396695.1 uncultured Pseudomonas sp.
ATCGATGCTCGACCCCTGGATCATGCTGATCCGTCGCGCCATCGGGTGAGCTTCAATGGCTTCGCGGTTGTGTTGACGAATGTCGATGTCCACACCCAGCACTTCACCGTGGCCGATCAGTTCCAGCATCGAGGCGTAAAACACCAGGGAGCCGCCGTGGGCGATGCCCGTTTCGACGATCACATCCGGGCGCAGGTCCCAGATGATTTCCTGCATGGCGACCATGTCCTGAGGAAACTGAATGATCGGCCGGCCCATCCAGCTGAAGTTGTAGGTGTATTTGTGTTTGGCCGTGACGCCAACCCAGTCCAGCGACTCGGACTGAAGTTTTTTGTCCTGCTGCAAACCTTCGATGTTCTGGCTTACTTCTTCGCGAAACTGCTCATGAGGATTCATGCAAACGCTCCGATACGGGGTGTTGTTAGTTGAAAACCCGACCGTCCCGATAAGGGACAGCCTGAGTCTTGATAATGCGTGCGGGATTACCCACGACCACGGCGTAGTCGGGAACGTCCCGGGTGACTACAGCTCCGGCGCCCACCGTCGCCCAGCGACCGATGCGCAAGCGCGGCAGAATGGTGGCGTTGGTGCCGATGAAAGCCCCGTCCCCCACTTCAACGCAGCCGGCGATGGCCACGCCAGGCGCCATGAACACGGAGTGCCCGATCCGGCCTTCGTGCCCGACCAGGCTGCCGTAGCTGATACTGCTGTTATCGCCCAGGGACACTTCGGCCTGGAGGATCACGCCCTCCTGGATATAGTTGCCGGTGCCCATGCGCGTCATGCTGAGGTCAACTCCCGGGTGCAGGAAATTGCCCAGTGTTCCGCCGGCCTCGATGATCTGCCGGGTGGTCTCGTAACGGGTTTTGGTGTCGCGGGTGATCAGGTTCACGAAGAGCGTGTCCGGGCCTTTCAAATCAGCCACACGCGCTACGCCACCGATCACCGGCACGCCGTGAAACAACGTGCCGTGCTTGGCTGCATCGTTGTCGAGAAAGGCAAACTCCATGGCAGGATTGGCGCGTTTGACGGAGCCGATCATGCGCACGGCTTCAGGGTTCGCCGCGCCCAACAGGTAGACCTTCACAGCACATTCCTTTGCTGGCAGAGCGTGCGAATCACCTCGATCACTCGCTGCTGATCGGCCTCGGTCATGTCGTGGTAACTCGGCAGATTGATCGCCCGCTCCGACAGCGAAAATGCCGTCGGCGTGTGCACGGGTTTATCGGCAAACATCGGCAGCGCCGACAATGGCCAGAAAAACACCCGCGCATCGATGTCCGCAGCCTGAAAGGCTTCGATCAACAGTTCCCGGGTAATACCGGTGCTTTCATGGAACACCACGGTGGGCATCCAGTAGCCGTTCCTGGAATGTACCGGTTGCGGGTTCATGGACAGCAACGGGATATCCAGCAGCCCTTGGGCATACCGATCGAAGATCGCGCGTTTGCGGGCGATCAGCTCATCGACACGTTCTATCTGGGCGCAACCGATGGCTGCTTGCAGATTGCTCATCTTGTATTTGAAGCCGATGAAGTCCGGCCAGAACTGCCGCTTGCTGCCGTTGACCCGACCGTGGTTGGAGAGTGTCAGCACTCGCTCATACAGCGCCTTGTCCGAGGTCACGAAAATCCCGCCTTCCCCGGTGGTCATGGTCTTGGTGCCATGAAAGGAGAAGGCACCGAAGGCCCCCAGCGAACCCGCGGCTTTACCGCGCCATTGCGAGCCGATGGCTTCGGCAGCGTCTTCGATGACCGCTATCCCGTGCTCGCGGCCGATCGCAAGCAGCGCGTCCAGATCGCACAGGTTGCCGTACAAATGCACCGCCACGATGGCTTTGGTCCGCGGCGTAATGGCTTGCCGAACCTGCTCCGGATCCAGACACCAGCTGTCCGGCAACACGTCGACAAACACCGGCGTCGCGCCCAGGTAATCAATAGGAGCCGCCGAGGCGATCCAGTTGGTGTTGGCCAGAATCACTTCATCGCCCGGGCCGATCCCCAATGCCGCCATGCCCATGTGCAAGGCGCCGGTACAGCTGGACGTCGCGATGGCGTAGGGTACGCCCATGTGCTGCGCGAAGGACTTCTCGAAACGCGTGATGTATTCGTAGCAACGTTCGCCCCAGCCGTGCTGCACAGCATCCAGCACGTACGTGGCTTCCAGCTCGCCCACACTGGGCTTGGTGTAGTGAATTCGGCTCATCTGAAGCTCAACTCCGGAATGGCGACGACAAAACGCGCGCCCCAACTGCGAACAACCGCGTATTGCTGGGTAATCTCGTCCAGCAGGTTCCACGGCAGCACCAGGACATAGTCCGGCTTCTCGATTTCAATCCGCTCGGGAGAGACCACCGGAATGCGACTGCCCGGCAAGAACTTGCCTTGCTTGTGCGGGCTGGCATCCGCCACCCAGGCCAGCAGGTCCGGCTTGACCCCGGCATAGTTGAGCAGGGTGTTGCCCTTGGCGGCGGCGCCATAACCCACCACACGTTTGCCCTCGGCCTTGGCCTGCAGCAGGAAGCGCAGCAGCTCGTGCTTGATACGCTCGGCGGCCGGGGCCAGGGTTGCGTAGTAGGCAGCGGTTTTCACACCGGCCGCCTGTTCGACCTGCAACTGTTGCTGCACCGCAGGCGTCACTTCGCGGCGCACGCCATCGGCACGCTGCACGAACACCCGCAGCGAGCCGCCATGGGTCGGCAGTTCACTGACATCGAACACTTCCAGGCCATTGCGCTCGCACAGACGCTGTACGGCCGTCAGCGACAGATAGGAATAGTGTTCGTGATAAAGCGTGTCGAACTGCTGCCCGGCCATCAGCGTCAGCAGTTGCGGAAACTCGAACGTCGCCACGCCTGTGGGCTTGAGCAGCGTCGCGAAACCGCCAAGGAAATCGTTGATGTCCGGCACATGCGCCAGCACATTGTTGGCGGCCATCAGGTCCGCGCCCCAGCCCTCGCTCAGCAATTGCGAAGCACTGTCGCGACCGAAGAACAGTTCGCGTATGTCCAGGCCTTTTTCCCGTGCGGCCTGAGCCGTACTGCGGGTCGGCTCGACGCCCAGGCAACGGATACCGCGCCCGGCAACGTACTGCAGCAAGTAGCCATCGTTGGCGGCAACTTCCACGACGCGACTGTCGGCAGTCAGCCCGAATCGCTCGACCATCTCGGCCACATACCGATCGGCGTGGGCCAGCCAGGTGCTGGAGAAGGAACTGAAGTACGCATAGTCGGCATCGAACAGACTGTCAGCGCAGGTGTAGTCTTCGGTCTGCACCAACCAGCAGGCCTGGCAGACCGCGACCTTCAACGGGACCCACTGCTCGGCCTGCTCCAACTGCTCGGCCCGCAGGTACGCGTTGGACGGCGGCGAGGTGCCCAGATCGATCAACGGCAACACCAACGGGGTGCCGCAACCTCGGCAGTTCATAGACGCACTCCTGGGAAATGGTCATCGAGCCAGGGATGGGCGGCATCCCGGGTCGACAGATTTTTGACAGGCGCAGGCCAGGCAATCGCCAGACGCGGATCGAGCACCGACAGGCCGCCCTCGTGATCCGGGGCATAATCGGCGCTGTGCAGATACAAAAGCTCGGCATCGTCGCTCAAGGTTTGAAAGCCATGGGCGAAGCCTGCGGGAATCAACAGGCTGCGACCGTCACCTGCGCGCAGGTGCTCGGCGTGCCATTGCAAAAAGGTCGCCGAGTCCGGTCGCAGGTCGACCGCCACGTCCCAGACTTCACCGCGCAGGCAGGTGATCAGTTTGGCTTCCGGGGCCTGGGCATTCTGATAATGCAAACCGCGCACGCTACCGCGCTCACGGGTGCAGGACTGGTTGATCTGACGAATATGGAACGGCTCGCCGAAGGCGCTCAGGCTGCCCTCGCAGAACAACCGGGCGAAGTGCCCGCGCTGATCTTCATGGCGTTTGTGCTGAACACTGAACAAGCCCTGGAGAGGCAACGCACTGATGCGAAATTCGCTCACTGCAGCCCCCGATACAGGTTCAACTGGCTCTGGGTGACGGCACGCATGTCATCGCCATTTTCCCAGGCCAGGTGCCAATCCAGGGTGTGCGTCAGGCAGTCTTGCAACGACCAGCGCGGTCTCCACGCCAACACCTGACGGGCGCGGCTGCTGTCCAGACGCAACAGGCCAGCCTCATGCAATTCACTCGGTTCGACACGCAAGCCCCGCGCATGTGGCCAGCGTTTGGAGAGCAGTTCAACCACTTCCCCGACGCTGCACATGTCGCCTTCACTCGGCCCGAAGTTCCACGCACCGGCGAATTGCGGGCCGTGCTCATACAGGCCCGCCGCCAGTTGCAGATAACCGGCCAGGGGCTCCAACGCATGCTGCCAGGGGCGAACGGCCTGTGGATACCGCAGGGTCACCGGTTCATTCGCCGACCACGCCTTGAGCACATCGGGAATCAACCGCTCCGGGGCGAAATCACCGCCACCGAGCACATTCCCGGCACGTGCCGTGGCCAATGCCAGTCCGTGCTCGGCATGCCGTTCGGCAGGGAAAAACGAGGCCGCGTAAGACTGCGCCAACAACTCGCAGCACGCCTTGCTGCTGCTGTAAGGATCATGGCCGCCCAACGCTTCGTTCTCGCGATAGGGCCATTGCCACTCCTGATTGGCGTAGACCTTGTCGGTGGTCACCAGCACGCATGCGCGCACCCCGCCGATCTGACGAATCGCTTCCAGCAGATTGAGCGTGCCCATGACGTTGCTCGAGTAGGTTCCGAGCGGATCGCGGTAGCCTTCGCGCACCAACGGCTGCGCCGCCAGATGCAGGACGATTTCCGGCTGAACCTCGGCGATCAGTTCCAGCAAGGCCGCCAGATCGCGCAAATCACCGCGCTGATCGTTGATGCCTTCAGCCACCCGCGCCAGTTCGAACAGACTCGGCTCGGTGGACGGGTCCAGGGCAAAACCTGTGACCTCAGCCCCCAGGCTTTGCAGCCACAACGTCATCCAACTGCCTTTGAAACCGGTGTGGCCGGTGACCAGTACTCGCTTGCCACGCCAGAATTGCGGGCTCAGTCCCACTGCTTCCATGGGGCCTCCCCGCTCTGCCACAGGTGCTCCAGATGGTTCTTGTCACGCAGGGTGTCCATCGGGTGCCAGAAACCATCGTGCTGGTAGGCATTCAGTTGCCCCTCGGCCGCCAGGGTCATCAACGGCTCGGATTCCCAGACCGTCTCATCGGCTTTGATCAGCGACAGCACTTTGGGTGACAAGACAAAGAAGCCACCGTTGATCCAGCCACCATCGCCGCGAGGCTTTTCGGTAAAGCCACGCACCAGATCACCGTCGCGCTCCAGTGCGCCGTAACGTCCGGGCGGCTGCACCGCCGTGACGGTGGCCAGCTTGCCGCTGCTCATGTGGAAATCCACCAGCGCGCCAATATTCAGGTCCGAAACACCGTCGCCATAGGTAAAGCAGAACGCTTCCTCATCTTTCAGGTAGCGGCCGGCGCGACGCAAACGGCCACCCGTCATGGTCTCTTCGCCGGTGTCGACCAGGGTCACACGCCAGGGCTCGCTGTAGTTCTGGTGAACGTCCATGCGGTTGTTGGACATGTCGAACGTGACGTCAGAGGTATGCAGGAAGTAGTTGGCGAAGAAGTCCTTGATCGCGTAGCCCTTGTAGCCCAGGCAAATCACGAAGTCGTGAATTCCGTGTGCGGAATACTGCTTCATGATGTGCCACAGGATTGGCTTGCCGCCGATCTCGATCATCGGCTTGGGCTTGAGGTGCGACTCTTCACTGATCCGCGTGCCCAGGCCACCCGCCAGAATAACTGCCTTCATCTTGTCCCCTTTTGTTCGTCACAGGGCCAACCCAAGCCCTACAAGGCTTTGCGACCATCCGGATAAATCGTATGCGCTGCACCCATCACCTTCTGGCTGCACCGCACATGCTCGATTTATGGCGATTTTCAGGGGGACTTGCAGGAAACGCGCCAGCTGGCACTGACACAGGAACAGGAACAGGAACAGGAACAGGAACAGGAATGTGAATTTTGAACGGGCGTAGGAGCTGCCGAAGGCTGCGATCTTTTGATTCTGCTATTGAAAAGATCGCAGCCTGCGGCAGCTCTTATGGAACAAAAAATAACTTATTGAT
>CAYNGZ010000004.1:0-43050 GCA_964396695.1 uncultured Pseudomonas sp.
TTTTTTCGTCCCTTCAATCCCCGAGTGTTTCCGTTCAGCAGGGTTGGCCAGGGGCACCCCTACATGGATGGTTGTCCGTGCCACGAACGTGCCGCGCTTCAAGTCGAACCTGCGTGACCCTTGTGCAAGAGTCCGTATTCACGGACTCTTGCGTTTTGCTGGACTTGCAAACCTCTATTTCTCCCTCTTCATTATCGACTCGTTCAGCAACTGAACTGGTTTTTTCTCTCGATCTGTATCTTCTAATCATCATGTAAGCCCTGATAATTGGATGATTACTTTCATCTCAAGGAATGAGTCATGGCTGCGCATGTTTTTTTAATGGGCGCTGGTTCTGGTGCTGTGTATGCGGACTATTGTGCACCTGCGTCTCGCGTTCACACGTGGCAAGTAACCCGTTTATTAATTAGTTGTTCGGGTGTTGCTCTGCTCTGGTTTCTTTATTTTTTGTGCTCACTGTCTGTGGGACGTTGTCGGAATAGTCCTAGGCCGTCTGATCAGCCTGCTGGAGCCCTCTGTTTCGGGCGTTTTGGGCTGTTTGTCAGTTCGTGAATGTTATTGCTAAACAATCGTTGCAAATAGTTACCACAACCAAAGTGTTAGCATTTGATAGCCAATACTCACGATAAGCCGTAATCAGCCATCACCGATCGCAGGTCGTGCAAGCAAATGACTGCTTGTGCGATGCCGTTTTATTGAACATCAGGTAAATGACGATGAGCACTACCCATGATCAAGCAATGAACTATGTCTATCAGCAAGTTTTGCAGCGGTTGCTGAGTTTCTTTTCCCGCGCGGAACGTACGGCCTTGCAGCTTTTGATCCAGCGTCTGGTGGTGGCTGCCGGGGGAGTGGAGAGAGTCGGTACTTACAAGGTGTTGGTCATGCACCCTGGCACCAGGGACAGTTGTTACACACTGGCATTCCTGCGTGCCGCGCAGTTGAGTATCGCAGGCAGAGCACCTGCGACCTTCCAGCTTCGTGTCGCTACGCTACGTCTGGGCGGGACGACGCCGACGATCATGGAAACCATTCACCGCAGTTACGGTGCCCTGTTTGTCTACGACGATCCTCGGGTCGAGGTGGTGATGGTCGATAACCGCGAGGTGTTGCCATTCTGTCATTTGACCCCGATGTCTGATGCTGGCCGCGATTTGAACCGCACAAACAGGCTGATGCTCGGTCACCTGCGAGGGACTGACGGGGTGTTTGAAGCGTGTGACGACGGTTATCTGGCAACAGGTGAGTTCTACGCGCAGATAGCCCGATGGGAGGGGGGTGTCGATGCGTTGATCAGCGGTGAAACAGCGCACCAGCAGAAGCAGTTTCTGGCCGGACTGACGCGAGAGGCGCAAAAGGCCGGCCTGCCGGCGATCACTTATCCTGCCTTCAGTTTCGACGGGTTGTTTGCAACGCTCGATCAGTTGGGCAGCGATTGTTATCGCGAGCTTTACGCGGATCATGACACCGTTGAATGGCGGCCGCGCGCGAGCTTTGAAGCGCGACGGGGGGCAGGCTACATCGATATCCAGGATCTGGTCACAGGCAACCTGGAGGAGCGCTGGCCATTGCTCACCGATTTCCTCGGGCTGCAACCCGATGAGATTGACGCTCACCTGCGCGAAAACGAATACGCCAGTCCTTTGCTCTCGGCTCATTTACGGGGTTTGCAAGCCTGTTTCGTGAAAGGACTGACGTACGAGCACGGGTTCAGCGAGTACATACAGCAGGCATTGTTGAAGATGCGCAGGCGACGTCTGCCCGAGCGCCTTTGCGATCAGGTGCTGGAGGTTTACGGCAATCGGCAGGCAATGGCTGAAATGCGGACCCAGGCGGCGGCCGAGGCTCAGCAAACGCTGGGGCTCAATGAAACGCAGCAGCTGTGCCTGCTCTTTGCGCCCTTTGTCGATGCCGGTGCCGGACTCGAAAGATTTTTGCGTCGCTGTCATCCCGGCATGTTGGTCGCGATGCCGGAACTGCACAAAGCGATGCAGGGCAGTGCCGTCCCCGAGCAAGTGATGCAATGGATGATCGACGTCAGTGGATTGCCGGTCAGCTTGATCTGCAAGCTCTACAGCATGCGTTCGGTGGCCGGGACCGGACATGAGGTGGGTAATCCGGGGCTGATTGCCGAAGGGGCAGGAGAGTTCGAGGAAGGCGATGCGCTGGGTGAGCTGTCAGCGAGACATTGAAGGAGCCTGGTTTGAGCGATTCAAAAAGCATCTGCCGCTTCATCTTCGCTCGGAACGTGTCGCGTCGCGCGTCAGGCCCGAGCGTCGTGGCGTCAGGTATGGATACTGCGCTCGGCTGCCGCTCATGAAGGGGCCAAGAGAGACTGATTTTGCCTACCAGGCCGTGTACCGATACCTGACCAGCCTGATCAATGAAATGACGGCTGAAACACCGATCAAACTCCCTTCGTTGAGGCAGCTTGCAAACCGGTTGAATGTGTCGATTTCAACGATCCAGTACGCCTATTCGCTGCTGGAGAAAGAGGGGCGAGTGTATTCGGTGGCAAAATCGGGCTACTACGCGTTGCCGGTTTCCTTGAACACGTCCTTGAGCAGCGACAACGACTTGCTTGAATCGGTCTATGTCAGCGCAAGGCGTCCGGGGATGCTGATCTTGAGCGCCGACGAGCCGGCGCTGTTGCAGTCCCTGGACAGTCCGTTGTTATTGCTGGAGCGGGAATTGGTGCGCCAGTATCCGCGCCAGCCGCAGTTTCATTCTCAACCGTGCGGCGAACTGGAACTGCGTACCGCATTGGCGGCACGCTACACCACTTCGCCGGCACGCTGCTGGCACGCCGATGACGTTTACATCGGTGCCGACGTGCGTGGCGTGCTGGAAATTCTGATCGCGGTGCTCGAACTCAAGGACGCGACCGTGTTGGTCGAATCGCCCTGTGACTGGACCATTCTGCGTTTGCTCCAGACTGCCGGTGTGCAGGTCATCGAACTGCCGATAGACAGCAACGGCTGCCTTGACCTTGAATCGCTTGGGTATTGGCTCAAGACCGAATCGGTTCGCCTGGTGGTGCTGTCGTCGGGCGTCAGCATGCCGCGCGGCAGTCTGATGCCTTTGGACAACCGGCAGTCGACTGCGCACCTGCTGGAGCAACACGGCAGTTGGGTGCTGGAGAACGATGTGTACGGCGAACTGGGTCATGAGCCGAATGAGCGGCGCTTTCGCGATCTGCTCGATCCTGATCGTCTGATCGTGTTTTCGACCTTCGAGAAGCTCATGGGGCCTGAGGCTCCTTACGGCTATCTGCTTTCGCGGTCACTGAGCGGCGAGTTGCAACGGCACTTTTTGCTGCGCTCATTTCGCCTGTCGCCGATCCGTCAGAAAGCCATCGCACGTTTGTACAGCGGTGGCCGTATCGATCAGCACCTGCTGGTGCTGCGCCGGATATTGAAAGAGCGTAAAACCCGCATGACCCATCTGCTGCAGGAGCGTCTGAGCGACTCGCTGGAGTTTGTCGAACCGGCGGGCGGGGCGACCATCTGGGCGCGTTCGTTACGACCGGTCGATGTGCGTCGGGTCTTCCAGCGCATGCTCAAGCAACGCGTGGTGATCGCACCAGGCGAACTGTTCAGCCTGCATGGGTTGTATGCGCAGAACATCAGGCTCAGTCACACCTTCAGTGGGCAGCATGATCTGGATGTCGTGTTGACGATGCTGGCGGATGCGTTGCGGCTTGAACTCATCGATTGATCGGGCGTCAATATGGCCTGCTGATGTCTCGATAGATTTTGTCTGGATAGATATCGTCGCTCTCCGGTCAAACTGTCAGTAAACTGCTTCACAATTTCTAAACCACTCTCTTTCAGAGGTTTTGCATGACACTCAGTCCTTTTGCGGGCAAACCGGCACCGGCAGAGTTGTTGGTCGACATCCCGCGACTGGTAACGGCCTACTACACCGGCCAGCCCGATGCCTCGATCGCCACTCAACGCGTTGCGTTCGGTACCTCGGGCCATCGTGGCAGCTCGTTCGAGCTGAGTTTCAACGAATGGCATGTTCTGGCCATCAGTCAGGCCATCTGCCTGTACCGCGAAGCCCAGGGCATCGACGGTCCGTTGTTTGTCGGTATCGACACCCACGCGCTGTCGACGCCGGCCGATGCCAGCGCGCTGGAAGTCCTGGCCGCCAATGGCGTCACGGTGATGATTGCCGAGGGCGATGAGTACACGCCGACGCCGGCCATTTCCCATGCCATTCTGTGCTACAACCGCGGCCGCACGTCCGGCCTGGCGGACGGCATCGTCATCACGCCGTCCCACAACCCGCCGCAAAGCGGCGGTTACAAGTACAACCCCACCAACGGTGGCCCGGCCGATACGCACATCACCAAATGGATCGAGGCCAAGGCCAACGAATTGCTGGCCAACAAACTCGCCGGTGTCAAGCGCATCAGCTACGAGCAGGCACTCAAGGCCAGCACCACCCATCGTCATGACTACGTCAATACTTATGTCGCCGATCTGGTCAACGTGATCGACTTCGATGCCATCCGTGGCGCCAACCTGCGCCTGGGCGTGGATCCGCTGGGCGGAGCAGGGGTGCGCTACTGGTCGGCCATTGCCGAGCACTACCGTCTGAATCTCGACGTAGTGAACACCCAGGTCGACCCGACGTTCCGTTTCATGTCTGTCGACTGGGACGGGCAGATTCGCATGGACCCATCGTCCAGCTATGCCATGCAAGGCCTGATCGGCCTGAAAGAGCGCTTCGACGTGGCATTCGCCTGTGATCCGGACCACGACCGTCACGGCATCGTCACTCCGTCCGGTGGCTTGCTGGCGCCGAACAACTACCTGGCCGTGTCCATCGACTATCTGTTCCAGAACCGCCCGCAATGGCGCGCCGATGCCGCCGTGGGTAAAACCGTGGTCAGCAGTGGCCTGATCGACCGCGTTGCCAAGCGCCTTGACCGTCGTCTGTACGAAGTGCCGGTCGGTTTCAAATGGTTCGCCGATGGTCTGTTCGACGGTTCGCTGGGTTTCGGCGGCGAGGAAAGTGCCGGCGCTTCGTTCTTGCGCAAGGATGGCGGCGTCTGGAGCACCGACAAGGACGGTTTGATTCCCGCCTTGCTGGCGGCTGAAATGACCGCTCGCACAGGACGTGATCCAAGCCAGGCTTATCGCGCATTGACCGATGAGCTGGGCGAGCCGTTCTCGGTGCGCGTCGACGCCAAGGCCAACCCTGAGCAAAAAGCCTTGCTCGGCAAGTTGTCACCGGAGCAGGTCAAATCGACACAATTGGCCGGCGAAGCAATCCAGAGCATTCTCAGCAAGGCACCGGGCAACGATCAGGCGATCGGTGGCCTGAAGGTCATGACCGAAAATGGCTGGTTCGCGGCCCGTCCTTCGGGCACCGAGGACATCTACAAGATCTACGCCGAAAGCTTCATCGGTGACGCTCACCTCAAGCAGTTGGTCAGTGAGGCTCAGACACTGGTGGATAGCGCGATCAGCGCGAAATAAGGACGTAGCGCCAACCCGCAGCCGGTGGCAAACAAAAAGGGGTGACCAATACGGTTACCCCTTTTTTGTCCTTCAGCGCATCAAGCCAGGTCTACCAATACGATTTCGCTGTCCTCGATGGCGGTCACTCGCAGCACCTGCTCCTGCGCAACCGCTACACCGTCTCGAGCTTGCGCACGCAGGCCATTGACTTCAATGGCTCCGGTGGCAGGTACCAGGTACGCCCGCCGACCATTGTCGAGTCGATACTCGGCGGTTTCGCCGGCCTTCAGGTTTGCCGCCACCAACCGCGCATCGGCGCGGATCCGCAGGCTTTGGTCATCGCCGGCCTTGCCGCTGGCCAGGGTCACGAACCCTTCGCGCTGACCTTTGGGAAACGGTTTGGTGCCCCAGGAGGGTGCCAGCCCGGTTTCATTCGGGATGATCCAGATCTGGAAGATCTTGGTCGCCGTCGACTCCAGGTTGTACTCGCTGTGAGCAATCCCGGTGCCGGCACTCATGACCTGTACATCACCGGCCTCGGTGCGGCCCTTGTTACCCAGGTTGTCTTCATGGCTGGTGGCACCTTCCCGATCGTAGGTGGTGATTTCCATGTCCCGATGGGGGTGTTTACGGAAACCGGTGCCGGGTGCAATTACATCGTCGTTACCCACCCGCAGGTTGCCCCAGTTCCTGCGTCTTGGGTCATGGTACTCGGCGAACGAAAAGTGGTGATGGGCATCCAACCAGCCATGATGGGCGCCGCCCAGGGAATTGAAGGGTCTGAGTTCAAGCATGATCGTCTCCTGTAAAGGTTCGTCATGGGGCGGAACGCTTGAGCCGCAAAAACGAGAACCGGTGGTTGATGGCAAGCATCATCCATCAGTTAATAATCGATAAAAAGCGTAAAAACTGCCTCAATCCAATCAGTTCAGTAGATATAAATGGAAGGCTATATTCTGCGTTTCAGCCTTCACTTCATCGCTTAAACCAATGATGGATAAGCATTTGACTAGAACTCGTCGGCAAATGAAGACACCATAGCCCGCAACAGCCTCACACCCTGGAGTCAGCGTGCCGCGTCACATTCCCGATCTTCCTCCCGAATTATTGCCCTTGGCCGAGATGCCGTTGCTCAAGCGTCTGGCCGCGCGTTTTTTGGGTCATGGCCTCAACCGTCTGCGCGCTCAACACCGGGCGTCCTGGTTGCATGGCCAGGCCGATGGTTTTCGCAGCGGTCATAGCGCGGGCGTGGATTACGGCTACAAGGAAGGCAAGCTCGAAGGAATAGAAGAGGGCCGCCAGGTGTTGCTGATTCGCGACAGCCGATCCACTGAGCATCCGGCGCCGCGCATTGATGAAAACCTGTTCGATGACTGGCGGTTCCCCCTGAGTGCAGACGTCAAGAAACGCATGAAGGCCGATGTCGCCCGATTGCTGCCCGAGTCGGCGCAGCCGAGCGCCGCGCAGTGGAAGATGATCTTCAGCGACACCCCCTCGACTTCGGTGATCGCCGGGGCGGGTGCCGGGAAGTCGACGACTCTGGCGTTGCGTATTTTGTTGCTGACCCATTACCTGGGGTTTGAACTCGACTCGTTGACCGTGGTGACGTTCACCCGCGAATCGCGCAAGGACTTCATCAACAAGCTGATCGGGTTGTTTGCCGTGTGGGGGCGCACGCTTTCTCAGAAAGACGCCCGCGATCTGGTGCGAACCTTTCATTCACGTATTTTGCCGATGGTCCGCAGCCTGCCGGGATTCGAGCGGCTGCAAGCCTTTGAAAACCTCAACGACCGTTCGCTGTTCGATGATGCCGAGGTCGACAGCAATCCGTTCGACCTGCGGATCAACGATGCCCAGCGCCAGCAACTCAATGCCTGCTTTCACCGGTTGTTTACTCAAGACGAGCGCTTTCGCGAGCTGATCAAGCCGCTGTCCCGCCATGCCTTGCAGCTCAAGGAGCTGGAGCGCGATCATCCGGATGTGCAAAAGCGCATGGCGGTGACCGAGCTGGCGGCCAAGCGCGATGAAGAACTCTGCGACGCCGTCGAAGATTTGTGGATTCGCGCAGGCGCCTGGCCAATCAAGGGCATTGAACCCGGCCGCCAGACAGTCGAGATCAACGGTTCGACCTTCCACTGCCATGGTTACATCCCGACGCTCGACGCCTGGGTGGTATTAGGTTTCGATCCCCGTGAAAACCCGCAAGTCAGCCGTCCAAACGCCAAACTGACGGTGCGCGCCGAATGGGCAGTCAAGCGCACCCTGTTTCAAGCTTTCTGCCGTAAGCCTCTGATTTGGTTCGATAGTTATGAGTCTTCAAAGCGCGTTTTGGCCACGCTGGCTGGAGATGCCAGCGCCGGACCGGGGTTCGATTACAAGGTCAAGGGCGAACTGGCTTCCGCGCCGTTGCTTGATTGTTTTGTCGCGGCGGCGACCTTTATCGAAAACCTCGGGCTGGATGTTCCTGCCGCCGTCGGTCAGATGAGTTTCGCCAAGGACGATCCGGATCGCTTCTTCTTTGAGGCCCTGAGCCTGTACTGGCGAGCCCTGGAGGATCACCTGCTGGACCAGTCGCCGCCGGTGATGACCTACAACCGCATGTTCGCCTTGTTCAGCGAACACTCGCCGGAAAACCTCAAGCTGCTGAGCGATCAGCTGCTACGGCCGATGTCGCACTTGATGATCGACGAGTTTCAGGACGTTTCCCCGCAAATCGTCTCCTGGGTTCGTGCGACGCTGACGGAGATCCGCATCCGCGGTCCGGCCATGCATGTCGGGCGTGGGGCTCAACACTCGTCGCTGCTGTGTGTCGGCGATGACTGGCAGTCCATTTATGGCTGGCGCGGCAGCTCGCCGAAGTACTTCATGGAATTCAACAAGGAATTTGCGTCGCCCAGCACCACGCGGGTGATGCTCAGCGAAAACTACCGCAGTCATCAGCACATCATCGACGCTGCCGAGCATATCGTACGGGCGGCGCCGGCGATTCCGGGCAAGAAGGCCAAGGCCAGTGGCATGCCTGGGGAATTGTTGCCGGTCAACGTCCATGATCGGGATGATGCGGCCATGGCCAAGCGTTTGATGGAGCACTACCGAAACGGCGATTCAATCTTGATGCTGTATCGAAAAAGTAGCGATAAATCATTGATACAAGAGCATATTTTTCCAGTAGTTAATGCTGATTCGAGCTTGTCGTTTGAAGCTCGGCGGCTCAAGCAATTGACCTATCACAGTGCCAAGGGGCTTCAGGCCGACGCAGTGTTTCTGCTGGGCGATTGCCAGCACCTGACCAGTTCGCCCTACAAGAATCAGGTCTATCGCATGGCCGGGCTGGGCAAGGATGGCGACGCGCAACCGTACGACAGCGCGCAAAAAGACGAGATCCTGCGGCTGGCTTACGTCGGCATCACCCGAGCCGTGAAGCATTGCTATTGGTATGTCGATGGCCAGGACAATCAATCGGTCAATATGCCCAAGGCGTCCGACAGGATCGCGCAGGGCAAACCTTTCTTCGCGGATCAGCGCGCTGCAAAGCGTTCAGTCTGAACAGGATGGCGCAGGAGTCAGGAATACGTATGTCCGCGTCATCGTCGAAGGCTGCGATCTTTAGGTTAATGCACTTGAGCCCGAGTATTTACTGCACGCTTTTAGTGCAATTGGCGAGTGCAGGGCCATGTAAAACTGCAACGCAGTAATCAAATACAACTGCACTGTTATTTAATATTTAAATAGATGATTGTCCGACAATCCTGTTTGGAGATTGAACTACAAAGATTATTTCGACTTGCTGGTCATTGTTTTCGGCAGTTCTGTGGAACAGTTCAATTTGGCGCCAAAAAAGTAGTGGACGTCTGATTTCAAATTGTGTCAGCTTTCTTACGCCTTCATTGGGCGAGTGATAGGACGATCTCGCCAGAGATTGTCGCTGTCTGACAAAAACTGTTCCATTGCTAAACAAGGAAGTGTGTTTATGTCGAAAATAAAAGTGAACGCTATTGACTCACTGGCCGACACAAGTAGCGCCTGGTCACAGATCGACAGTTTCAGCCATCAGTATGACCGCGGCGGTGATCTCACGGTCAATGACAAACCCTCCTACTCGGTAGATCAAGCCGCGACGCAACTGCTGCGTGATGGTGCCTCTTGGCACGATCTCAACGGCAACGGCAAGATCGATCTCACCTACTCGTTTCTGACCGCTCCAACGTCGAATTTCAGCGACCTGGGTGTTACTGGCTTCAGCCAGTTCAGTTCCTTGCAGAAGGCTCAGGCCGTGCTCGCCATGCAATCCTGGGCGGACGTAGCCAATATCACCTTTACCCAAGCGGCAAAGGGGGGCGATGGTCACATGAGTTTCGGCAACTACAGTGGCGGCCAGGAAGGTGCAGCGGCATTCGCTTTCCTGCCCGGTACTGAACCTGGCCATGACGGTGAGTCCTGGTACCTGACCGGCAGTGGTTACGACGTCAACAAGACCCCGGGCGTGAACAACTACGGTCGTCAGACCCTGACTCACGAAATCGGGCATACCCTCGGTTTGTCTCACCCAGGCGACTACAACGCCGGCGAAGGCACTCCGTCTTACAACGACGCAGTCTATGGCCAGGACACTCGTGGCTACAGCGTCATGAGTTACTGGAGTGAAAGCAACACCAGCCAGAACTTCAGCAAGGGCGGTGTCGAGGCGTATTCGTCCGGCCCGTTGATGGACGATATTGCTGCGGTGCAGAAGCTCTACGGTGCCAACATGAGTACCCGTGCCGGTGATACCACCTATGGCTTCCATTCCAACGCTGGCCGCGACTTTTACAGCGCGACCTCTTCGTCGGACAAGCTGGTGTTCTCGGTGTGGGACGGGGGTGGCAACGACACCCTGGACTTCTCCGGCTTCACTCAAAATCAGAAGATCAACCTCCACGAGGCCTCGTTCTCCGACGTGGGCGGCCTGGTGGGCAACGTTTCCATTGCTCAGGGTGTCACCATCGAGAACGCCATCGGCGGCTCGGGTAACGACTTGCTGATTGGCAACGACGTCGCCAACGTGCTCAAGGGCGGTGCCGGCAACGACATCCTCTACGGCGCGGGTGGCGCGGACAAACTGTGGGGTGGTTCGGGCTCGGATACCTTCGTGTATGCCGCAAGCTCGGACTCCACGCCAGGTGCGGCTGACAAGATTATGGACTTCACCAGTGGTCTGGACAAAATCGACCTGACCGCCATCACCAATGGCGCAGGCCTGCACTTCGGGAATGCCTTCACGGGTGCGGCAGGCGATGCAGTACTGAGCAACTCGGGTGGCAACAGCACCCTGGCTGTAGACTTCTCCGGGAATGGCTATGCTGACTTCCTTGTCAACATCGTTGGCCAGGCAGCGGTCTCGGATATCGCAGCGTAAAGACGTCGCTTGCCCGCGCCGTTGAGTTCGCAGGCAAGCGACGTGAAGGAAAACAGAGGGCAGCGAACATGTGTTGCTCTCTGTCTTTATCTGCACCTTTGTGGTGGACACAGTCTTAATGGATTACAGCTCGGAGCGAAATATCCTATGACGTATAACGCCTTTACCTACAGGGCAATGGCTTGGATAATCGCCACGCTGATAATGTTTTCTGGAGATGTCGTCATGGCAAGCAGCCTGAGATTGGCGGACCCGTCGGAACTGGCCGGGCAATGGCAGATTTATCTGAAGTCTGCACCGCAGAACACCTGTGCACTGGAACTTGTGCAAAATCAAACACTGGCGGGCGATATCGAGTGTTTCGCCAGTTGGCTCAGTGAAACCCCCGTCGGTTGGTTTCCAGAGCCCGACGGTATATCGCTGACCGGTAAAGAAGGTTCAAGAATTATTCATCTTGGTCGACAGCAGGAAGGGCGCTACCAAAGTACCAAACAATCTGATCCGCAAATTGTTCTGCAACGCGCTCCAGACTAAGAACACCAAGGTAAGTCGAGTCTTTTCCCGTAATGGAAATAACGACTCCCCCACAGTTTTCTGCTGACCGCTAAATAACCTGAACTCTATATCGTCATGACATAGAGTTCGTTCGCCTGTCAGTTGCACTATTAAAAGCATACCCCCGCCAGAGTGGGGGCGGTTTATTGGAACCGTGTCGAACTACGCGCGGGCTATCAGCTCAGGGAAAATCAATGAGAATGGCGAAGACCACTCCTACTGCACCGCTATTGAAGGCGCTGGGCGACTATAAACGTATTCTGATCAGCGTCGGTTGTTTCACCGCACTGATTAACGTACTGATGTTAGTGCCGTCGATTTACATGCTCCAGGTCTATGACCGGGTACTCTCGTCGCAGAATGAAACCACGTTGGCGATGTTGTCGCTGATGGTGGTGGGCTTTTTTGCGTTTATCGGTTTGCTGGAGACGGTGCGCAGCTTCATCGTGATTCGCATCGGCAGCCAGCTGGAGCGACGCTTCAATCTGCGGGTCTATCAGGCCGCGTTCGAGCGCAACCTGTTCAAGGGCGAAGGCAACGCCGGCCAGTCGCTGGGCGACCTGACCCACATTCGCCAGTTCGTCACCGGGCCTGCGCTGTTCGCGTTCTTCGATGCACCGTGGTTTCCGGTTTATCTGTTCGTGATCTATCTGTTCAACGTCTGGCTTGGGGTGTTCGCGACCGTCGGTGCGGTGCTGCTGATCGGTCTGGCGTTCCTCAACGAGGCAATGACCAAAAAGCCCTTGGGCGAGGCCGGCGGTTACTCGCAACGGTCCACGCAACTGGCCACCAGTCACCTGCACAACGCCGAGACCATTCAGGCGATGGGCATGCTGGGTGCGCTGCGCAAACGCTGGTTCCAGGTGCATTCGCGTTTTCTGGGCATGCAGAACCAGGCCAGCGATACCGGTGCGGTCATCAGCTCCCTGAGCAAAACCCTGCGTCTGTGCCTGCAATCACTGGTGCTGGGGCTCGGCGCGTTGCTGGTGATCAAGGGCGAGATGACCGCCGGGATGATGATCGCCGGCTCGATCCTGATGGGTCGGGTACTGAGCCCGATCGATCAGTTGATTGCCGTCTGGAAGCAGTGGAGCGGGGCGAAGCTGGCGTACCGACGGCTCGACGCCTTGCTGCAAGAGTTCCCGCCAAGTGACGACGCCATGGAGTTGCCAGCGCCCAAGGGCCAGGTGACCTTCGAACAGGTCAGCGCCGGCCCACCGGGTAAACGCAGCGCGACCTTGCACATGGTCAATTTCAACCTCGGGGCCGGTGAAGTGTTGGGTGTGTTGGGGGCATCCGGCTCCGGCAAGTCAACCCTGGCGCGGGTGCTGGTGGGCGTCTGGCCAACCCTGGCCGGCACTGTGCGGCTGGACGGTGCGGACATCCATCGCTGGAACCGCGACGACCTCGGCCCTTACATAGGCTATCTGCCACAGGACATCGAACTGTTCAGCGGCAGCGTCGCCGAGAACATTGCGCGTTTTCGCGAAGCCGACCCGCAGAAGGTAGTCGAGGCCGCGCAGCAAGCGGGCGTGCACGAGATGATTCTGCGTCTGCCACAAGGCTACGACACTGTGCTGGGGGAGGATGGCAGTGGTTTGTCTGGCGGTCAGAAGCAGCGCGTGGCCTTGGCCCGAGCGCTGTATGGCGGGCCGGCGCTGGTGGTGCTCGATGAACCGAACTCCAACCTCGACACCGTCGGCGAGGCGGCATTGGCCAGTGCCATCGCGCAGATGAAAGCCCAGGGCACCAGCGTGATTCTGGTGACCCACCGTTCCTCGGCGCTGGCCCAGGCCGACAAGTTGCTGGTGCTCAACGACGGCCGTTTGCAAGCCTTCGGGCCGAGCCAGGAAGTGCTCAAGGCACTCTCTGGCGCACAACAGGAACAACCACGGGAAAAACCCGCCGCCGCACCGGCCGGGCTCAGCATGAGCCGCCAGTATCAGACCTCGACCAAGAGCAGTGGCGTATGAGCAAGGACAGCGGCATGACAATCGAACAAGGTTACGCACCGGAGCGCCCTGAGCGCGACGCCGGCTTTTTTACCCGCATAGGCTGGATGCTCGCGGTAGTCGGCGCCGGCAGTTTTTTCCTCTGGGCCAGTCTGGCGCCTCTCGATCAGGGGATTCCGGTGCAAGGCACGGTGGTGGTGTCTGGCAAGCGCAAGGCGGTGCAATCGATGAGCGGCGGGGTGCTCAGCCGGATTCTGGTGCGTGAAGGCGAGGCGGTGAAGCAAGGCCAGCCACTGTTTCGCCTCGACCAGACTCAGGTCGAAGCCGATGTGCAATCCCTGCAAGCCCAGTACCGCATGGCCTGGGCCAGCCTGGCCCGTTGGCAGAGCGAGCGTGACAACCTCAAGCAGGTGAGCTTCCCCGCCGAGTTGAGCAACGACCCCGACCCGCGTCTGGCGTTGGTGCTGGAAGGCCAGCGGCAACTGTTCAGCAGCCGCCGCGAAGCGTTTGATCGTGAGCAGGCCGGGATGCGCGCCAACATTGAAGGCGCCACCGCGCAACTGGCGGGGATGCGTCGGGCGCGCACCGACCTGACCACGCAGGCGGAATCCCTGCGTCAACAACTGACCAACCTGCAACCCTTGGCCGACAACGGTTACATCCCGCGAAATCGGCTGATGGAGTTCCAGCGTCAGCTCTCGCAGGTCCAACAACAGCTGGCGCAGAACAGCGGCGAAAGCGGGCGAGTCGAGCAGGGGATTGTTGAAACGCGCTTGAAGCTGCAACAGCACAGCGAGGAGTACCAGAAAGAGGTCCGCAGCCAGCTGGCAGACGCGCAGCTCAAGACGCTGACCCTTGAGCAGCAACTGACCTCGGCCGATTTCAATCTGCAACAGAGTGAAATTATCGCGCCGGCCGACGGCATCGCCGTCAACCTCGGCGTGCACACCGAAGGCGCAGTGATTCGCCCGGGCGAAACCTTGCTGGAAATCGTGCCCCAGGGCACACGCCTTGAGGTCGAAGGTCACCTGCCGGTGAACCTGATTGACAAGGTCGGTAGCCACTTGCCGGTGGACATCCTGTTTACCGCCTTCAACCAGAGCAAGACCCCGCGTGTACCGGGCGAAGTCAGCCTGATTTCCGCCGACCAGATGGTCGACGAGAAAACCGGCGTGCCGTACTACGTGCTGCGCAGCAGCGTCAGCGATGTCGCCATGGAGAAACTCAACGGGCTGGTGATCAAGCCGGGCATGCCGGCCGAGATGTTCGTGCGCACCGGTGAACGCTCACTCCTCAACTATCTGTTCAAACCTCTGCTCGACCGGGCAGGCTCCGCATTGACCGAGGAATAAGGATGTCCCGTCGTATGAGCAAGCTTTCCATTCTCGGGACCGCTATTGCATTGCTGGTCTGCACCAACGTTTACGCCATGGGGCCATTCGAGGTTTACGAACAGGCGCTGCGCAACGATCCGATATTCCTCGGCGCCATCAAGGAACGAGACGCCGGCCTGGAAAACCGCGCGATTGGCCGCGCCGGTTTGCTGCCGAAACTGTCGTACGACTACAACAAGGGCCGCAACAACTCCAAGGCCACTTCCCTGGACCAACACCGACGCAACCAGACCGAAGACCGCAACTACGACAGCTACGGCTCGACCTTCACCCTGCAACAGCCGCTGTTCGACTATGAGGCGTACGCGGCCTATCGCAAGGGCGTCGCGCAATCGCTGTTCGCCGATGAAAATTTTCGCGGCAAGAGCCAGGAACTGCTGGTGCGGGTGCTGACCTATTACACCCAGGCGCTGTTTGCCCAGGATCAGATCGACATCGCGCAAGCGAAGAAAAAAGCCTTTGAAGAACAGTTCCAGCAGAACGAGCAGATGTTCCGTCAGGGCGAGGGCACTCGCACTGATATTCTCGAAGCGGAATCGCGCTACGAACTGGCCACCGCCGAAGAGATCGAGGCCCGTGATGAGCAAGACGCGGCCTTGCGCGAGCTGGGAGCGCTGATCGGCACGCGGGATATTGATATCAAAGACCTCGAGCCGTTGGGCGAGTCCTTTGAGTCGTTCACTTTGCAACCGGCCAATTTCGATACCTGGCATGAAATGGCGCTGAGCAACAACCCGAACCTGGCGTCCCAGCGTCAAGCGGTGGAAGTGGCGCGGTTCGAAGTAGAGCGCAATCGCGCCGGGCACCTGCCCAGGGTCAGCGCCTACGCGACAGCGCGCAAAAACGAGTCGGAAAGCGGCAACACCTACAACCAGCGCTATGACACCAACACCATCGGTATTCAGATCAGCGTGCCGCTGTATGCCGGGGGCGGGGTGTGGGCATCGACGCGTCAGGCCAGCCGTTCGATGGAGCAGGCCGAATACGATCTGGACTCGAAAACCCGCGAAACCCTGATCGAACTGCGTCGCCAGTTCAACGCCTGCCTGTCGGGTGTCAGCAAGTTGCGCGCCTATCAAAAGGCCCTGACGTCGGCCGAAGCGCTGGTGGTCTCGACCAAGCAAAGCATCCTCGGCGGCGAGCGGGTCAACCTTGATGCGCTGAACGCCGAACAACAGCTCTACACCACACGCCGTGACCTGGCCCAGACCCGTTATGACTACTTGATGGCCTGGACCAAGTTGCATTACTACGCCGGCAACTTGCGTGAGGAGGACCTGGCCAGGGTCGATGAAGCCTTCGGCCCGCGTAAGGCGATTCGCTAAGCACCACATTGCTGCACCGCCCCTGGATGGGGACTACAAGTCTAATAAAGTGAGATGTCATGAACACGGACGTACGTCGTTATAGCTCCCGGCCAATCACCGGCGGCTCATTGTTGTTGCTCGTTGCCACGTTGCCTGCCGCCGTTCACGCGGCCTACCTCGATCCGGGGCAAGTGGGGGACCCTGCCAGTTGGCGCACAGCGGAATACCAGCAGGACTGGGGGCTGGATCGCCTGAAGGCGAATGAAGCCTATGCTGACGGAATCACCGGCAAAGGCGTGAAAATCGGCGCGCTGGACTCGGGTTTTGACCCGAATCATCCCGAAGCCGCACGCTTTCACGCGGTCACGGCCAGCGGCACCTACGTCAATGGCACGCCGTTCAGCGTCAGCGGCAATCACAACGCCAACAACGACTCCCACGGCACCCACGTCACCGGAACCATGGGCGCCGCGCGTGACGGTGTCGGCATGCACGGCGTGGCGTTCAACGCGGATGTGTATGTCGCCAACACCAATCAGAACGACAGCTTCCTCTTCGGCCCCGGCCCCGATCCGCGCTATTTCAAAGCGGCCTATGACGCCCTGGCTGATGCCGGCGTGCGGGTGATCAATAACAGTTGGGGCAGCCAGCCCAAGGATGTCGACTACAAGACCCTCGCGAGCCTGCATGCTGCCTACGCTCAGTACTGGAACCAGAACACCTGGATCGATGCGGCCGCCGATGTCTCGCGCCGGGGTGTGGTCAACGTGTTCAGTGCCGGTAACAGCGGCTACGCCAACGCCAGCGTGCGTGCAGCCCTGCCGTATTTCGAGCCGGACCTGGAAGGCCACTGGATGGCGGTGTCGGGGCTGGATAAAAACAACCAGCAAAAATACAACCAGTGCGGGATCGCCAAGTACTGGTGCATCAGCACGCCGGGCGCTCAGATTTACAGCACCATCGTCGGTGGCGGTTATGCCCGTTACAACGGCACGTCGATGGCCGCGCCCCATGCGACCGGTGCCCTGGCGCTGGTGATGGAGCGCTACCCGTACATGAACAACCAGCAAGCCTTGCAGGTGTTGCTGACCACCGCGACCCAGCTTGACGGTTCGATCACCGACGCGCCGACCACTCGGGTCGGCTGGGGCGTGCCCGACCTTGCGCGGGCGATGAGAGGGCCGGGGCAATTACTCGGTCCATTCGACGCCAATCTTGCCGCCGGTCAGCGTGATGTGTGGAGCAACGACATCTCGGACAAGGCGCTGATTCAGCGTCAGAGCGAAGACGCCGCCGAGCGTAGCGCCTGGCAACAGACCTTGAAAGACAAAGGCTGGGAAAGCGGCATTGCGACCAACGCCAGTCAGCAGGACAAGACCGATTACGCGGTGGGCATGGCGCGCGATGCGGCAGCCGCCCAACGTCTCTATGAAGGCAGCCTGATCAAATCCGGCGCGGGCCAGTTGGTGCTGGCCGGGAACAACAGTTATCGCGGTGCGACCACGGTCAATGACGGCCTGTTGACGGTCAATGGGTCGCTGAGCTCGGCGGTGACGGTCAATGACAGCGGCACTCTGGGCGGTTCCGGGCGGGTCGGTGGATTGATCGCCAACCGCGGCGCCACCGTGGCGCCAGGCAACTCGATCGGCACCTTGCAGGTCAACGGCGATGTGACGCTGGCGCCCGGCTCGACCTATGCGGTGGAACTGTCGCCGACCAGCAGCGACCGGATTGTCGCCAGCGGCACGGCGACCGTCACCGGTGCCACTGTCAGCCTTGCGCTGGAAAACAGCCCGACACTGTTAAGTGCCAGCCAGGTCGAAAGCCTGCTGGGTCACCAGTACAACATCCTGCAAGCGGCGGGCGGCATTCAGGGGCAATTCGGTGCGGTCGTGCCGAACTACCTGTTCATCGGCGGCAGTCTCGACTACTCGGCGACTGGCGTGCAGCTGGCGATTCAACGCAACGGCACTTCGTTCGCCAGTGTCGGGCAAACCCCGAATCAACGTGCCGTGGCCGCTGCCGCCGAGCAGTTGGGGACGGGCAATCCGGTGTACGAAAGCCTCTTGCTGTCGCCGTCGGCGGCGTCCGCCCGGGAGGCGTTCCAGCAACTCGCCGGGGAAATCTATCCGGCGCTCGACACCTTGCTGATCAACGACAGCCGATACCTGCGTGAGGCGGTGACAGAGCGTTTGCAGGCCGATCCGGCCACTGGCGGTAGCGGTTGGGTCAAGGCGCTGGGCGCCTGGGGCAAGACCGATGCACGCAATGACACGGCGGGCTCGACCACCTCGATTGGCGGCTTGCTGGCCGGGGTCGACGGTTTGCTCGATGAAGACACTCGTCTGGGTTTCGTCACGGGCTACAGCGACAGCTCGCTGAACCTGGACAGCGGCACCCACTCGCGGGCGCAAGTCGACAGCTACCACCTGGGCGCTTACGCCGGACGCGAACTGGGTGCACTGCGTCTGAGCGTCGGCGGGTCTTACAGCTGGAACCGGGCGGACATCACCCGTGACCTGCACTATGGCGATATCAGCGCCAAACAGAAAGCCAAGGTCGACGCCAACACCACGCAAGTGTTCACCGAAGCCGCCTACCGAATGGACCAGCAGCCCGTGGCACTGGAACCGTTCGCCAACCTCGCCTATGTGCACCTGGACACCGAAAGGTTCACTGAAAAAGGCGATGCGGCGGCGTTGAAACGTGGCAGTGACACGCGTGATGCCGTACTCAGCACCTTGGGTGTGCGAGCGCTGAAAACCATCAGCCTGTCCAGTCAGCAACAGCTTGATCTGGCTGGCAGCCTCGGCTGGCAGCACAACCTGAGTGCTACCCAATCACAAGACCATCTGGCGTTTGCCAGCGGTGGCCCCGGGTTCGCGGTCGAAAGCACACCACTGGCGCGCGACGCGGCGTTGATCGGGGTCCAGGCGGGGTTGGCGTTGGCCAAGGACGTTCGTTTGAACCTCGATTACAACGGCCGTCTGGCCGGCGGCGAAAACAGCCATGGCGTAGGGCTGAGCCTGAATTGGCAGTTCTGATCACCACGTATCACGCCGTAGGCGCTGGCGAAGCCGGCGATCTTTTCCAGGGATAACGGTGCCCGCAAGGTCAAAAGATCGCAGCCTGCGGCAGCTCCTGCGAGCTGCGATTCGGGCTATTTGGATGAGTAATAAAAGAAGAACGACAACTAAGGAAGGTAGCTGGATGGAAGGCAAGTCTCGCAACAACACACCTGTGCAAATCGGCATCAGCCGCAAGGCAAAAGCACTCAATGGGGCGTTTATCGCTTATCTGGCGGCGATCGGCGTCGCCCAGGCCGCACCCTATGTGGAAAGCGGCAAGCTTGGCGACCCGAACAGCTGGCGCAGTCCCGAATTCAACGCCGAGTGGGGGCTGGGCGCGATCAACGCCCAGGATGCCTATGCGGCCGGGTACACCGGCAAAGGCATCAAATTGGGGATCTTCGATCAACCGGTCTATGCCAAACACCCGGAGTTCTCCGGCGTGGACAAAGTAGTGACGCTGGTTACCAGCGGCATCCGCGAATACACCGACCCCTATATTCCGGTCAAAGCCGGAGATGCCTTTCGCTATGACGGTTCACCGTCGGTAGGCTCCGACGGCAAACTGGGGTATCACGGTACTCACGTCGGCGGGATTGCCGCCGGCAGCCGCGATGGCAGCCCGATGCACGGCGTGGCGTTCAACGCGCAAATCATCAGCGCCGACAACGGCGACCCGGGACCTGAAGACGGGATCATTCTCGGCAACGACGGCGCGGTCTACAAAGCCGGCTGGGACGCTCTGCGAGAAAACGGTGCGCGGATCATCAACAACAGCTGGGGCATCGGCATCACCGATCGCTTCAAAAAGGGTGGCAAGGACCCGGCGTTCCCGCATTTCACCGTGCAGGACGGCCAGGCCCAATTTGATCAGATCCAGCCGCTGCTCAACACCAAACAGGGCGGTGCGTACCGAGGCGCCATCGACGCGGCCCGTAGCGGCATCGTCACCATCTTCGCCGCGGGTAACGACTACAACCTCAACAACCCGGATGCGATTGCCGGCCTGGGTTACTTCGTGCCGGACATTGCCGCGAACTGGGTCACGGTCGCGGCGCTGCAAATGAACCCGGACACCACTAGCCCCAATCCTTACATCATCAGCACCTTCTCGTCGCGTTGCGGCTATACCGCAGGCTTTTGTGTGTCGGCACCGGGTACCAAGATCTACAGCGCGGTGCTCGGCGGCACCAACGCCGATGACCTGACCGTGGGCTATGCCAACAAGAACGGTACCTCGATGGCCGCGCCACACGTTGCCGGCGCCACCGCGGTATTGATGGAACGCTTCCCGTACATGACCGGTGCGCAGGTCGCCACGGTGCTGAAAACCACCGCCACCGACATGGGCGCACCGGGCATCGATTCGTTGTACGGCTGGGGCATGATCAACCTGCGCAAGGGCATCGATGGCCCAGGCATGTTTGTCGCCGATGCCGACATTCCGCAGGAATTCCGCGTGGCCGGCTCCTATGGCTCCGGCCAGTTTGTCGCCGACCTGCCGGGAATCGGTGCGGTCATCGATGCCGGCAAACCAACGCAGCGGATCTGTAACGACATCAGTTGCGGGTTCGACGTCTGGCGCAACGATATTTCCGGCCATGGCGGTTTGACCAAGCAAGGCATCGGCACGCTGGTGATGACCGGCAGCAACACGTATGCCGGGCCAACCCTGGTGAATCAGGGGCGACTGGCCGTCAACGGTTCGTTGCTGTCGGCAGTCACGGTCAACGACAGCGGCATCCTCGGTGGCTCCGGGCAGGTCGGCGCATTGACCGCGAAAAGCGGCGGCACCATTGCGCCGGGCAACTCGATCGGCACCTTGCATGTGGCCGGCGATGTGACCTTCGAACCCGGTTCGACCTATGCCGTCGAGCTGTCTCCCACCAGCAGCGACAGCATCGTCGCTAGCGGTAAAGCCACGATCCAGGGCGCGACCGTGAGCCTTTCGCGGGAAAACAGTCCGACGCTGCTGAGCCCCAGCGACGTGAAAAGCCTGATCGGTCATCAGTACAACATCCTGCAAGCGGCTGGCGGTATCCAGGGCCAGTTCGGTGCGGTGTTGCCAAACTACGCGTTTATCGGCGGCAGCCTCGATTACTCGGCGACCGGCGTGCAATTGGCGATCGAGCGCAATGGCAATTCCTTTGCCAGCGTCGGGCAAACCCCGAATCAACGCTCCGTGGCCGCTGCCGCCGAGCAGTTGGGCGCGGGCAACGCCGTGTACGAAAGCCTGCTGCTGTCACCGAACGCGGCGAGCGCGCAACAAGCTTTCCAGCAATTGTCCGGGGAAATTCATCCGGCGATCGGCACCTTGCTGGTCAACGACTCGCGCTATGTGCGTGATGCCGTCGGTGAGCGTCTGCGCGATGGCGGCCTCTATGACGCCGCAACGCCCAACAGTAACGAGAACAACGCCTGGGTCAAAGTGCTGGGCGCCTGGGGCAAAACCGACAGTGGCCACGACAACGCTAACTACACCAGTTCCATCAGCGGTGTGCTGGCCGGGGGCGACGGTCTGATTGCCGACCACACCCGACTGGGTTTCGTCACCGGTTACAGCAACAGTTCGCTGAACATGGGCGATGGCACCCATTCTTCCGCCACGGTCGACAGCTACCACCTGGGTCTGTATGCCGGGCATGAAATGGATGCGCTGCGTCTGAGCGTCGGCGGTGCCTACAGCTGGCACCGTATCGACACCAAACGCGATGTGCAGTTTGGCGATGTCAGCACCCAGCAGAAATCCAAGCGTGATGCGCACACCACACAAGTGTTCACTGAAGCGGCCTATCGCCTGGACCTGCAACCGTTGGCACTGGAGCCGTTCGCCAACCTGGCCTACGTCCACCTGGACAGCGACAGCTTCACCGAGAAAGGGGGCGCGGCGGCCCTCAAGGGCGGCGACGACAACCGCGATGCGGTGCTCTCCACCCTGGGCCTGCGGGCGAGCAAACGCCTGGCGCTCACCGAGCATCAGCCGCTCGACCTGTCCGGGACCCTGGGCTGGCAGCACAACCTGAGCAACACCCACTCCGAGGAAAACCTGGCGTTTGCCTCCGGCGGCGCACCGTTCGCCGTGCAAAGCGTTTCCATGGACCGCAATGCGGCGGTGGTTGGCGCTCGTGCAGGGCTGGCGCTGGCGCGCGATATCACGCTGAACCTGGATTACAACGGACTGCTGGGTTCGAAGGACAAGACCCACGGCGTGGGGCTGACCCTCGACTGGCAGTTCTGATGTGAAAAAACGCAACACGTACTAGCCATGAAGAGGCAAGAAAATGGGTGTTTTTGATTACAGGACGTTCGGCAGCGCGGCCAGCAAGGCGTTGTACAGCGATGCGATTGCATTGACGCTGTACGCTTACACGCCGACCGGCAAGCCATTGGTCAGCGGCTGGACGCCGGTCACCGCCGGACAATTGGGCTATCAGGGCAAGGTCGGTGCCCAGGGCACCTTCTTTGGCGAGCAGGAAGGTTTCACCAGTGCCGAGGCCGAGGTGCTGGCCAAGTATGACGTCGCAGGCAAGCTGATCTCCCTCGGTATCGCATTTCGCGGGACCGGTGGCCTGGGTTACAGAGACACTTACGGCGACATGAAGAACAATCTGCTGGCCGCTATCGGGCCGAAGGATTACGCGAAGAACTACGCCAAAAGCGCCTTCGACACGTTGCTCAAGGACGTCGCCGCGTTCGCCAGCAGCAAGGGCCTGAACGCCAAGGACGTGCTGATCACGGGGCACAGCCTCGGCGGTCTGGGCGCCAACAGCGTGGCCGAGTTGAGTGCCGACCACTGGGGCGGTTATTTCAAGGACGCCAACTACATGACCTTCGCCTCGCCGACGCAAAGCTCGGCGGGCACTCATGTGCTGAACATCGGTTACGAAAACGACCCGGTGTTCCGTGTGCTCGACGGTACGACCTTCACCAGTTCATCGCTGTACAAGCACGACAAGCCCCAGGAGTCGGCGACCAACAATATCGTCAACGTCAACGACCACTACGTCTCTACCCAGATGACCCCGTTCAGCATTGCCAACCCGCAGCACTGGGCGGCCCACAGCTCCCTCGGTTATGCCGACGGCCTGAACCGGGTGATCGGCTCGAGCTTCTACGACCTCACCAGCAAGGACTCGACGATCCTCGTCTCAACCTTGTCGGAGTCGTTGCGTGGCAACACCTGGATCGAAGACCTGGGGCGCAGCGGTGAAACGCACACCGGCACCACCTTCATCATCGGCACCGACAGCAACGATTTGCTGCGCGGCGGCGCAGGCAACGACTTCCTGGAAGGTCGCGACGGCAATGACACCTTCAGGGATGCGGGTGGCTACAACATCCTGCTCGGCGATAAAGGGCAGAACGTTTTTGACCTGCAACAGCCGTTGAAGAACTTCACCTTTGCCAATGATGGCGACGGCACGCTGTATGTGCGCGACAGCTACGGCGGCATCAGCATGACCCGCGACATCGGTGCGCTGGTCAGCAAGGAGTCCGGGGCGATGTGGGGGCTGCTCAACAAGGACGTTACCTACAACGTCACCGCCAAAGGCTTGTTGGCCGGCACCGAGCTGACTCACTACAACCACTCGCTCAATGGCGATGCCTACGGCAATTCGCTGGTGGCGACCGCCGACGGTGACTGGCTGTTCGGGTTGTCGGGCGACGATGTGCTGCGCAGCGACAAGAGTCAGGTGACGTTCGTCGGCGGCGAGGGCAATGACGTCATGTATGCCGCTGGCGGCCACAACACCTTCCTGTTCAGCGGTGCGTTCGGCTTCGACACCATCAATGGTTACCAGGGTAGCGACAAACTGGTGTTCATGGGTGTTAAAGGCGCGGGGCAGGGCTACGACTACAGCCAGCATGTTTCTCAATCGGGTAGCGACACGCTGCTCAAGGTCGGCGACTACGCGGTGACGCTGGTCGGTGTCGGCCTGGACAACCTGTCTGGCGCGGGGATCGTATTCGCTTAAAAAAGGCATTGCACTAACTGGAACGCCCCGTGCTGCGGGGCGTTTTAGCTGCGTGAGCTATCTCCGACAATTTCAACAACGAGAGAGGCAATACCATGGGTGTTTATGACTACAAAAACTTCAACTCAGCCGACTCGAAAGCGCTGTTTTCCGATGCGCTGGCGATCACGCTGTATTCCTACCACAACCTCGACAATGGCTTTGCCACGGGCTACCAACACAATGGTTTTGGCCTCGGACTGCCAGCGACGCTGGTCACTGCGCTGATCGGTGGCACCGACTCGCAAGGGGTGATTCCCGGTGTTCCCTGGAACCCCGACTCAGAAAAAGCCGCGCTGGACGCGGTGCAAAAGGCCGGCTGGACCCCAATCACCGCCAGCCAGTTAGGCTATGGCGGCAAGGTCGATGTGCGGGGAACCTACTTCGGCGAGAAAGCCGGTTACACCACGGCTCAAGTCGAGATCCTCGGCAAGTACGATGCACAAGGGCACCTCACGGAAATCGGCGTCGCGTTTCGCGGTACCAGCGGCCCGCGTGAAATACAGATTTCGGATTCCATCGGCGATGTGATCAACGACCTGATGGCGGCATTAGGTCCCAAGGACTATGCAAAAAACTACGTCGGCGAAGCCTTTGGTTCACTGCTCAAGGATGTTGCCACGTTTGCCGCAGCCAATGGCTTGACCGGCAAAAACGTGCTGGTCAGCGGCCACAGCCTGGGCGGGCTGGCGGTCAATAGCCTGGCGGACTTGAGCGGCGATCACTGGAATGGCTTCTACAAGGACTCCAGGTACATCGCCTATGCGTCACCGACCCAAAGCAGCACCGACAAAGTGCTCAACATCGGTTACGAAAACGATCCGGTATTCCGTGCGCTGGACGGTTCAACGTTCAACCTGTCATCGGTGGGCGTACACGATGCGCATCAGGACTCGGCGACCAACAACATCGTCAGCTTCAACGACTATTACGCCTCGGCGGCCTGGAACCTGTTGCCGTATTCGATCCTCAACGTCCCGACCTGGATTTCCCACCTGCCCACCGGTTACGGCGATGGCATGACCCGGGTGCTGGAGTCGAAGTTCTACGACCTGACCAGCAAGGATTCGACGATCATCGTCGCCAACCTGTCGGACCCGGCGCGTAGCAACACCTGGGTTCAGGACCTCAACCGCAATGCCGAACCCCATAAGGGCAGTACCTTCATCATCGGCAGTAACGGTGACGACCTGATCCAGGGCGGCAAGGGCAATGACTACCTGGAAGGTGGCGATGGCAATGACACTTTCAGGGACGCGGGCGGTTACAACATCATCCTGGGCGGCAAGGGCAGCAATACCCTGGACCTGCAGCAGTCGGTGAAGAACTTCGACTTCGCCAATGACGGCGCTGGCACGCTATACGTACGCGATGCCAATGGCGGGATCAGCATTACCCGCGACATTGGCAGCATCATCAGCAAAGAGCCGGGATTGCTCTGGGGCTTGCTCAAGGATGACGTGACCCACAGCGTCACCGACAAAGGCCTGCTGGCGGGGAACCACCTGACTCAATACGCGGCATCGCTCAAGGGTGGTGCGGGCGACAATGTCCTCAAGGCCGACGCGAGTGGCGAGTGGTTGTTTGGCCTGGACAGCAATGACCATTTGATCGGCGGTAAAGGCAATAACGTGCTGGTGGGCGGTGCCGGAAACGACCTGATGGAGTCGGGAGGTGGCAACAATACCTTCCTGTTCAGCGGCCACTTCGGCAACGACCGGATCCTCGGTTACCAGGCCAGCGACAAACTGGTCTTCCTCGGTGTCGAAGGCGTGGGGCAAAGCTATGACGTACGCGATCACGCCAAAGCCGCAGGCGCCGACACCGTACTGAGCTTCGGCAACGACTCGGTCACGCTGGTCGGGGTCGGGCTCGATCACCTGGCCAGTTCAGGCGTGGTGATCGCCTGACGTTAAAAAGCCCGGCGCGAACGTTGGTTCGCACCGGGCTTTTCAGGGCTTTTTTCTGCCGCGGCATTAAAGCAGCGGCCAGGCGATGCGTTTTTAAGTAGCATCCCTTTCGCGCGACACAGACGTCAGGCGCGGTGAGCTGAAAACAGGAGATTGAACACAGTGAGTTACAGCAAGAGGCCGGCAGTCGCGGCAGCGCTGATGATGTTATCCGCGAGCGCGATGGCCGAGGAGTTGCCTCATGGCTCGATTTTGAACCGATACGGCGTCACCGCCGATCAACTGCCCACACCCGCACAGCTCGAACAGACCGAGCCTGAACCCGAGAAAAGCCGCTTTCAGATTCAGCCGGAACAACCCTGGGTGAAACTGAGCCTGGGTGACGGCAAGCAGCCGCCAGTGACGGGCAATATCAGCATCGATAACGCGAACGCCCGGGAATACGAGCGCTGCCAAACCATCAGGGGGCAATTGCTGCGGCGCGGCGGGCAGGTCATTTCCTGCGATAACGGTATCCCGGGGCAAGACTCTGTATTGCAGATGCCCTGAGGCTTTCGATCATTTTCCATGGCCGAAAAACCCGGTCAGTCAAGCGTTATTTGAAAGCACCGAAGCCCTGCCAGGTGAACTTCATCACCGAGTAGGTGACGATGCTTGACGCTGTATGATTATTCATTACGATTAGCTTTAAATCGTTTATGCACAGATATGTGCAAAATGAATCTTGATCAGGAGTAACCCAACCATGGCTACCACCGCGAAAACCCGATCCGTCACGGCTCACGTCCCTGTACAGCTGGCTGAAAAGGTCGATTTGATGGCTGAGCGCCTGGAACGCTCCAAAAACTGGATCGTCAAACAGGCACTGTCTGCCTGGATAGACCAGGAAGAAGAACGCAGTCGCCTGACCCGCGAGGCCCTGGCCGATGTGGATGCTGGTCGTGTGATTGACCACCAGGCCGTCCAGGCCTGGGCAGATAGCCTCAGCACTGACACTCCGTTGCCGGCACCGCGCTGATGGAGTTGAAGTGGACAAGCAAGGCGCTTTCCGACATTGCCCGGCTGTATGAGTTTCTGGCAGCGGTGAATCAGCCCGCTGCCGCACGAACGGTACAGCAACTCACGGCCGCGCCGCCGACGCTGCTGGCCAACCCGCGCATTGGCGAACGCCTGGAAGAGTTCGGTCCACGGGATGTGCGCCGAATTCAGATCGGCCACTACGAGTTGCGTTACGAAATACAGGGCTCCAGCATCTATCTGCTGCGCCTGTGGCACACACGCGAGGATCGATGATGCGTGGATTGGATAAGGTTCAGCAGTTGTTGCCGCGTTGGTGGTCGGTCAGTGGTTGCACGTGAGACGCCCGGCCACCGTCAATGCATGCCGACTGTCCAGTCCGCCCGGCGTTGGGTCGGAACACCGCGTGCCTGGCGCACCATGCTGACCAGCTCCGCGGCAAAACGGTGGCAGTCGCCTGGCCAGCGTGCGGTCAGCAGGTTGCCGTCGCGCACGATAAACCCGCGTTGCGGGTTTTCTGTTGAATCACGTTGCGGGAAGCGCGGCCCCGGCAAAAAGTCATGGACGCTGGCCAATGCCGCGGTGACTTCGGCCTGCACCGTCTGCGAGTACGTGCGGTAGTAACGGCCGAGCCAGGGCGAAGTGACCCACCAGGCCGGCAGCTCCATGGTGTTGGCCAGCAACGCGGTCACCTTGCGCCCGTGCAGTACCGAAAGCACGTTGTCGGCATCCAGCGTGCGGGCCAGCAGCAGTACACCGTGACAGACCGCCGCGACCGGCTTTTGCGCGTTGAAGAAGTGCCGGACGATCCGCCGGGCGTGTTCGGATTCCAGCAAGCTGCGCATGCCCTTGGCGTGGCCGCCGGGAATCACCACCCCCTCGAACGGCTCGGGGTCCACTTCGGCGTAGGCCATGGGCGACCGGAAACGCTCGTCGACGGTCATGGCAGCGTAATGCTGAAGATCCTCCTGGCGGGTCATCAGCAGCGAATTCAGCGGCCCGAAACCGATGTTCACCAATCGCGTGTCGGCATAGGCCGGCAGACCTTTTGGCGTTGCAAAGCGCACTTCGATGCCGGCGTCGTGCAAGGCCTGCCAGGGCACGCTGCTTTCGGTAGGGTCGTAGTCAGCCTGAGGTAACAGGAACAGCAGCATGCTCAAAACCTCGAGTCGTCAGCGCAGGAGATTGGCCATTGACCAGAGTCTGGACGCAGTGTCAGGAGTCCGCCAGCCGTTGCCCGCATCATTCGATGCATGAAAGGGGGCTTATGCCGACCGGTACTGAAACTTGAACAGTGTGCACGGGTAGCCGTCGATGGTTAGCTGATGAAGCGTGAACTCACCCTGGGTCAGTTCCGGGATGATGCTGGCCCAGAACGCTTGCGCCGGCTGATTGGCGTCGATATGAAAAATCTGCCACTGACCGGGAAGCTGCTTGAGCAGGGCAGACACCACAGTCTTTCCGACGCCGCGACCTCGATAGCGGCGGCTGACGAAAAAATAACCGATGTTGTACTGCACGTCGTCGAAACGAACCTTGTCGTCAACCGTCACGAACCCGGCGATGTCCCCGTCAACCCTGATCAGGAACGGCTGCGTCGCAGGCTTTCGCCAGTAGTCGAACAGCGGTTGAAGGGTGAAGAAACCATGGGCGCCCAACTTCAGCGGCAGCCACTCGCTGAGGTCGTACATATAGAACTGCATCAGGTTTTCGATGCAGTCCAGTTCGTCCCGTTGTGCGCGCTGCAGTTCGACCATGGCCATTGCCTGTAGCTCCCGACGATTGGATGGCTATCGCTCTCAACCTAGCACCTCACGCAAACGATGCCACAACATGCCCAATGCCAGGAGCGGTGTGCGCAATGCACGCCCGCCTGGAAAGGTCATGTGCGGCACCGCGCTGAAAACGTCCAGGCCCTGGCTGTGCCCGGCGTGAATCGCTTCACCCAGCAGGCGCGCGGTCCAGTGGGTGACGTTGACGCCATGCCCTGAATAGCCTTGGGCATAGAACACGTTCGGGTGCTGGGACAAACGCCCGACCTGAGGGAAGCGATTGGCGGTGATGCCGATCCTGCCGCCCCACTGATAGTCGATGCGCGCATCGGCCAGCTGTGGGAACACCTTGAGCATTTTCGGGCGCATGTACGCGGTGATGTCCGCTGGATCGCGTCCGGAATAATGGCAGGCGCCACCGAACAGCAGGCGCCGGTCTGCCGAAAGCCGGTAGTAGTCGAGGCCGACTTTCTGGTCGCACAACGCCAGGTTCTGCGGGATCAATTGGGCCGCGACCTGCGGCGTCAACGGCTCGGTGGCAATGATGTAGCTGCCCGCCGGCAGGACCTTACCGCTCAACTTTGGCTCCAGGTCCTCGAGGTGCGCATTGCAGGCCAGCACCAGACTCCCGGCACGCACCGAACCGCTCGCACAACGAACGCGCACGGCGCTGCCATGGATGATCTCCAGCACCGGGCTTTGCTCGAAGATGCGTACCCCCAGCGATTCGGCTACCCGAGCCTCGCCGAGTACCAGATTGAGCGGGTGCAGATGGCCGGAGCCCATGTCCACCAGTCCGCCCGCGTAAACACCGGAGTTCACCACCTCTCGCATGTCTTGGGGCCTGACGAGGCGGGTTGCATGGGCATAGCCCTGGGCGTTCAGGGTTTCTTGCTCCACCTCAAACGCGGCGAACTGCGCGGGGGTATTGGCCAGTTCGCAGAAACCCCAGCGTAGGTCGCACTCGATGCCGTGCTCGCGGATACGCTTGCCCACCACCTCGACCGATTCGATGCCGGCACGCTCCAGATAGCGCACGCCTTCCTGACCGACGTAACGGGCAAAGCCCGAAACGTCATGCCCGATGCCGCGGATCAACTGCCCGCCGTTACGGCCGCTGGCGCCCCAACCGATCCGTCGCCCCTCCAGCAGGATCACCGAGAGCCCGCGTTGGGCCAGTTCGATGGCGGTGTTGATGCCGGTAAAACCGCCGCCAATCACGCAGACGTCGGCCTCAAGATCAGAGGTCAGCGTCGGGTGTTGCACCATCGCGTTAGCGGAGGCGTTGTAATAGGAGCGGGCGTGTTCCGCCGACGGGTTGATCGTCGTTGCCTGATTCATTTGTTGGACTTCACTTTGCTCCAGGAACGGGTCATCAGACGCATGATGTCCGGTGTCGGTGTGGTCGAGATGTACAGCTTGTCCAGCACCGCCTGGGAGGGGTAGACCTCTGGATTGTTCACCAGGTCGGCGTCCATGAATGGCTTGGCCGCAGGGTTGGGGTTGGCGTAACCGACGGTGGCGCTGACCTTGGCGATCACCTGCGGCTCCAGCAGGTAGTTGATGAACTCGTGGGCTTGTTGGGTGTTGCTGGCGTCGGCGGGCACGGCCAGCAAATCGAACCACAGGTTACTGCCTTCCTTGGGAATGGCATAGGCGATGTTCACGCCGTTCTTCGCTTCCTTGGCGCGGTTCGCCGCCTGGAATACGTCCCCCGAGTAACCGAAGGCGATGCAGATGTTGCCGTTGGCCAGGTCCGACACGTACTTGGAGGAGTGGAAGTAGGTGATGTACGGACGCAGCGTCAGCAGCTTGGCTTCGGCTTTCTTGTAGTCTTCGACATTCGAGCTGCGCGGGTCCATGCCCATGTAGTTGAGGACGGCCGGGAATACTTCATCCGCCGAGTCCATCATCGACACGCCGCACCGGCTGAGTTTTTTCAGGTTTTCCGGTTCGAACAGCACCGCCCAGGAGTCGATGTGATCGACACCCAGCACTTGCTTGATCTTGTCGACGTTGTAGCCGATGCCGTTGGTGCCCCACAGGTACGGCACCGAGTGTTCGTTACCCGGGTCGTTCTTCTCCAGCAGCGTCAGCAATTTAGGATCGAGGTTTTTCCAGTTAGGCAACTGCGCGCGATCCAGTTTGAGGAACGCGCCGGCTTTGACCTGACGGGCCAGGAAATGGTTGGAAGGCACCACCACGTCATACCCGGTACGCCCGGCGAGCAGTTTGCCTTCCAGGGTTTCATTGGAGTCGAATACGTCGTAGATGACCTTGATACCGGTTTTCGCCTGGAAGTCGGCGAGGGTGGTATCACCGATATAGTCGGTCCAGTTGTACACACTGACGCTCGGCTGTGCGTGCGCGCCGAGGCTGCAGAACAGCGCGAGCGCTGCGGGAACGACTGATTTCAATAGACGCATTTCGACACCTCTTTGAATGATTGTTTTCGATGTTTTATTCAGTCAGTGATCAGCGTGAGGACGATCATCAGTGCTGCGGATTAGACGCTCAGCAACAGGAACTCGCGTTCCCAGGAACTGATCACCCGCTTGAAGTTCTCGTGTTCGGCGCGTTTGACCGCAACGTAACCTCGGACGAACTTGGCCCCTAGATAACGCTCGATGGTCGGGCAGTCTTCCATGTGTGCCAGCGCATCCTCGATGGTGATCGGCAGGCGCAGGTTGCGTCGTTCATAAGCACGGCCCTGCACCGGCGCGCTCGGTTCGATGCGCTCGACCATGCCCAGGTATCCACACAACAGGCTGGCGGCGATGGCCAGATACGGGTTGGCATCGGCGCCCGGCAAACGGTTTTCCACGCGCATGGCTTCGGGACCGGAAGTCGGTACGCGCAGACCGACGGTGCGGTTTTCTTCACCCCACTCAACGTTCACCGGTGCCGAGGTGTCCGGGAGGAAGCGGCGGAACGAATTGACGTTGGGCGCGAACATCGGCAGCAGTTTCGGAATGTACTTTTGCAGACCCCCGATATGGTGCAGGAACAGCTCGCTCATCTGGCCGTCGTCTGTGGCGAAGATCGGCTTGCCGGTGGCGATGTCCACCACGCTCTGGTGCAGATGCATCGCGCTGCCCGGCTCGTCGCCAATCGGCTTGGCCATGAAGGTGGCGGTGACGTTGTGCTTGAGCGCCGCCTCGCGCAGGGTGCGCTTGAACACGGTGATCTGGTCGGCCAGATCCAGCGCGTCGCCATGACGGAAGTTGATTTCCATCTGCGCCGGGCCGTCTTCGTGAATCAGCGTGTCGAGGTCCAGACCTTGCAGTTCGCACCAGTCGTAGACGTCTTCGAACAGCGGATCGAATTCGTTGGCCGCATCGATGGAAAACGACTGGCGACCACTTTCGGCACGGCCCGAACGCCCCAGCGGTGCCTTGAGTGGCAAGTCCGGGTCTTCGCAGCGCTGGGTCAGGTAAAACTCCATTTCCGGCGCCACGATCGGCTGCCAGCCTTTTTCGGCGTAGAGCTTCAGGACTTTCTTGAGCACGTTGCGCGGCGACAGCTCGATCGGATTGCCAACCTTGTCGAACGTGTCGTGAATCACGATGGCGGTCGGTTCGATCGCCCAGGGCACGACATAAATCGCCGAAGCATCCGGCCGGCAGACCATGTCGATATCAGCCGGGTCGAGCAGGTCGTAGTACACGTCATCGTCGACAAAGTCCCCGGTTACCGTTTGCAACAGCACACTTTCCGGCAGGCGCATGCCTCGCTCATGCAGGAACTTGTTGGTGGGCGCTATCTTGCCGCGAGCGATACCGGTCAGGTCACTGACCACGCATTCGACTTCGGTAATCTTGTGTTCTTTCAGCCATGAGGACAGCTGATCGAAAGGGGCGTTCATAAAGACCTCGTTGTTGGTTTTATCAGCGCCAGCGTTGGTCTCTGCATCCCGAGAGACTTCCCCTGTAGCGCGTTGACGACTATCTTGGGCGAGGTGTTTCGTTCCATCTATCCACTTTAAGCAGAACCAGAACGCACCAAAAAAGTGCGCACAGGCCACCCCATGACAGCGTCAACTCCCTTGCACGTGCAGGCTTTCAACACCGCTGATGTCGCCGAACAGATACGCGCAACCCCAGGCTGGGTGCAGCATTATCAGCAGATGTCGCCCGGGCATTTCGCAGGTCAAGTGCGCTATCTGGACCTGCAAGGTGTGGAGATTTACGAGGAGTGCATGAACACCCGCGTCGAGCAGAATTTCAGCGCGCCACCGGGTTCGCTGGCGTTCTGTTTCGACCGCAGTGACAACGCGCTTTATGTGCTGAACGGCGAAAGCCGCAACATCTGGATCACCCCGGAGAACTACCAGGAAGTGGCCGTGGTGTTCGGCCCGGAATTCGTTCAGCGCCATGAACTGAGCGTCGAACGGCTCGAAGGGTTGTTCATGGCGCCGCTCAATTCGCAACAGAACGCGCTGTTCAGTCGCTGGCTGAGCGGCACCCTGACGCGGCTGTCGCAGACCTTCGACCCTCCGAGCAAGGACGCGCTGACCCAGCAACTGCTGGACGATTGCCTGTTCATTCTCGACAACGCCTGCGTCTGTCTGGACCGAGGCGCGTTGCAGCGCCGGGCAGGGGAGCGCGCGATCATGAAACGGGTGGGTGAATGGGCGGCGGATACGCCGCAAGAGAACCTCAATTTGCTGGAGCTTTCCCAGGTCGCCGAGGTTTCATTGCGTCAGCTCCAGCACGCGTTCAAAACCTACACCGGCATGGCGCCGACGCAATGGCTGCGCTTGCGCCGGCTCAACAGCGCCCGCCGCGAACTGCTCAGCCGCACGGCCACCGACACCACAGTGGCTGAAGTGGCCATGAACTGGTCGTTCTGGCACCTTGGGCGGTTTTCCAGCAGCTACCGCGCCTTGTTCAAGGAATTGCCGAGTGACACGCTCAAGCGCGCTTGCGCCAGTCAGTCGAGCGTGCGTCGTTAGAACGTCGGTGGGGTGATCACCCAGACCACTATCGCGTCAACGTCGCCGGGGTTGCCATAACGATGGGGCTCCTGGCTGGAAAAGCTGAAGCTGTCACCTTCGTTGAGCTGGAAATAACGCTCCCCGACCCACAACTCGAAACTGCCTGACAGCAGATAGCCGGCTTCCTCGCCTTCGTGGCTGTAGCTGTGTTGGCTGTAGGTGCCTGGCGGGAAGCGTGAATGGAGCATTTCCAGCTGACGGTTGGGTTGTGGGGTCAGCAGTTGGTCGACGATACCGTCTTCGTAATGCACGCTCATGCGGCTGTTCTTGCGCACCACGTAACCGTGATCTTCGGGCAAGGTGTTGGCTTCGCTGGCGAAGAACCACTGGATGGTCACGCCCAGGCTTCGGGCGATGTTGAACAGCGCCGGGATCGACGGGTAGGCGAGGTTGCGCTCGAGCTGACTGATGTAGCCTGCTGTCAGCTCACTCATTTGCGCCAGTTCCGCCAGGGTCATGCCCCGACGTTTGCGCAGGCCGCGAATCCGCGTGCCGAGAAAGTGCGGTTCGGCGCTGCCGGTTGCGGGCTGTGTCGTGCTGTTGCTCATGGTGAGCTCCGCGAACCCTGTAGGAGCTGCCGCAGGCTGCGATCTTTTGATCTTGTTTTTGAAAAGCAAAATCAAAAGATCGCAGCCTGCGGCAGCTCCTACAAGGGGGTGTTGATTAGAGCCCCGGAGTATAAACAGCCTCAAAGCTCCCAGGCGACTTTCAAGCCTTCATAAATCGCTTCTTCGGCGGTACGCGGCGCCAGACAGTCGCCGATCCGCCGAAATTCCACCAGACCTTGCAGCTCCGTACCCAAGGTGTCCACCGGTTGATGCCCCTGACAAAGCACCAGCGTATCGACGTTTTCAAACAGCATCGGTTCGCCACTGGCGGTGTGCTGCAAGTAGACGGTGTTGTCGTCGCAACCGTAAAGCCGGGCGTAAGGCGTGATCGGAATGCCCAGCTTGTGCAGTTCGCCGGCCAGTTGGTCGCGTACGTACAGCGGCAGGTTTTCCCCGCAATGGGTGCCGTTGACTGCCAGTTGCACCTGATGACCGGCGCGCACCAGACGTTCGGCAATACCGGGGCCGATCCAGTCGCAGCGCCAGTCGACCACCACCACCGAGCGGCCAATCTGTACTTCATCGCGCAGCACCTGCCAGGCGTCCACCACCTGCAACTCACCGCCGCGTTCGAACGGCGGCCAATAGGGTTCGGCGCCGGTAGCGACGATCACCAGATCCGGCCGCTCGCGCTCGACCAAGGCGCGGTCGACCCGGGTGTTGCGCACCACCCGCACACCGGCCAGTTCCATCTCGCGTTGCAGGTTGGTGCTGGCACCGCCGAACTCGCTGCGTCGTGGCAATAGTTGCGCCAGCAGCACCTGGCCGCCGAGTTGCGAACTGGCTTCAAAGAGGGTCACCTCATGCCCGCGTTGCGCGGCCACCGCAGCGGCTTTCATCCCGGCCGGACCACCGCCGGCAATCATGATGCGCTTACGCCGGGTGGTCGGTTGCCGCTGGCCGAACTGCAACTCGCGACCGGTTTCCGGATGCTGGATGCAGGAGATCGGCAAACCTTTGTGAAAGTGCCCGATGCACGCCTGATTGCAGGCGATGCAGGCCCGCACATCTTCGGCGCGGCCGGCGTCGGTCTTGTTGGGCATTTGCGGGTCGCAAATCAGTGCGCGGGTCATGCCGCACACATCGGCCTGGCCACGCGCCAGAATCAGTTCGGCCTCCTGCGGCTGGTTGATGCGTCCGGTGACGAACAACGGAATGCTCAGGCTGGCCTTGAAGGTTCCGGCTTCCTTGGCCAGGTAAGCGGCTTCGATCGCCATTGGCGGCACGATATGCACTGCGCCCCCCAGCGACGCCGAGGTTCCGGCAACCACGTGCACGTAATCCAGCTGCGCTTGCAGTGACTTGACCGCCTCCAGTGACTCGTCTTCGGTGAGCCCTTCGGGGTCGCGCTCATCGGCGCAGATGCGCAGGCCGATGATGAACTGCTCGTCGGTGTTGGCCCGCACGGCCGCGATCACTTCGCGTAAAAAGCGCAGGCGTTGTTGCAGGTCACCGTTGTAGCCGTCGGTGCGGCGGTTGACCCGTGGGTTGATGAATTGCGCCGGCAGGTAACCATGGCTGGCCACCACTTCAACACCGTCCAGTCCGGCCTGATACAGGCGGCGGGCCGCGGCGCCATAACCGGCGACAATCTCGTCGATCATTGCCTGATCAAGGGCACGCGGCATCACCCGGAAACGCTCGTTGGGCACCGCCGAAGGTGAGTAGGCGACCGCCAGCAGGCCATCGCTGGACTCCATGATTTCGCGCCCCGGATGGAAGATCTGCGAGAGCACCACGGTGCCGTGGGCGTGACAGCTTTGCGCGAGTTTTCGATAGCCCTCGATACAGGCGTCGTCGGTGGCCATCAGCACATGCGAGGTGTAGCGCGCACGGTCATGCACGCCGGCCACTTGCAACACGATCAGCCCGACACCGCCTTCGGCGCGTGCCCGGTGATAGGCGACAAGCTGCTCGTTGACGAGGTTGTCGGTGGGCATCGAGGTGTCATGACCGCTGGACATGATGCGGTTTTTCAGGCGTTTGCCTCGAATCTGCAAGGGTTCGAACAGATGGGCAAAGGCTGGGATCGAGGTCGGCATGGTACGGGTACTCCAGGCGGGCTGAAGCCGAAAGGCCGGGGTTTCGGCGTTGTTATTATTACCCTATAAAAATTTACCAAAAGTAAAAAATCAACTTATATTTTTACTTTTGTTTGCGGTGGGTGGTCCGCCTGCCACGACGACGAGAACGTCGTGCCGGGTTATTCGCCTCTGATTCTGGAGACTTTCGTCGCTCTTGCTGTACAGTCGTTCAGCTCGCGGGCATCCCGGTCGCGACCCCTAACGATTGATCCAAGGAGCGTGTCGCGCATGAGTCAGGAAGCCCGTTTTTCCCGCATGGAGCCGGAGTTGCGCAAGGCGCACCTGATCGAGGCGACGCTGGTGTGCCTCAAGCGCCACGGTTTCCAGGGCGCGTCGATCCGCAAGATTTCCGCCGAGGCCGGGGTGTCGGTCGGGCTGATCAGCCACCACTATTCCGGCAAGGACGAACTGGTGGCCGAAGCCTACCTGTCAGTCACCGGGCGGGTCATGAGCCTGCTGCGCGAGGCCATGGAACAGGCGGCACCGAATGCGCGTGAGCGTTTGTCGGCGTTCTTCCGGGGATCGTTTTGCGCTGAGCTGCTGGACCCCAAACTGCTGGATGCCTGGCTGGCGTTCTGGGGCGCGGTCAAGACTGCGGAAGCGATCAACCAGGTGCACGAGCATTCCTATGGCGAGTACCGCAGTGAATTGCGCAAGGTGTTGAGCGAATTGGCGCGGGAGGAGGGCTGGGAACAGTTCGACGCCGATCTGGCGGCCATCAGCCTCAGCGCCTTGCTCGACGGCTTGTGGCTGGAGTCGGGACTCAACCCCGGCACGTTTACCCCGGAACAGGGCATACAGATTTGCGAAGCCTGGGTCGACGGATTGCAGGCCGGCGGACGCCAGCGGTTTTGCGTGCAGACGACGGGCTGTTGATCGCTCGTTCAGCAATGGATACTCTCTGACGCCGATGCAGGAAAAACTCTAATAAGAAACACGCCTTCGGGCATACGCAGGACTCCAAGCGATGACTCCTCGGGTACTGATCGTCGATGACGATCCGCTGATTCGCGAACTGCTGCACGCCTACCTGTCCCAGGAAGGCTACGACGTCCATTGCGCTGCCACGGCGGAACTGGCCGAAACCTTTCTGACGAGCCAGACGGTGGATCTGGTGATGCTGGATATCCGCTTGCCAGGCAAGGACGGCTTGACCCTGACCCGGGAGCTGCGGGTCCGTTCGGAAGTCGGGATCATTCTGATCACCGGCCGCAATGATGAAATCGACCGCATCGTCGGCCTTGAATGCGGCGCCGATGACTACGTGATCAAACCCCTCAATCCACGAGAGCTGGTGTCCCGGGCCAAAAACCTGGTGCGCCGGGTTCGCCATGCGCAGACGCCGCAACCGGTGGCGGTCATTCCTCGGCCGGTCAAGCAGTTCGCTGCGTGGGCGCTGGACACCGACCGCCGACGGTTGATCGACCACGCCGGCAGCGAAACCCTGCTGACCCACGGCGAGTACCAATTGCTCAGTGTGTTCCTGCGCAACAGCGGCCACACCTTGAGCCGCGACCAGTTGATGGATCAGATCCGCAACCGCGAGTGGGTGCCCAACGATCGCTCCATCGACGTGCTGGTCGGGCGCTTGCGACGCAAGTTGCACGACGATCCGGCCGAGCCGCAATTGATCATCACCATCCACGGCGCCGGTTATCTGTTCACCGCCAGCGTGGCGGCTTGAGCCGTATGCTGCGGCTGTTGGGGTTGATGCTGGCGCTGACTGGCAACAGCGCGTTGGCGTCGGAGAAGGTTCGTTATTGCGACTATCCGGTGTACCCACCAATCTCCTGGAGCGACGGCAAACAAGTCCGTGGCCTGGCCCCCAGTGTGGTGAAAAACCTCTTTGGGCAACTGGGCTACGAGGTCGAGATTGTCGTGCTGGGCAACTGGAAACGCTGCCTGCTGGACGCCGCCGAAGGTCGGGTCGACGTGGTGCTGGCCTATCGCACCGCGCAACGCGAACAGAGTATGGCTTTTTCGACGGTGCCGGTGTTGCGCGAAGAGGTTGCGCTGTTCACCAATCGTCAGCATCCGGTGAAATTCGAACGGCTGGAGGACCTGGCCAATTACCGAGGCGGGCTGTTGTTCGGTGAAAGTTACGGCGTGGATTTCGACCGCTTTGTCGCCCAACACCAGAACATCGAGTGGGTTTCCGACAGCCGTCAGAACTTCGGCAAACTGATTCGCGGGCGCATCGACTTCATCACGCAGGAAAGGCGCACCGGGCAGCTTTACGTCGAAAACCTGCCGGGGGCGCAAGACATCGTCGCCTTGCCCAACGCCTTGAGCGTGGATTATCTGCGGGTGGCGGTGTCACGCCGTTCTCCGCTGGCCAGGCGCATGCCGGAAATCAACGCGCAGTTGCAGCGCATGGTCGATGCCGGGGACATCGACCGCTGGCTGAACGAAAGTGAAGTCACCTACCGCGACATGATCAACCTGCCGGCGGATGCGCAATGATCCGCGCACGGCCCGGCGGACTGTTGCGGCGCCTGCTGCTGTTCATTCTGTTGTTCAGCCTGTGCTTCACCGTGCTGGCGAGCACCGTGCAACTGTATTTCGAGTACCGCCGCGAGATGCGTGACATCGACTCGCGCATGGAGCTGATTCGCGCCGGTTACCTGGCCAGCCTGGAACGCAGCCTCTGGGACCTGAACCAGGAGCAGTTGAATGTGCAGCTGCGCGGTCTGGTGGACTTCTCCGATGTCGCTCGGGTTCGTCTGACCAGCCCGGACTTCGATCTGCTGCAAGGCAACCCGGACCCGATCGGGCCATTTCGCGTCGAGCGGTTTGAACTGGACTATCAACCGCCAGCCGGTCCCGTGCGGCATCTGGGGCAATTGGAAGTCAGCACCGATCTGGGCGCGGTGCATCGGCGCCTGTACGCCACCGGTTTGACCAGCCTGCTGTGGATGAGCATGTTTCTTTGCGGTCTGGCGGTGGCACTGTCGGGGTTGTTTTACCGTCTGGTCACGCGGCACTTGCAAGTCATGGCCGGGTTTGCCCGGCGTATCGCTGCCGGTGACTGGCATGAGCCTTTGCACCTGGACAAGAGCCGCGGCGTCAACGAAGACGAAATCGACACCGTGGCTCACGCCCTGGACGATATGCGCCGGGCGATCCTCAGTGACATTGATCGACGGGAAACCGACCGTCTGGCCTTGCAGGATAATCGCGATGAACTGCTGAGAATGGTCGAGCGTCGTACGGCCAGCCTGATGCGCGCCAAGGATGAAGCCGAAGCGGCCAACCTCGCCAAGTCGCGGTTTCTGGCGACCATGAGCCACGAACTGCGCACACCATTGAACGGCATCCTTGGCATGGCCGAGCTGCTGCGCGGCGCCAGCCTTGACGAGCGTGACGGCAAACGTCTGGATGCGCTGTACAAGGCCGGCGAAGGGTTGCTGACGATTCTCAACGAAGTGTTGTACTTCGCCCGGTTGGAAGAGGGTGAAACCCACCCGGAACCGGTCGACTTTTCGCTCCGGCAATTGCTCGACGAAGTGTTGACGCTGCTGGAGCCGCGCGCACTGGGCAACGACACGACACTGCACTGCCGGATCGATCCGCAGGTCGCCGACAGGCACCACGGCGCGGAGCAGTTCTTGCGTCAGGTGCTGAGCAACTTGCTGGCCAATGCGATCAAGTTCACCGAAGGCGGGCAGGTCAGCGTCGAGGTTACGTTGCTGGCACAAGACGCGTGGCAAACCGGCCAACGACTGCGCCTGAGCGTGACGGACAACGGCATCGGCATTGCGCCGGCGATGCAGGCAAAGATTTTCGAACGTTTCACTCAGGCCAGCGAAGAGGTGGCGCAGCGCTTTGGCGGAACCGGCCTGGGCCTGGCCATCAGCAAACACCTGGTGGAGCAACTCGGCGGACGGATCGGCGTTGAGAGTGGAATAGGACAGGGCAGTTGTTTCTGGTTCGAGCTGACGTTGCAACCCGCCACCGGCAGGGCCGACAGGGTGGTGAGCAGCGCAGCGGGTCGCGCGTTGAACATTCTGGTGGTCGAGGACGTGGCGCTGAACCGTGAAGTGGTCAGCGGCCTGCTGCAACGCGACGGGCATCAGGTCTGGCTCGCCGAAGAGGCCGAACAGGCGCTGACGCACTGCGCGAGTCAGGCCTTCGATTTGATTCTGCTCGATGTGCACTTGCCGGGCATCAGTGGCGTCGAACTGTGCAAACGGATTCGCAGCCGCACCGGTCCGAACCGCCACGGCCGGATTTTTGCCCTGACGGCCAGCGTCCAGCCGGCCCTGGTGCGCGGTTATCTGGATGCCGGCATGGACGGCATTCTCGCCAAACCCCTGAAGCTGGAAAACCTGCGACAGGCGCTGGCCGGGCAGTCGCCGGGTCCTGAGCCGCAGCAGGACGACGAAGCGATGGATTGGCCGCTGTTACACACTCACCGCACCTTGCTCGGTGAGCAGAAGGTTCAGGGTTTGCTCGCGGTGTTGCGTCACTCGATCACCCAACATCGGGCAGCGCTGACCGAGGCCATCGAGGCCGACGACTGCACCGAAGTCGCTCACCTGGCGCACCGCCTGGCCGGCAGCAGCGACTCATTGGGCTTTCGTGCATTGGCCAATGTGTTGCGGGCGCTGGAAGAGGCGGCGCTGGTCAACGATGAGTCGGCGCTGCGGGCGTTGGCACCGCAGGTGCATGAGCAATTGCAGCGTTCGCAACAGACGTTGGCGCAGCTGTTGCAGGCCTGACGTACAAGATCGTTACGACTTTTTACATCTTTGATCTTTACGTTCAACGCGAACTTACACGGGTTTCCAATAATCGACGCAACCGCCGTCAGCGCGGTCTTCGACGCTTATTGGAGATAATAATAATGAACTGCCGCAAAGCTGCTCCTTCCCCGCGCCATGACGTCCTGTCATCCGCCGCGCACCTCATTGACTGCTGAGGTGCCGACATGAGCGAAACTATCGAACGCAAAGGCATACACCTGACCCGCGCCCTGAAAAGCCGGCACATTTTCATGCTCTCGCTGGGAGGCGTGATCGGCACCGGGCTGTTCATGGGCTCCGGCGTGACGATCAACCAGGGCGGTCCGATGGGGGCGATTCTGGCTTACCTGGTCGCCGGTTTCCTGATGTACCTGGTGATGGTCTGCCTGGGCGAACTGTCGGTACAGATGCCGGTATCCGGTTCGTTCCAGACCCACGCCACCAGGTTCATCGGGCCGGCCACCGGTTTCATGATCGGTTGGGTGTACTGGATGAGCTGGGCCTCCACCGTGGGCCTGGAATTCACCGCAGCAGGGATGTTGATGGTGCGCTGGTTCCCCACCGTGCCGATCTGGTACTGGTCGGCGCTGTTCGTGGTCGTGCTGTTCGGCCTGAATGCCCTGGCGACCCGTGCCTTTGGTGAAGCGGAATACTGGTTCTCCGGGATCAAGGTCGCGGCGATTCTCGGTTTCATCATCGTGGGTGTGCTGGTGATCTTCGGCGCGATCCCGCTGACCAGCGGCGCACCGGCGCCGATGATGACCAACCTGATCGGCGACTCGTTGTTCCCCAACGGCTTGCCTGCAGTGTTCGCGGTGATGATGACCGTGGTCTACGCCTTCCAGGGCTGCGAGATCATGGGCGTGGCCGCCGGCGAAACCGATCAGCCGGAAAAAAGCATCCCGCGTGCCGTGCGCAACGTGGTGTTCCGCGTGTTGATCTTCTACGTGCTGGCGATCGTGGTGCTGTCGGCCATCGTGCCGTGGCAGCAGGCCGGTTTGATGGAAAGCCCGTTCGTGCAGGTGTTTGACATGGTCGGCATTCCCTACGCCGCTGACCTAATGAACTTCGTGATCCTCACGGCGATTCTCTCGGTCGGTAACTCCGGTCTGTACGCCTCGACGCGCATTCTGTGGGCGATGTCGAAAACCGGCATGGCGCCGAAGAGTCTGTCTCCACTGAGCAAGCGCGGCGTGCCATTGCGGGCACTGAGCATCACCTTGTGCTTCGCGCTGGTGTCGCTGATGACCAGTTTCATTGCGGCCGACACGCTGTTCATGGTGTTGATGGCGGTCAGTGGCATGTCCGGCACCGTGACCTGGATCGTCATCGCATTGGCGCAGTACAAATTCCGCCGCGCTTACCTGCGTGATGGCGGCAAGCTCAGCGACCTGAAATACCGAGCGCCATGGTTCCCGCTGTTGCCCATCCTGTGCATCGCCTTGTGCTGCTCGCTGTTCGTGTTCCTGGCCATGGATGAAACCCAGCGTCCTTCGCTGTACTGGGGCTTTGGGTTCATGGCGGTGTGCTACGGCGCGTATTTCCTGATGCACCGCAAACGCCATGGAGTCTTGGCGCCGACCTTGCCAACCGTATAACGGCAGGCCACAAGAAAAAACGCGACGGGCGACCGTCGCGTTTTTTTATGTCTGAAGATTAAAAGATCGCAGCCTGCGGCATCTCCTACAGGGGGTACGCGTTCCAAACGTAATTGGATGGACTCGCCCACGCCGAGGCGTCAATGCGCCACGGTGGCAGTCT
>CAYNGZ010000005.1:0-41135 GCA_964396695.1 uncultured Pseudomonas sp.
CCTCAGCAGGGGCCTGATGCTGTTGATGCGCATGGTGGAAGAGAAAGTCTCGGTACCCGGCCTGATCTCCGTGGGGGGTAAAGAATGGATCTCGATTTCAGTGGAATAGTCCACGCCGTCCCCGGCATGTGGAACGGCATGGTCATGACCCTGCAACTGATGGTGCTCGGCGTCATTGGCGGGATCATCCTCGGTACTCTCCTGGCGCTGATGCGTTTGTCCCACAGCAAACTGCTGTCGAACATTGCCGGCACCTACGTGAACTACTTCCGCTCGATCCCCCTGCTGCTGGTGATCACCTGGTTCTACCTGGCGGTACCGTTCGTGCTGCGCTGGATCACAGGCGTTGATACGCCGATCGGCGCGTTCACCTCGTGCATCGTGGCCTTCATGATGTTCGAAGCGGCGTACTTCTGCGAAATCGTCCGGGCCGGTGTTCAGTCGATTCCCAAAGGCCAGATGGGCGCAGCCCAGGCACTGGGCATGAGCTACGGCCAGATGATGCGTCTGATCATCCTGCCGCAAGCGTTTCGCAAGATGACGCCGCTGTTGCTGCAACAAAGCATCATCCTGTTCCAGGACACCTCGCTGGTCTACACCGTCGGCCTGGTGGACTTCCTCAATGCTTCGCGGGCCAGTGGCGACATCATTGGCCGCTCCAATGAGTTCCTGATCATCGCAGGTCTCGTGTACTTCACCATCAGCTTTGCCGCCTCGCAGCTGGTCAAGCGTCTGCAAAAAAGGTTCGCCGTATGATCTCTATCAAGAACATCAACAAGTGGTATGGGGACTTCCAGGTGCTGACTGATTGCAGCACCGAGGTCAAAAAAGGTGAAGTGGTGGTGGTGTGCGGGCCCTCCGGTTCCGGCAAATCGACCCTGATCAAATGCGTCAACGCCCTGGAACCGTTCCAGAAAGGCGACATCGTGGTCGACGGCACCTCCATCGCCGATCCGAAGACCAACCTGCCGAAACTGCGTTCGCGCGTTGGCATGGTGTTCCAGCATTTCGAACTGTTCCCGCACCTGACCATCACCGAAAACCTGACCATCGCGCAGATCAAGGTGCTGGGCCGCAGCAAGGAAGAGGCCACCAAAAAAGGCCTGCAACTGCTCGAGCGCGTCGGCCTCTCGGCCCACGCCCACAAGCACCCTGGCCAGCTCTCCGGGGGTCAGCAGCAGCGCGTGGCGATTGCCCGTGCGCTGGCGATGGACCCGGTCGTCATGCTGTTCGACGAACCGACCTCGGCGCTGGACCCGGAAATGGTCAACGAAGTGCTCGACGTGATGGTGCAACTGGCCCACGAAGGCATGACCATGATGTGCGTGACCCACGAAATGGGATTTGCCCGTAAAGTGGCGAACCGGGTGATTTTCATGGACCAGGGCAAGATCATCGAAGACTGCAAAAAAGAAGAGTTCTTCGGTGACATCAACGCCCGCTCCGATCGTGCGCAGCATTTCCTCGAGAAGATTCTGCAGCACTAAAAGCTACACGGCCCCCTGTAGGAGCTGCCTCTGGCAGCTCCTACAGGGGAGCTTGTAGTTGTGGTTGACCCAAGGCATCTGTGATGAAATGCGACCCCACCCTCTATCGCGCTGCAAAGCCATCACTCGCCGTGAAACCCCGTCTGATTCGCCACCTGTTTCTGCCTCCGCTGGTCATCTTGCTGATGGTCGGTCTGGGTTATGTCGGCTTCTGGGTCAGCGAACACTACGGCATTCGCAGCCTCAGCGAGAACGGTCAACGTCAGCTGGAACTGCACGCCCGCGCGGTCGAAAGCGAGATTAGCAAATACACCTACCTGCCCAGCCTGCTGGAACTCGAATCGAGTGTTTCCGAACTGCTGGCCGACCCGTCGCCTGAACACCGGCAAGCGGTCAATAATTACCTCGAAGGCCTGAACCGGCGCAGCCGCAGTCGGGCGATCTACGTGATGGACACCACCGGTCGGGTACTGGCGACCAGCAACTGGCGCGATGTCGACAGCTACCTCGGCGAAGACCTGTCCTTTCGTGCCTATTTCCAGAATGCCGTACGCGGCCAGCCCGGGCGTTTCTACGGCATCGGCAGCACCAACGGCGAACCCGGCTACTACCTGGCCCACGGCCTGGAAGAGCAAGGCAAAATCATCGGCGTCGCGGTGGTCAAAGTCCGCCTCGAAGCCATGGAAGAACGCTGGCAGCGTGCCCGTCTGGAAGCCTTCGTCAGTGACGAGAATGGCATCATCATTCTGTCCAGCGACCCCGCACGCCGGCTCAAATCGGTGCGCCCGCTCAGCGACGACACCAAGGAACGCCTGGCCCGCAGCCTGCAATATTACTGGTACCCGCTCAACGAACTGGAACCACTGGCCCGCGAGCGGCTGTCCAAAGGCGTGGAAAAAATCACCTTCCCGGCCAACGCCGAGCTGGTCTCCGACGAACAGGAAATCAGCTACCTGTCGCAGACCCGCCCCTTGAGCGATACACCGTGGAATTTCACCCTGCTCACACCGCTTGAAGATTTGCGCCGTGAAGCAATCAATCAGGGCATTCTGGTCGCCGTGGCCTTTGCGCTGGTGGCATTCCTGCTGATCGCCTGGAACGAACGGCGCAAAGTCATTGCCACCCGCCTCGCGGCCCGTGAAGCGTTGCAGGAAGCCAACAACCAGTTGGAGCGCAAGATCACCGAACGCACCACCGACCTGCGGGCCAGCAACGAGCGCCTGAAAAGCCAGATCCGCGAACGTCGCCAGGCTGAAGAAACCCTGCGCCGGGCTCAGGATGAACTGGTACAGGCCGGCAAACTCGCGGCCATCGGCCAGATGTCCACCAGCATTGCCCATGAATTGAACCAGCCACTGGCCGCGTTGCGTACCTTGTCCGGCAATACCGTGCGCTTTCTTGAGCGCGGCCAGCTGGACATTGCCAGTGCCAACCTGAAAACCATCAACGAACTGATCGACCGCATGGGCCGGATCACCGCCAGCCTGCGCTCCTTTGCCCGGCGCGGCGACAACCACGGCCAGGCCAGTCTCGGCAAAGCGGTAGACGCCGCCTTGCAACTGCTCGGTGCTCGCCTTGAGAACGCTCACGTGCTGCTGCACCGCGAGTTCAGCGATGTGCACGTGCAAATCGACCCGACCCGTCTGGAACAGATTCTGGTCAACCTGATCGGCAACGCTCTGGACGCCATGCAAGCGCAACCGGCGCCCGAGCTGTGGCTGGAAGGTGACGTCGTCGACGGCAAATACCGCCTGCGCGTACGCGACAACGGCCACGGTATCGACGCCGAGGCCCGCAAGCATCTGTTCGAACCTTTCTTTACCACCAAACCGGGCGAACAGGGCCTGGGCCTGGGCCTGACCCTGTCGGCGAGTCTGGCGGCCGCCACCGGCGGTCACCTCGGCGTCGAGCCCCCGGCCAGCGGTGGACCCGCTTCCGCAGTAGTTTAACGTTGGTTAGGCCCCCTCTCCGCCGGGCCGATAGGAACAAGGACCTCGGGGTGCTGTTCGCCGAAGATGATCCCCTTGTCTTGCTCGTTGGCCAGCAGGCCCTGGCCCTGGAAGACATTCCCTGTGTCGGGGTCGGCAGCGCCGAAGAAGCCCTGGCGCGAGTCGGCGATGATTTCGCCGGGATCGTCATCAGCGACATTCGCCTGCCGGGCATCGATGGCCTGGAACTGTTAAGCCGCCTCAAGGCCCGCGATCGCAGCCTGCCAGTGGTGTTGATCACCGGCCATGGCGATATCTCGATGGCGGTCGGCGCGATGCAAAAAGGCGCCTACGACTTCATGGAGAAACCGTTCTCCCCCGAACGCCTGGTAGACGTCGCCCGCCGCGCCCTGGAGCAACGCAGCCTGGCCCGCGAAGTGACCTCGTTGCGCCGGCAACTGGCCGAACGCGACTCCCTGGAAGGTCGGATCATCGGTCGCTCACCTGCCATGCAGCACCTGCGTGAGCTGATCGCCAACGTCGCCGACACCTCGGCCAACGTGCTGATCGAAGGCGAGACCGGCACCGGCAAGGAATTGGTCGCGCGTTGCCTGCACGACTTCAGTCGCCGTCAGTCGCAGCCATTCGTCGCGCTGAACTGCGGCGGCCTGCCGGAAAACCTGTTCGAAAGCGAAATTTTCGGTCACGAAGCGAACGCCTTTACCGGCGCCGGCAAACGGCGGATCGGCAAGATCGAACACGCCGACGGCGGTACGTTGTTTCTCGATGAAGTGGAAAGCATGCCACTGCCGCTGCAAATCAAACTGCTGCGGGTATTGCAGGAGCGCACGCTGGAGCGGCTCGGCTCGAACCAGAGCGTTGCAGTCGACTGCCGGGTGATCGCGGCGACCAAGTCCGATCTCAATGACTTGAGCCGTGCCGGCCAGTTTCGCAGCGACCTGTATTACCGCTTGAACGTGGTGACCCTGGAACTGCCGCCACTGCGTGAACGCCGCGAAGACATCCTGCAATTGTTCGAACATTTCCTGCAGCAGTCGTCGCTGCGCTTTGACCGTGCACTGCCTGAACTGGACAACCAGACCTTATCGAACCTGATGAGCCACGACTGGCCCGGCAACGTGCGCGAACTGCGCAACGTCGCCGAACGTTTTGCCCTCGGTTTGCCGGCCTTCAAGAAACCCGGCACCGGTGGCGCCACCCAGGGCCTGGCGTTCTCCGAAGCGGTGGAAGCTTTCGAGCGCAACCTGCTCAACGACGCCTTGCAGCGCAGCGGCGGCAACCTGACCCAGGCCAGCCTGGAACTGGGAATGGCCAAGACCACGCTGTTCGACAAGGTCAAAAAATACGGCCTAAGCCATTAACCTGCTGCGAGACGCTCCATGGATTTACTGTTGAAAGCGACACTGGGCGCAGCGGTGGTGGTGATCCTCGCCTTCCTCGCCAAGACCAAAAACTATTACATCGCAGGCCTGGTCCCGTTGTTTCCGACCTTTGCGCTGATTGCCCATTACATCGTCGGCAAGGGCCGCTCGCTGGACGACCTGAAGACCACCATCGTGTTTGGCATGTGGTCGATCATTCCGTATTTCGTCTATCTGGCGACCCTGTACGTGATGGTCGATCGGTTGCGGCTGGAGGCATCATTGGCGGTGGCGGCGCTCGCATGGCTGATGGCGGCAACGGTGTTGGTTTCCGTTTGGGTCCGGGTTCACGCCTGACTGTTTTCCCCTCACCCTAACCCTCTCCCCAAGGGGCGAGGGTTAGGGTGAGGGGAAAGTTTCAATCCGCACCCAAGCATTCAAGTCCGACGCTGGCCCGTCCCTTGCATTTACCCCCTAAAGCCCGCCCTGCCTGCGTTGGTGATTGATCACACAGGCATTGGAGGGGCGCTGCCATGGGTAAAAATACGTTTTGAATATCTTAGATCTCGACCACAGCCTGACAGCCCAGGCGCCGATCGCCCGACTGCTGGAAAGCGGTCGCGCCAAACGCCTGGACCTGCTCGATCTGGGACCCAAACTGCGTTTGTGGTCCAGTGAGAAAAACTACCGGCGTTTTTCCGAGCGTCTGCGCCAACGGCCCCGCCATACGGGGCCGCAGCCGGAAATATTCTTTATCGGCTCCGGCGACTACCATCACCTGACCCCGGCCTTCCTCGCTGAAATTACCGAGCCGGTCAGCCTGATTCATTTCGACAACCATCCCGACTGGGTGCGCTTCGCCCCGCGTCGGCATTGCGGTTCGTGGGTCAACCGGGCGCTGAAGCTGCCGAACATCAAACGCATCGTCACCCTCGGGCCGTGCAGCGATGACCTGCATAACCCGCAACTGCGCGGCGGTAATCTCGGCGCGCTGAAGCGTGGCGACTTGCAATTGTTCCCCTGGCAGCACCCGCCGTCCCAGGTCTGGGGCATGATCGGCGATGGTGCCGGGCATCAACAGCGGGAGAACATGTTGCACTGGCGCAACCTGGCGGACCTCGACTGGCCAGTGTTTCTTCAGCAATTGATCGAGAGCCTGCCGACCGAAGCCGTGTGGATCACCATCGACAAGGACGTACTCGCCAGCGAAGATGCCGCGACCAACTGGGATCAGGGTGGCATGCGCCTGACGCACTTGCTGCAAGCCCTGCGCGCCTTGGCCGCGAGTAAGCGCGTCCTGGGCATCGATGTCTGCGGCGAGTTCGCCCAACCGGCCTTCAGCAATGCGTTCAAACGCTGGGAAGCCAAGTCCGACCAGCCGCCTCCCGAGCGCTGGAGCGAAGATGATCTGCTGCGAAATGCAGCCACCAATCAGGCACTGATCAACCTGTTCGAGGAGTTATTCCCGTGACCCTGACCGTCGTGTTACTGGTGGCGTTTTCGATTGTCCTGGACGTCATCGGTCAGCTCTGTTTCAAGCTGGGCCTGGACCGTTTACCGGAGCTCGAAGGCGACTTTCGACTGAATGCGTTCTGGGGCCAGGTGTTCAATGCACCGTTGCTCTGGTGCGGAATCGGCGCCTACGTCATCGAGTTCTTTGTCTGGCTCGAAGCCTTGTCCCGAGCGCCGTTGAGCCTGTTGTTTCCCTCCGCGGCGCTGGCGTATTGCGGGGTAGTGCTGGCCGGTAAAGTGGTGCTGGGAGAAACCGTCAGCCGTCGGCGCTGGCTCGGCACCCTGGTGATCACGGCGGGCGTGATGCTCGTGTGTGTCGCCAATGTCTGACGCTCAATCGATGATGGAAAGGAACAACACTATGGGTTGGCTGCACGGGCGTCTGGGCACTGTTGTGCTGTGGATGCTGCTGATCGGTTTTGAAAGTGGCGGCCAGATCGCCACCAAAGTCGGTGGCGATCAACTGGGGCAGATGGACTTCAACCTCCAATGGCTGGCGGCCGTGGCGGGTAATCCCGGGGTACTGACCGCCATCGCCTGCTACATCGGGGCGTTCTTCGTCTGGATGTTGATATTGCGGCGCAGCAGCCTGTCGCTGGCGTTTCCGCTGAGTTCGCTGGTGTTTGTCGGCGTGTTGCTCGGCTCGTGGCTCGGCCTCGGCGAGCAGATCAGCCTGCTGCACTGGCTGGGCGTGGCGGTGATCATGGGCGGGATTGCGTTGCTGGCTGAAGGCGAACAGGCGTAGGCGCTGGCAGGGCAAAGATCGCAGCCTTCGGCAGCTCCTACGAGGTATCAGTGTTTCGGGGTGTGGTGGGCCGTCAGAAAGCCCAGTCCGTGTGACACCGGGATCACCTTCACCCCCGCCGCACGTTGCTGTTCGGCAATTTCGCGGTGGAATGCCTTGACCTGGGTCCAATGCATTTTCGGCCGGTAATGATGCTCGGCGTGATAGCCGTTGTTCATCCAGATCAGGTTGTAAAGCACGCTGTAGCTGCTCACGCCCCAGGCGATCGGCAAGTCCGGATTGCCGCCAAAATGCTCGTAATACCCATTGAGCGACGACAGCGCCTGGCCCAGATACCAGAACGGCAGCAACAGCAACACGGCATGCCAGTCATAGAACGCCAGCGCCACATACACCGCCACCGTCACATAGATCTCGACCTTGACCCAACGCGCATCGCTGGGCCGCTTGCGCTGCATTTCTTCGTAGAACGGCTTGGGATCATCGCGGAAAAAGCTGAGAAAGGTGTACGACCAGGGGTTTTCAGGTTGCCCACCCTTGCCGCGCAAATAGATCGACAACGGGTCGACGGTTTTTCCGTGCGCGTCCGGCAGGTCGGCATTGCCACGGTGATGGCGGTTGTGGATGTCGCGGTACAGGGTTTGCGAGAAACCGATGGTGACCGACAACAACAGATCGAATGCCCGGTTCATCCAGCCAAGGGTGAAGTACGGATTGTGAATCTGGTTGTGGGAAATGCTGTTGATGCTCCACGACAGGCTGACGGCGTAGACCGGCGCCAGTGGCACGATGGCCCACCACGACAGGTCATGGAAGGCCGACACCAACCACAGAACAAACGCCAGATGAGCCACACCCAGCGCTATCGGGACCAAATCCCACAGCGAATAGGCGAGGAAACGATACGCGGGACGAGCCATGAAGCACTCCTGAGAAATTGAGTTCATGGCAGGGGTTGCAAAGGCCGGACCAGATTGAAGACGAATCCCGTCCGTTGATGATCGTTCCCACGCAGAGTGAACTGACACCCCCAAAGGTTGTGTCCAACGTTTGGGGGTCAGTTCAGAGCGTGGGAACGATCAAAAGCCCTAATCAAACTTGTAGCTGATCGCCGCCTGCACTTCGCCCTGGTTCACCCTGCCCTCTTGTTTGACGATGCTGCTGTCCGCCGCGGAATTGGTCAGGTGCCTCCAGGTGGCACTGGTCACCAGCGACCACTGCGCTGCCAGCGGGAACTCGAAGTTCTGGGTCAACGCCACATTCTGCAAGCCGCCACTGGCCTTGTACGCACGGAACTCCGAAGCCCGGGCGTCTTTCTCGGAAACGCCAAAGAACGTCTGAGTCTGCCGGCCATCGGCAAAATTGGCGCTCAGTTCGCTGCTGCCGATGATCCCAAACCCCAGCGGATAACCCACTTCCCCGCCCACACGGCCGAGTACACCACCCTGACCGTGGTTAGCGCCCACGGCATGGCCGACGAAAGCGAAAACCCGCCAGAAATCAGCCGGGCTGTACTGAACGAAGCCACCGGCCTCCCCCATGTCCGACACATTGCGCAGCCCCCGCAGCGTGCCATTGGAGTTGCGTCCCGGAATGTAGTTGATAAACGGCCCGGCACTGAAACCGTTGGCTTTCAAGGCGCTCCAGGTCAAACCGTCGTCAGTGCTGAGGCTGACATCGCCCCAGTCCAGATCGAAGTAAGGCACCGGCACGGTTTCATAACGACTGCCCGTGGGGTCATAGGGCTGATAACTCATGCCGACACCGGCCTCACCGGTTATTCCGGCGGCCTGCGCGGCGGCGCAAAATCCGCCCAGGCCCAGCAAGGCCGCGAATACAGCAGAGGTAATCCTGAACATAGAACGATTCCTTGTGAGTGCCGGCGCGCATCAATCCCCAGGTCGATTTTCCTGCGCAAGCACTCATGTTGTTTGTAGCGACCTACAAAAATTGTAGCTTCGCGGACATATTTCCCGCACAGCATACCTCAGAGCCCCGGCCAACAGCGCTTGAAACAACTTGGCACATTCCCTGCTCTACCCGTTGCAAGCGCAACAGCGCGCCCCTGCCCAATAGGTAATGCAGATGATTGACTGGCATATCGTGTGTGATTTCGACGGGACCATCACCCGCACCGACGTGATCGACAGCATCCTCCAACGTTTCGCCGACCCGAGCTGGGAAGCGATCGAGGACGAGTGGCTGAGCGGTGCGATCGGTTCGCGTGAATGCCTCAGTCGCCAGCTGTCGCTGGTCAAGGCAACCCCCGACGAACTGCTCGGGTTCTTCGACAGCGTCGAAATCGATGCCGACTTCCCGGATTTTGTCGACCACGTGGTCGGTCTGGGCGCCTCCATCGAAGTGGTCAGTGACGGTATCGAGCAAGGCATCGCGCGGATTCTGGCGCGCAACTACGTCAGCCTCCTGCCGATCCTCGCCAACCGCCTGCGTCAGGTCGACCACAACAGCTGGCGCATCGACTTCCCGTATTCGAGCGACGCCTGCCGTGCCGCCTCCGGCAACTGCAAATGCAAATCCACACCCAACAGCAAACGCGTGCTGGTGATCGGTGACGGCCAGTCCGACATGTGCGTGGCCTCCACCGCCGACTTCGTATTTGCCAAGGACCGCCTGGCCGAACATTGCGAACGCAATGGCATCGCCTACGCGCGCTTCGACAGCTTCGCCGAATTGCCGGCCTTGCTGGCCAAACTGCCGGCTGGCAGCGCCGCCAACGCCACGGCCTTCGCGCTTGAAACCTCTTCTGAACTCTCGCTACAAAATCAGGAACTCTTCCACCATGTCTGATATCCGAATTGCTACGCCAGAAGACCAGATCCTTCTGGAAAAAGAAGCCAAATATTGCTCCTACGGCGATACCGTTCACTACATCGAACCTCCGCGCATTTTCAGCCGTTGCGAAGGCTCGTACGTATGGGACACCAGCGACCAGGCCTACCTCGACCTGCAAATGTGGTACTCGGCGGTCAACTTCGGCTATGCCAACCCGCGCCTGAACAACGCCCTGAAACAACAGATCGACACCCTGCCGCAAATCGCCAGCCAGTACCTGCACAAAGGCAAGATCGAGCTGTCGGAAATGATCGCGGTCGACGCCAAGAACAAGTTCGGCCTCGACGGTCGCGTGCACTTCAACGTCGGTGGTTCGCAGTCCATCGAAGACTCGTTGAAAGTCGTGCGTAACGCCAGCAACGGCAAGAGCCTGATGTTCGCCTTCGAAGGCGGCTACCACGGCCGTACCCTCGGCGCCTCGTCGATCACCTCGAGCTACCGCTACCGTCGCCGCTACGGCCACTTCGGTGAGCGTGCCAACTTCATCCCGTTCCCGTACCACTTCCGCGGCCCGAAAGGCATGACCAAGGAAGAATACGGCAGCCATTGCGTGCAGCAGTTCGCCCGCCTGTTCGAAACCGAATACAACGGCGTCTGGGACCCTAAAGTCGGCCAGAGCGAATACGCAGCCTTCTACGTCGAGCCAATCCAGGGCACCGGCGGCTACGTGATCCCGCCGATGAACTTCTACAGCGAGCTCAAGCAAGTGCTGGATCAGCACGGCATCCTGATGGTCGTCGACGAAATCCAGATGGGTTTCTGGCGTACCGGCAAGCTGTGGTCGATCGAACACTTCGATGTCAAACCGGACGTGATCGTCTTCGGTAAGGCGCTGACCAACGGCCTCAACCCACTGGGCGGCATCTGGGCTCGCGAAGAGCTGATCAACCCGAAGGTCTTCCCGCCAGGTTCGACTCACTCCACCTTCGCGTCCAACCCGCTGGGGACTGCAGTCGGCCTGGAAATGTTCAAAATGACCAGCGAAGTCGACTACGGCGCCATGGTCATGGCCAAAGGCAAGTACTTCCTCGAAGGCCTGCAAGAGCTGCAGAAACGCTTCCCGATCATCGGCGACGTCGACGGCCTGGGCCTGGCCCTGCGCTGCGAAATCTGCACCACTGACGGCTTCACCCCGGACAAGGCCACCCTGGACTACATGGTCGAGGAAGGCATGAAGGGCGATATGGTGGTTGACGGTCAGAAACTGGGCCTGATCCTCGACGTGGGCGGCTACTACAAGAACGTGATCACCCTGGCCCCGTCACTGGAAATCAGCTACGCGGAAATCGACCTGGGCCTGAAACTGCTCGAGCAACTGCTGAACCGGGCCATGAAACGATGAACCAGGCAGAGATCGATCTCGGCGAAGGCAGTACCGGTTTCGTTCTCGGCAGTGGCGAGGTCGCGGTGTTGTTGATCCACGGCCTGACCGGCACCCCGACGGAGTTGCGTCGGGTTGCCATCGGCCTGGCCAAAGCGGATTGCACGGTGTACGTGCCAACCCTGGCCGGGCACTGCGGTGACAACGCCGACCTGCAAGCCACGGGCTGGCAGGACTGGTACGAAGGTGTACGCAAGACGTTCGTGGGCATCCGCCAGCGGCACGAACAGGTGTTCGTCGGCGGTCTGTCCATGGGCGCGGTCATGTCCATGTACGTCGCTTCCGAGCATCCGGGGCAGGTCGCCGGCCTGCTGATGTATTCGACCACCTTGCGCTACGACGGCTGGAGCATTCACAAGCTGGCGTTCCTGACGCCTTTGCTGATGAAGATTCCATTCGGCGTGCACATCTGCAGCTTCGAAGAAAAGCCGCCCTATGGCATCAAGAACGAGCGTCTGCGGGCGATCGTCGAACGCCAGATGAAGGACGGTGAAAGCAGCAACGCCGGTCTGTTGACCATGGAAGGTGTGACCGTGCGCGAATTGCACCGGATGAATGCGGTGGTCAAGAAGCGCATGCCGTTGATCAAGACACCGGCCCTGGTACTGCACTCCATCGAGGACGACATTACCAGCCGCTGGAACGCCGATTACGTCGAACGCCATCTCGGTGGCCCGGTCACCAAGGTCATGCTGGACAACTGCTATCACATGATCACGGTCGACCTGGAATACCGCCGCGTCGTGGAACTGAGTGCGGACTTTGTCCAACAGCTTTCCATGAAGCCGAACGAGCGCGAAGAGTATCGACAGCTGGCGTAGCTTAAGGACAAGACGTGATTACCGCCCATGCCTTTTCAACCATCGAGGCCATCGAACGCTGCGCCTGGAATGACTGCTTTCCCGGGGAACTGGAAGATTGGGATTATTACCGGGCTGTTGAACGGGCCGGTGTCGCCGACTTCCAGTGGCGTTACCTTGCGCTCTATGAAGGCAATACGCTGATTGCCGCGGCGGCAGCGTTTACCACGCAATACTCACTCGATACCACCGTGCAGGGCATAGGCAAACGCATCACCCAGCACCTGCGCCGGTGGTTACCCGGTGTGCTGGATATTCGCCTGTACGCCATGGGATCGCCCGTAACCGAGCAATGCCACGCAGGCACCGCCAGCCACATCACCGAAGACCAGCGTCCGGCGCTGTTGCGTCAGTTACTGGACTTGGCACGCAACGATGCCAACGAGGCGGGTATCGGCCTGCTGGCAGTCAAGGATGCTCCGAGCCACGATCAACAGTGGATTGACGTCTGCCGCGAGGCCGGGTTGCAAACCATGCCTGGCTTACCGAGTGCGTTACTGCCGATCACCTTTGGCTCACTCGACGCCTACCTCGGCACGCTGGGCAAATCCACACGCAAAGACTTGCGCCGCAAACTGCGAGCACAAGGCCCGCGGATCGAATGGCGACGTTCGGTCGACGACGTGTTGCCAGAGATGATGCGCCTGTATGAAGCGACCCTGACGCGCAGTGATCTGGAGTTCGAACGACTGTCAGCCGAGTATTTCACCAGTATCCTCGAACACCTCGATCAACGCGCTGCGTGCGTGCTGTATTGGGTGGACGAGCAACTGGTGGCGTTCAACCTGGTGTTGCTGGACGAACGGCGACTGGTCGACAAGTTTTTTGCCCACGACCTGGAGCAGACCCGCGAGTACAACCTGTACTTCAGAAGCTGGCTGGCCAATGTCGACTACTGTATTCAACACAAAATCCCGCTGTATGAGTGTGGTCAGGCTGGTTATGCCAGTAAGCTGCGGCTCGGCTGCAAGTTCGAAGGCAATACGCTGTTTTTTCACCACCGTAACGCGCTGCTCAACGCTTTGCTCAAACTCGTGAAACTGTTTGTCCGACCGGATAAGTCCGACCCTGCCATGGCTGCTGCGATAAGCGAAACCTGATGAACAAAGACCGACGCCGTAAAGCTCTGCCCTTCGCCATCTCCCGCTGGAGTGTCCAACGCAAGCTGGTACTGGCGTTCTGGTTGGTCAGTGTGATCCCGACGATGATTGCCGCCGAACTCGCCGCCACCACGCTGTCGCAGATTTTCGATAGCAACGTACGGATCTGGTTGCAGGAGTCGACCAAGATCGTCGAGGACGAAATCGGCGAGATCGTCCGCGACAACACCCGGATCGCACGCTTGTTCCTGCGCTTTACCCGGCCACCGACTGACCGCTCGGCCGCCCGGCGCGACAAAATGACCACCGAAATTGCGGATGCCATGGGCATCGACCTGGTGGCACTGATTCGCCTCAGCGATAACAAAGTCGTGTTCAGCACGGCTGACGAAAATATCGTCGAACAAATCAGCACCGCCCCCAACGCGGTGCTGCAGACCATTCGGGTGGCAGGCACTCCGACCGGCGCGGTGGTCTCGACCTTCCGCACCACGCTCGAAGGCGTCGACTACCAGATGCTGATAGCGACCTACCTGGACAGCAGCTTCCTGACCAGCGTCGCCGACGTCCACTCCCTGGACCTGCGTCTGTACCTGGCTCAGGGCGATACCTTCTCCGAGATTTTCTCCAGCCAACGCTTTGAGGATCGTCCGGCTCACCTGCCTGACAACATCGAAGAAGCCCTGAAACAGACCAAACTGCCCATCGAGCAATTTACCAACCGCTTTAGCGGGCTCTATCGACCGATTCTCAACAACAACGGTGAGCTGCAAGGGGTTATCTTCAGCGGCTTGCTGCGCCACAGCAGCCTGGTGGGGCTGGTCAACCAGACCAACCTGTTCCTGGCCATCTTCCTGCTGGGTTCGGCCCTGTCGCTGTGCGTCGGCTGGCTGGTCTCCCAACGCCTGAGCCAACCCTTGCGCAACCTCTCCAAAGGCGTACGGGCGGTGATCGACGGTGATTATCGCCAGCGGATACCGGTCACCGGCAGCGATGAACTGGCCGAATTGAGCAGCAGCTTCAACCACATGACCGAACGTCTGGGCGAGTTGCAGCACCTGGAATCGCAACTGCGCCGCCGCGATCGCTTGCATGCGCTCGGGGAAGTGGCCATGGGCCTGGCCCATGAAATCCGCAACCCGCTGGGCATCATCAAAACCGCGACCCAACTGCTGCACCGACGCGCCGACCTGCCCGAGACCGACAAGCGGCATCTGGAATACGTGGTCAGCGAGGTGAGCCGGATCAACGACCTGATCACCGAATTCCTCGACTTCGCCAAACCCAGTGCGCCTATGCGTTCCACCCAACTGGTACGACCGTTGGTCGATGATCTGATCGGATTCTGCGCCCCGGAACTGGCGACTCACAACATCGACGCCCGGATCGAAGACAACGCGCCAGCGGCGACCATGTACGCCGACGCCCGACAACTCAAACAGGCCTGCCTGAACCTGGTGATCAATGCCATTGACGCAATGCCCGACGGCGGTCGCCTGACCCTGGGCATCGCCAGCGAAGCGCAGTACACCGTCATTAGCGTATCCGACACCGGTCAAGGCATCGAACCGGACATGATCGAGCGTATCTTCACACCGTTCGTCACCACCAAGGCCTCAGGTACGGGTCTTGGGCTGGCAAAAGTCTTCTCGATCATGGAAAACCATGACGGACGGATTGAATGCGTCAGCGAAAAAGATGCCGGCGCCACCTTCAGCCTGTACATTCCCGCCAACGGCGAAGATGACGACAGCGACGACGAGGACAGTGATGACGCATAACATTCTGGTAGTCGATGACGAGCCCAAGCTCTGCGACTTACTGGCGTCGGCCCTGAACCAGAACGACCTCCAGGTGTTCACCGCGAGCAATGGCCTGCACGCGCTCAAGGTGCTGGAACAGGAAGACATCGACCTGGTGATCAGCGACTGGCGCATGCCCGGCATGGATGGCCCGCAACTGCTCGCGGAAGTCAAAGTCCGCTACCCGCAACTGCCGGTGATCGTCATGACCGCCTACAGCACGGTGAAAAACGCCGTGCAGTCGATGCGCAACGGTGCCTTCGACTACATTGCCAAGCCTTTCGACATCGATGAGCTGGACATCACCGTCAACAAGGCCCTGCAATTTCGCGACATCCTCAAAGACAACCAGCGCATGCGCGCCGAGCTCGACGAGCACGCGCAGATCGACAGCCTGGTGGGCGACAGCCCGACCTTCCGCCGCGTGCTGCAAGCGGTGGATTCGGTGCGCGAAAGCAACGCCACCATCCTGCTCACCGGCGAAAGCGGCACCGGCAAGGAAATGGTCGCCCGGGCCATCCACAAACACGGCAACCGTGCCGACAAACCCTTCGTGGCGGTGAACTGTGCGGCGATCCCCGAAGGGTTGCTGGAAAGTGAAATGTTCGGCCATCGCAAAGGCGCCTTCACGGGCGCGGTGGCCGACCGGGTCGGGCGCTTCATGCAGGCCGACAAGGGCACGCTGTTCCTCGACGAGGTCGGCGACATGCCGCTGGCCCTGCAGGCAAAAATCCTGCGGCCGCTGCAGGAACGAGTCATCGAGCCGGTGGGCGACCCACGCGAGCGCAAAGTCGATGTGCGCGTGATCGCCGCCACCAACAAAAACCTGCTGAAAGCGGTGGCCAACAAAGAGTTTCGCGAAGACCTCTACTATCGCCTCAACGTGTTCCCGATTCCCCTGCCCGCCTTGCGTGAGCGGGTCGAAGACATCGCCCCCCTGGCCCGACACTTCGCCCACACCATGGGGGCCACCGCCGGCAAACGCATCAACGGTTTCAGCCCGCAGGCCTTGCAAGCCATGACCCATTACTCGTGGCCAGGGAACATCCGCGAACTGCAAAACTGCGTTGAACGGGCCACCATCGTGGCCTCGGGCGCCGTCATCGAGGAAGACGATCTTCCGGCCTATCTGTTTGCCTCAAGACGCTCCGGCGACGGCACCAGCACGGTCCTCCATGAAGGCACCGGCGTGCCACCCGACCTCGACGCCGCACTGGCCGAAGTCGAAAAAAGCTACATCCTGGCGGCCTTGCAACAAAGCAATGGCGTGCAAGCGGCCGCCGCGCAACTGATCGGTATCTCGGAGCGCAGCTTCTGGTATCGACTGAAGAAACTCGGGATTCATGTGGACAAGATCGTTCGCTGAGCGTCACGTCAAGAGAAAGATCGCAGGCTCCTACAGGGGAGGAACGCGGGTGTACACGGTCGGCGTAGGAGCTGCCGCAGGCTGCGATCTTTTGATCTTCTCGTTACAACAGATTCGGTGCCCGCACCGAATCGATCTGCGCCCAATGCGAGGTGTCTTCACGGTGGGTTTGCAGGTATGGCAACACCGCCGCCAGCAACGGCGCCTTGAACGCCTCCTGAAAACGATGGGCCAGCCCCGGGATCAGCTTCAACTGACTGCCCTGGATATGCGCCGCCAGGTGAATGCCGTGCATCACCGGCAACAACGGATCAGCAGTGCCATGCACCACCAGCGTCGGCACCCGCAACTGGTTGAGCAACGCCACCCGGCTCGGTTCGGCAAGGATCGCCATGATCTGGCGTTTCACGCCGTCGGGGTTGAACGCCCGGTCGTACGCCACCGCCGCCTGATGCAACAGCGCCTGACGATCATCGCTCACCTGCGGGCTGCCCAGCGCGGCCAGCAGATCAGCCTGTTGCTCCAGCGCCACCTCTCGGTTCGGTGCACTGCGCCGCGAAAGCAATTGCACCAGCGCCGCGTTCGGCGCCGGTAGCCCTTCAGCACCGGAACTGGTCATGATCAGCGTCAGGCTCTCGACCCGCTGTGGCGCCATGGCCGCCATGTGCTGGGCGATCATCCCGCCCATGCTCGCGCCCAGCACATGGAATTGCTCCACGTGCAGCGCATCCATCAGGTCCAGCGCGTCGTCGGCCATATCGGTCAGGGTGTACGGCGCCGCTACCGGTAATCCGAGCTTGTAGCGCAGTACCTCAAAGGGCAGGTTGGCGTTGGCCGGCAGTTGACGCCAGGTCGACAGACCGACATCGCGATTGTCGTAGCGAATCACCCGAAAACCCTGCTCGCACAGGGCAACCACCACCTCGTCGGGCCAGTGAATCAACTGCCCACCCAGGCCCATCACCAGCAGCAACGCAGGATCGGACGCACGACCGATGCTCTGATACGCCAGGCTCACCTGCGCCAGATCGACCCGCTCGGTCGGAACATTGACGTCGCAACGCGACGCCGCCAAAGACGGCAAGCCCAACAGCAGCGTGGCGAGAAAGACCGCCGCAGAAAAAAATCGTACCCGCATGAAAAACACCGAAACGCAGAACTCCAGTAGAGCGCGAGTCTGATGAACTTTGTTAAAGCGCGCTGCCACAGTTGCGTGACAGTTTGATGAATATCGCTGAGTGGTTGTTGCAGTAACTATGTAGTGCCAAAGCTCCTCCAGAGTTTTCTTAAATGGCTCGTTCATGGAGCGGACTTACCGCTCCCCCACACTGAGCCATACCCCATGACCGATAGACTTTTCGCCGACCTCCCTGCCCCTGTACCGATCATCCTGCCGCCCTCATCGGCCCTGCCGAACAGCTACGACGAAAACCTGCGCCACAGCGCCTCGGCCCGTTGGCGCGAGAGCGGCGAGGGGTTGCGTGAGCTGTTCGCCGGCGTACCGTCCACCCGCGATTCGCTCGAGCGTTTGCTGAAACAACAGCTGGACCTGGACGGTCACGGGGTGGGTCTGCAGTTCTCCGCCACCGATGAACATTCCGAGCGGTTCATTCTGCTCACGGATGCCTTTGCGTTTGTCTTCCAGCATCCTGAGCTCGACAGCACGCTGGACCAACGCTGCCGGGTCGTCGGCCTGGCCACGTCCCATGCCCTCTTCGCCCTCACACCGCTGCAACTGCTCGGACGCCTGAAGGCGCTGGACGTGGAGCCATTCATCAGCGAACGCTGGAACGCGTACTGGGACGCTCGCGCCCCCGGCACGCCGGTATCCCGCCGTGAATGCGCCAATCAGCTGTACCGCAATCATTTCGAAGCGACGGCTCAACGGGCTTTCGCCGAACGCACCCTGAATGCCGAACAATTGAAACCGCTGTGGTTGCTGATGGACGCGACAGCGACGACCGTGCGTCTGGATAACCAGCCCATTCGCAGCGAACGACTGGAGTTGGTACTGAGCAACAACAGTCGAGTGAAGTTACCTGCCGCGTGGGTTATCAGCGTCGGCGACAAGGCACCGGTCGAACACTTGTTGTACCTGCCGTGCCGGCCGGTGGCGCTCAAAGCCTTCGCCAAGCGCAGTGACATGGAGGCATGGCTGACTGAGCAGGCCCTCGTCCCCTCCGGTCTGCCCGGCACTGACATGGGTTTTCAATACAGCACCCGAGCCCTGCCGTTGTCGGCGGGCATGACCGAATGGCTGGACCATCAGCAAATGGCCCAGCTCGCAGCCTTGCGCAACGGTTCCGCTGGAAAGCCCGGACTGGCCGAACAGGGCGCCCGGGCCTTGGTGTACGCGGACAGCATTGATCGGCAGCGCAGCGATAGCCCGGTGTTTGCCGCACCACCCAGTCTTGAACCGGCGGAAGTCGGCGCGACTGCGGGTGACAGTGACGAACAGTCCTTGTTCGGCAGTCTGTACCCCGATATTCCCTGGGCTCAGCGCCAGGCCGCCTCGCACGCGCAACGCGACAGGCTCGAAGCATTACAAAGAGAGGCTGGCGCTAACGACGACCTGAAAGTGCTCAGGAATCTGCAAAAGACACTGGAAGACGCCGAGGACGCCGCCGATAAGGCCGCTTCTGCCATGCTCTACCGGGAACGGTCACTCGACGTCGCCACCTGGAATCGGGAGTTCACAGCGCTGCATCAAGCCCACAAGGACGGGCTGCACGCCGAGGCCGGGATTCAACTGGCACTCAAGCAACTGAACGATGAAGAATCCAGCCTGCTCAAGGCGCTGCTCGACACGCCTGACGATCCTGACTCCGACCGGGTAGCGGCCAGCCTGACCCTGTCGTTGACCGGACAGGACAGCGAGCAATCCAGGGTCAACACCCAGGCACTCAACGGTCCGTTTGTAATGACCCACGCAGACGCGCTGCTTGATGGCCATTCCCCTCACAGCGGGCTGCTCTATTGGCCTGGGGCCGGGGGCGGTCTGCAACGGTTCGCCAATCGACGGGAGCTTGAACGACAGCTGTTCAAGATAGGCGACAACGACAGCCACCTGGCACTGCTGCTGAAAAAAATCAGTGGCGATCCGCTGCAATATGCGCTGAATCAGATCAACAGTGATTTCGAAGTCCAGGCCGCCGGGATACGCCAGCGCAATGCCGGGACCGACCAGCAGCCACAGCTGACCGAGCAACTCGAAACGTTGCGCAAACGCACAGTTGCCGCCCTGCAGGTGCCGGTGCATGCCGCCCGAAGCCTGGCTTTCGCGCATGAACTGGAGCAGGACCGTAGCGCCACACTGGCCACCCGTCTTCCGGACTTGTTCGCCAAACTGTCAGCGACCGAACGCAGCGGACTCAAGCGTCTGGTCCTGGCGTATATCGGGGCCATGCACCGCAGTCACGAGTTGATGACGGTCATCCTCGAGCCACGTAATGACTTCACCCGACGACACCTGCAAGCCCGACTGCGCAAAGACTTCAACATCAAGGGCCATTTCGATGTGCAACTGGAACTGCCCGATTCCGTCACGTGGGAAAAGCGATACTCCACAACACCAGCCGGGAAGGTAGAAACGTCCGTCATGGTGGCCAGCGCCCAGTCCAGCAAAATGTCGCTTGAGGACCTGGCCCAGCTCAACCTCGACAATGTCCATTCGGTGCAACAGGACACGGTTTCGCAACGACTGGTCTTTATGCGTCTGGAGGTCACGGCGGCCGTTGCGCAGGAACGTATCAAGCTGCTCAACGGCATTAACCTGACCTACCTGCGCAAGACGCTCCCCGAGCTGGATTTGCCCAAAGCTTACGAAAAGCAGATCCAGCGTGCGTTCATGGGCTCGGCAGACGAGCCGGCGCTCGTGAATGAGCATCGTCGAGAATGCCTGATCGAACCCTGGCGTCTGATACTCAAGTTACAGGGCGAGTTTGCGCGCCTGCAAAAACAGATCAGCCAGAACGATTTGCACATCCTGAACATCGCCATCGATGCCAATACCCCGCAAGCCTGGCGCGCCGGCGGCAAGCGCGTGGCGATACTCCCGGCCTACTTGACTGCGGGTGGCAAGGACACGCCGAACGAAGTCGGTGTCACCCTCTCCGGCGTGACTTTCATCCAGGAGCTGGTCAGCGGAGTAACGCTGCTTTATACCCCCGACAGCCCTGACGACCGGTTCCTGCGTCGCTACGACAGCCTGGAAGCCGCGCGCAAGGCGCTGTTCAATCTGTGCGCGCAAGACTCGATGATCAGCTATCTCGCCGGTCGCGCTCTGCTGGGCGACGTCCGGGCCCATGTCAGCCGGCTCAATGACGCGCAACTCAAACATTTCGACGCCATGATCGGTGTCGGAACAGCCTGGCCTTCCACCACTTCACTGGCTGCCCATCTGCTCGATGCCCATATGGGGCGCCTGATCGAAGCCCATCGCGGCACGTCCCGCTCCAACAGTGCGTTGTATCTCGAGCGCTACGCACTGCAAGGCCCGCGCGCCTTCGCCTACATCAAAATGGCCATCGGGTTGCTGCCCATTATCGGTACGGCAGTCGCCCTCTACGATGCCTGGACCGCTGCAAACCAGGCGGTGGCGGCCTTCTTGCGCGGTGAAGTGGGGGACGGGGTGGCCGAACTGGTTTCGGTGCTGTTGTCATTGATTGATGCAGCGATGGACCTGCTGCCGGGGGACGCCATCGCCTCCGCAATCGGCTCGACCGCTCGCACCTTGACGCGCACCCGCCAGCTTCGTGCACTGTCCGCCAGTGCCGCCGCATTGCAGGCGCCGTCCATGCGCCACGCCCGGCATGTGGTCGCGCGCTTCGCCGGCTACGAGTACGAAAAACCCCTTTCGCTGAACGGACTGCAACCGGCGACCCATGGCGTTTACCGCCAGGTCTACCGCCATGCCGACGGTGACTTCATCGTCCGGCAGGGCCGCATATTCCAGGTTGAATGGAGCAACGACTCACGCAACTGGCGCCTGACCGGCAACAGCCGCAAAACCTACAAGCAACCCATTGCCCTGGACGAAACAGGCAAGTGGGATACCTGGTTCGGCGTCTACGGGACGACTTTCGAAGGCGGCGGGCTCGGCGGCGGAAACCTGCTCGGGCACATGGCCGATGCACTGGATCCTCTGTGGCCCGCCGCCATCCGCGAACGGCTGCCACGCTGGTGGGTCGATCAGGCGCTTCGCCGTCATCATGCACTGACCGAGACCGCCGATGACATCGCCCTGCAAATCGATGCACGGGTAAAGCGCACTGACGCCGCACTGGCCACCTATAACGCGGCACCTGCGGATCGGCGTGCGAATCTGGCCCAGGCGGTTGATACAGCCTGCATCGGCGACATCGAATTGGCCAACCGGCACTTTCAAACACTGTCTGATCTGCTTCCGCTTACCCACGGCAACAAGCGGCGCGTGCTCGTGGATTTTCAAAGCAATGGCGCCTTGTTGATGGCCGACAGGTACAAGCAACGGCTGTTCATCGCCAATCATCGGGTCGAGCCCTTGATGGATCGTATCGATGCACTGACGGAAAGTCTCGATGCGATGCCTGCAACCGACCTTGCCAAACGGCTGCGTGTACTGGAAGACATCCGCAAGCTGCGACTGGAAATGCTGAAAGAGTTCGACACGATCGAGTCCCTGATGCGTGACCTCAACCACTGGTATCAACGCATCAGCGTCCGGTTACAAAAAGCGCAGTTGACTCCGGAAGTCACAATGTTGAACGGGCGTCTCAATGAGGCAAATATTCTCTATTTGAGAACGGGCAACCTGCTGGAAACGGTGACGCGCTACGACACCACCAACGAGGTGTCCTGGTTCATTCTTCAAGGCCAGGCACGAGTCAAAAGAACCGAAGTCGACCGGGCGTTGTTCACGCAATTCAGTCTGTCGGAAGTGACTGCGACCAGGGCTCAACGCAACCGGATACTTCAAGACTGCATCGAGCAGTACGACCAGTTTCGTCGTGCAATGAATGCCTGGACCGCCAGTTATCCACAGCACTTCCATCTGGACTCCGTGCCACCCTTGCTGGACGGCATCGAAAAAATGACCGAGCGAGCACGCAAGGCGCTCGACATCACGCAGCATCCTGCCCCGGCGGGCACCATCAGCAAAAAAGTGTTCACCACCGAAAACGACCAACTGCTGATCGGGGTGGAGCACTGGGAGCCGGCGACTCAACAGCGGCAATACACCCTGACCGGCCGAGACGGCTTCACAGAGATCTGGGAGCCCGCAACCAACGGCCGGTATCGTCTGAAGAACCCGCGGCAACAGCCGGTCGCGCCCGTGCAAAGAAACCTTGATTCATTAGTGATGGAGGCCCGTCAGAAACTGGAGTCGCAAGCGACCTATCAAGCAAAGGTTCAGGCCTACGCGACCCAGGGCATGCTCCCTGTCGAGCTGGAGGAGATGATGCTCAAAGAAGCAAATGAGCTCACCCATCGCGCTCGCGACATTGAAGCGCTTTCCCCACAAAACACCCTCATTGCACAGCTGCGCGACAAGGCCGCCGAATTGATCGCCACCGGTCGTGCCATGCGAACCCGTCAATCGCTGCTGAGCAAAAAACCCACCGATGGCATGCTGGACGACCTCGTCACGCAAGAGGTTGTCGAGATTCGTAAAGCCAGCCCGATCAAAAACCTCGGCAAACGCCGGGATGGCCGAATCGACTATATGCAGGAGTACGAAGTCTGGGACCTGACGCCCAATCCCCCAAAGGTACTGTGGTATGCCCACTTCCACTATTCCATGGCAGCGCCGGCATTTGCCGCCTTCGAGAAAGCCCATTTGAAATTGCCGGAACACCGTTTCCTGACCCACGCTGACAACGCCGACCTGCCTTACGCCGGCATCGGCAAAAGATCGGCGGCGCTGCCGCACTTCGAAAATCTGTGAGGCTTGAAAGGAGCGGCTAGCCTCGATTTCAGGTAATCAGGAGCAATCCATGCGGGCTCGCTCGCGAATGCGGTGCGTCAGGCAACATTGATGTCGACTGACACGCCCTCTTCGCGAGCAAGCCAGCTCCCACAGGTTTTGTATTACGTCAACTGACTGCGCAGCTGCCGGGCGGCCGCCACCATGTTGATCAAGGCGGCCTCAGTCTCCGGCCACGCCCGGGTCTTCAACCCGCAATCGGGATTGACCCACAACCGCTGCGCCGGAATCCGCTTCACGGCTTTGCTCATCAACTTGACCATCTCGGCCGTGTTCGGCACCCGTGGCGAGTGGATGTCATAGACGCCCGGGCCGATATCGTTCGGGTAGTCGAAGGCCTCGAAGGCTTCCAGCAACTCCATGTCCGAACGCGAGGTTTCGATCGTGATCACGTCAGCGTCCATGGCCGCGATGGACTGGATCACGTCGTTGAATTCGCTGTAGCACATATGGGTGTGGATCTGAGTTTCATCCCGAACACCCGACGCGCTCAAGCGGAACGCCTCCACCGCCCACTCCAGGTATTCCTGCCATTGCGCCCGGCGCAGCGGCAAGCCTTCACGGAACGCGGCTTCGTCGATCTGGACGACTTTGATCCCGGCCTGCTCCAGATCGAGCACCTCATCGCGCAGGGCCAGTGCCAACTGCTGCGCCTGAACCTTGCGGGATACGTCTTCACGCGGGAACGACCACATCAGCATGGTCACGGGACCGGTCAGCATACCTTTCATGACCTTGTCGGTCAGGCTCTGGGCGTAAGCGATCCAGTCGACGGTCATGGCCTTCGGACGGCTCAGGTCACCGTAGATGATCGCCGGTTTCACACAACGCGAACCGTAGCTCTGAACCCATCCAAAACGGGTGAACAGGTAGCCGTCCAGTTGTTCGGCAAAGTACTCGACCATGTCGTTGCGCTCGGCTTCACCGTGCACGAGCACGTCGAGCCCCAGGCGTTCCTGGATTTGCACCGCGTGGCGGATTTCGCTGTGCATGGCGTCGGTGTAATCGTTGATCGAAAGCTTGCCCTGCTTGAACGACTGGCGCGCCAGACGGATCGACGCAGTCTGTGGAAACGAGCCGATGGTGGTGGTCGGGAATGCCGGCAGTTGCAGGCGTGCGCGTTGCACTCCGATACGTTTGGCAAACGGCGAGTGGCGTTGGCTGTCGGTGTCGCGAATGGCCCTGATGCGCGCCTGCACCTCGGCTTTGTGGATACGTGGCGACTGCGCACGACTGACCTGCATCGCACGGCTTTGTGCCAGCGCAGCCTGGACCTTCGGCGCTTGCGGATCATTGAGCGCATCACGCAGCACAGCGATTTCACCGCACTTCTGCACCGCGAATGCCAGCCAGCTCTTCAGCTCGGCGTCGAGTGCGTCTTCGCGGTTCAGGTCCACCGGGCTGTGCAGCAACGAGCACGAACTGCTGACCCACAGGTTCTCGCCATAACGCTCTTGCACCGGTTTGAGCTGTGCCAGCGCCTGCTCCAGATCGCAACGCCAGACGTTGCGACCGTTGATCAGGCCCACCGACAGCACTTTGTAGGTCGGCAGACGGTCGAGCACCTGACCCAATTGCTCCGGCGCACGCACGGCATCAATGTGCAAGCCGTCCACCGGCAGGCTCACGGCCAGCCCGAGGTTGTCTTCCAGACCACTGAAGTAGGTGGCCACCAGTTTCTTCAGCGGCGAGTACTGAAGAATGTGATAGGCGCGCTCGAAGGCGTTTTTCCAGGCTTGCGGCAGGTCGAGGGTCAGGATCGGCTCGTCGATCTGCACCCACTCCACACCTTGGGCCTTGAGGCGATTGAGGATCTCGCCGTAGAGCGGCAGCAGGCGTTCGAGCAGGTCGAGCTTGTCGAAGTCGTTGCCTTTAACCTTGCCCAGCCACAGGTAAGTCAGCGGGCCGATGATCACCGGTTTGACGGTGTGACCGAGGGCGTGGGCTTCATCGACTTCGTCAAACAGTTGTGCCCAACTCAGTTTGAATGGCTGGTCGGCGGTAAATTCCGGGACCAGGTAGTGGTAGTTGGTGTCGAACCACTTGGTCAGTTCCTGCGCGTATTGCGCCTTGGCAGGTTCGCCGCCGCAGCAGGTCGCGCTGGCGCCACGGGCCATGGCGAACAGGGTGTCGAGGGTCGGCAGGCCCTGAGCATCTCGGGTACTGTCGAAGCGCTCCGGGATCACGCCGAAGGTCAGCGAGTGCGTCAGTACCTGGTCGTACCAGGCGAAGTCGCCCACGGGCAGCAGATCGATGCTGGCGTCTTTCTGCACGTGCCAGTGTCTGGCCCGCAGTTCACGGCCGACGATGTGCAAACCGGCCTGATCGAGGTCGCCCTTCCCATAGGATTCGAGGGCTTTTTTCAGTTCGCGGTCGGCGCCGATACGTGGAAAACCGAGTGTGTGGGCCAAGGCCATGGCGTGTAACTCCTGAGTAAAAGATGGCCCTATTGTCGACAGCCCACCCAACATGAGACAAACTCAACCTTTTCGTGTTGGTCATAAAATTTACTCATGGAGACCCCGGTGCTCGAAATCCGTCACCTGAAGACTCTGCACGCCTTGCGCGAAGCCGACAGCCTGGTCGAAGCCGCCGACCGTCTGCACCTGACCCAGTCCGCCCTGTCCCACCAGTTCAAGGAGTTGGAAGAGCGCATGGGCATGCCGCTGTTCGTGCGCAAAACCAAACCGGTGCGCTTCACCAGCGCCGGCCTGCGCCTGTTGCAACTGGCCGATGCGACCCTGCCGCTGCTGCGCGGTGCCGAGCGCGACATCGCACGACTGGCCGGTGGCACCGCCGGACGGTTGCACATGGCGATCGAATGCCATAGCTGCTTTCAGTGGCTGATGCCGACCATCGACCAGTTCCGCGATGCCTGGCCGGAAGTCGAACTGGACCTGGCGTCGGGCTTCTCCTTCGCCCCGCTGCCGGCCCTGGCCCGTGGCGACCTGGACCTGGTGGTGACGTCCGACCCGCTGGAGCTGGCCGGGATTACCTACGTGCCGTTGTTCACCTACGAAGCGATGCTTGCGGTGGCCAACCAGCACCGGTTGGCGAGCAAGCCGTACATCGTCCCGGAAGACCTGCTCAGCGAAACCCTGATCACCTACCCGGTGGAACGGGATCGACTGGACATCTTCACCCGCTTCCTGGAGCCGGCCGACATCGAACCGGCGCAAGTTCGTACTTCGGAACTGACGGTGATGATGATGCAATTGGTAGCCAGCGGTCGTGGTGTGTGTGGCATGCCGCATTGGGCACTGCACGAGTACAGCTCACGGGGTTACGTGAAGGCCAAGCGCCTTGGTGAGAAAGGTTTGTTTGCCACGCTGTACGCCGCCATCCGCGCCGACATGCTCGACGCGCCCTACATGCGCGACTTCCTGCTGACAGCCAAGGACACCTCGTTCTCGACCCTGGATGGGGTCAGCGCGGTGCGCTGAAACACATGGATCGGGCAACACCGCTCCCACAGGTAATCGCGTTGGTTTCAGATCTCGCGCCACATGTGAATCTTGTCGAAGTACTCCTCGCCCACCCGCACCGCCAACGGTTCGAGCCCGAACTGCACGAAACCACAACGCTGGTACAAGGCCAATGCAGCGTCATTGCCAGCGGTGACGGTCAGTTGAATCAGCTTCAACCCCGGCCGGGCCCGCGCCTCAATGAAAATCGCCTGAATCAGTTCATGACCCAGCCCGCGCTGCCTGACCTTGTCTGACACATACATACCGAACAGCGTGGACTTGTGTCGGGCTTTTTCCCGTGACTCAAGGGCCAGGCCGACGATGCCCACCAGTTCGCCCGCCTCGAACGCGCCGAACAGCACGTCCAGCGAGCTGGTCAATCGTGATTCCCACCAACTCAGCGGCATCGCCGCACGCTCGCGGACGCTGGAGGTGAACGCCTGCGGATGGCGGTCATAGGCCTCAAGCATCAGCGCCCGGTAAGCCAGCGCATGGCTGGCATCGAGTCGTTGGATCACCATGGGGTTCAGGCCGAAGTCGTTAGAGAGGCTCGATAAAACGGCAGGATCAGGTCCCGTGTCAATGGCGCCAGCGTGACATCGACCACGTTATGCGGATCGACCCACAGCACTTCTTCGATCTCTGCCGCCGGAGTGACGGGTTGCCGGATATTCAACTGAAAAATTTCGGCCTCGACCATAAACCCCGGCTCATTGGCGGCAGGTGCAGAAAACCGGCCCAGATAGTTCGCTTGAGTGGTGTCGATGATCAACCCCAGTTCTTCTTCCAGCTCGCGAGCCAGCGCATCGACCGGTTGCTCGCTGGCCTCGATCTTGCCGCCCGGTTGCATGAAGGCCTGGGTCCCGCGCTTGCGCACCAGCAGGGTTTGGCCGTCCGGTCCGATCAACAGGGCAGCGGCGATGCGGATAATGCGCGGTGAAACAGCGGATGAAAACGTCATGGATCAACAATGGTCCTGAACAAAAGGCGCAAGGATCACATGAGCACAGGCTCCACGTCACCTCGAAAAGCCCCCGCCGCGCAGGAGCTGGCGAAGCCTGCGGCAGCTCCTACGCGGTGATAGCCGTTTTCGGTTCTTCGGGCACATGGACAAATACGCTGTACCTGGCGCCCTCCATGGCTTCAAAGGCGATGAGTTTCTCCACCAGCGGACCATTGAGTACCTTGCCGGCATTGAGCAGCAACATACCGTTGTCGGCATTGAGGTTGCGCGCCAGCACCATCCCGGCTGCCAGATCGCGGGTTGTCAGCACCTTGACCGTCGGATCGCCGAGCGTGACATCACGCAGGTACATGGCGCAGACCCGAACGAAATCCTCCACCAGCTCCGGGTCGTAGAAACGCCCGCTGTGCTTGCGGATGAACACCAACGCCTCATCGCTGTTCATGTGCCGTTCAAGGATCAGTCCGCGCTGCAATTCGACGAAGTCCACGGCCAGTTTCAGCAGGCGCGAACCCAAAGGGATCGCCTCGCCCTTGAGACGGTCGGGAAACCCGCTGCCGTCCCAGCGCTCCTGATGGTGCAGGATCAGGCGTGCGGCATCCTTCATCGGCTCCAGGGTCATCAGCAGTGATTCGCTCTGTTTCGGATAACCACGATACAGCTCCCGTTCGGTGTGATGCAGCAGGTCCGAAGGCGTTGTCATCATGCTGTCGGTCCAGCTCAACTTGCCGATGTTGTAAAGCGCCGCGGCCATGGTCAGGTCCCGGCTGCTGGCCTCGTCCAGTCCATGGGCCCGGCTGTAGATACGCACCAGATCGATGATCTGTCGGTTGGTTTGCTTGGCAGGGGGCAGACGCAGGTTGACCAGCAACGAAAAGACCTCGGTGCCGGTGACATAGCTGTGTTTGAGCTCTTCGTAGGCCAGATCGAGCATGTCGGCGGTCTGCTGTAGCTCGGCAGTACGCGCCGCGACACGTTTCTCCAGGGTCGCGTTGAGCAGCTTCAACTCCTCGTTCTGATCCCACGTCAACTGCACCAGACGCAGCCGTTCGCGCTCGGAGTGTTGATACGCCAGAGATTGGCGCAACGTCAGCAGCAGTTCCTCGTCGTTCCAGGGTTTGCTGATGTAACGGTGGATCTTTCCCTCATTGATTGCCTTGATGATCATCGAGAGGTCGGCATACCCGGTCAGCAGGATGCGCACTGTATCGGGATACCGTTCGTGGATGTGCGCCAGCAGGGTCGCACCGTCCATACCCGGCATGCGTGCATCGGTCATCACCAGATCAACCGGTTTCCTCTCCATGATCTCCAATGCCTGGGCGCCGCTTGCGGCCAGCAGCACTTCATAGGGTTGGCCGCGCAACAGCCGACGCAGGCTGTTGAGGATCGGTTCCTCGTCATCAACCAGCAGCACTCGGGGTTTAAGCAGTTCATCCATGGCATGACCTCATCTGAAACCGCCCCATCGTTTCATGAGCACACAAGGGAATGTCCCCTACTCCATGGGCCTGAACTTCAGGCTAGACGGTTTTTCAGCACTGCTCGCAACAGATTTGCCACGCAGCGGGCAGCGAATTCGGATACAGCGGACTATGCTCTGAGGGCCTGGATCCAACATCTGCCTGTGATCAGGAAGGGATGCCACATGAATACAACGCAGCGATGGACCACCTGCAACGGTGCATTGCCATGAAGGCACCGCTTGCACGAAGCAATCGACGGATCCTGATCGTCGATGACACCGCGTCCAACCATCAGGATTTTGCCAAGATCCTCAGCCCGCACCCGTTCGGGGACGATGCGCCAAACAATGCCGAAAAAACCCTGTTCCGCACACAAGTGGTGACCTCGGACCGGGGCTTCGTACTCGACAGCGCCTTTCAGGGCCTGGAAGCCTTGGGCAAGGTCGAGTCCGCCCTGGCCAAGGACCTTCCTTATGCAATGGCCTTTATCGATATGCGCATGCCGCCGGGCTGGGACGGCCTGGAAACCATCGAGCGGCTCTGGCAGGTCGATCCGAAGCTGCAAATCGCGCTGTGCACCGCGTATTCCGACTACTCCTGGGACGATATCGCCGAACGGCTGGAACTGGGTGATCGCCTGCTGATCCTGAAGAAGCCCTTCGATGCCATCGAAATCCGTCAGATGGCCAGCGCCCTGACCGTCAAATGGCAAATGACCGAAGACGCCGCACTGAAGATGAACCTGCTGGAGCAGGCAGTCGAAGAGCGAACCCGTGAGCTGTCCGACGCCAATATCATCGTGCAGAACAGCCCGACCATTTTGTACCGGCTACGGGGCGAGCCATCGTTCCCGCTGATGTACATCTCCCACAACATCACCAAGTTCGGTCACGTGCCGGCGAAACTGGTGGCGTCGACCAACTGGGTCCAGGAGCTGATTCACCCGGAGGATCAGGGAAAAGTCGACGACGCCATGGCCCGGGTCCTGGACCGACACGCCGCCGGGGCGTCCATCGAGTTTCGTCTGCGCACCGGCACAGGCGACTGGCGCTGGGTCGAAAACCGCTACGTGCCGGTGCGGGACAACGACGGGCGCTTGCTGGAAGTCGAAGGCATCATCATCGACATCACTGAACGCAAGGTGGCGGAAGAGAGAATCGCCCTGCTCGCACGCACCGACGGGCTGACCGGGCTGAGCAATCGCGCAACGCTCCTCGAACGCCTGCACCAGGCATTCGCGGCTGCGCGTCGGGGTGCGGCGCCATTCGCGGTGTTCTACCTGGACCTGGATCATTTCAAACGCATCAACGATACCCTGGGCCATCCCATCGGGGATTTGCTGTTGCAGGAGGTCGCCCGACGCATCAAGGCCTGCGTCCGTGAAAACGACATGGTGGCACGCCTGGGGGGCGACGAGTTTGTCATTGTGCAGTTCGACGTCGGCGACCCGACACAATCGGCAGCCCTGGCAGGCAAGGTCCGCGATGAGCTGGTGCAGCCCTACACGCTCGATGGCAACAACGTGCGGGGGTCGGTCAGCATTGGCATCAGCACTTACAGCAGTAGCAGCTTGAGTGCCGAGGGTCTGCTGGCTCAAGCCGACATGGCGCTGTACCGCTCCAAGGAAAAGGGCCGCAACCAGTACCACTTCCACTCCGAGGAGATCAATCAGGAAGTCCTCGACCGGGTGTCGATTGCCAACGATTTGAAACACGCCATCGAGCGCGATCAGCTCGAACTGCATTACTTGCCCGAAGTCGACCTGAGCACCGGGAAAATCCTCGGCATGGAAGCCCAGATTCGCTGGAGTCATCCAGAGCGAGGATTGCTGGAGCCCGACATGTTTCTTCCCGCGGCGGAAAAAACCGGTGTCATCATCGAGCTCGGGCACTGGTTGCTGGACCGTGCCTGCAAGCAAATGCATCAGTGGCGCAACGAGGGCATGGCGCCACCGGTGATTGCGATCAAGCTCTCGCTGGCCCAGCTCAAGAGCGGCTCGGACCTGATCTACGACGTGCTGCGCACCACTGCACTGTGGAACCTCCGCCTCTGGGACCTGCGCTTTGACGTCACCGAAGCGACGCTGGCGCAAACCAAATGGACCCACAACGATGTGCTGCCGCGCTTGCGTGAACTGGGGGTGAAAATCGCCATCGATGACTTCGGCACCGAGTACTCCTCGTTCGATTACCTCAAGACCTATCGGGTCAATCACCTCAAACTCGCCCAGGCCTTCATCGATACCGCGATCCGTGATCCCGCCAGCGCCACCACCCTGCGCGCGATCATCAATTTCGCCCGCGAAGTAGGAATCGGCATCATTGCCGAGGGCGTCGAGACCCAGGAACAACGCAGCTCGCTGATCTCCACCGGCTCGCCGATGAACGCTCAGGGCTATTACTTCAGCAAAGCCGTCAGCAGCCAGCAGGCCGCGGCGTTGCTGATGGCCGGCCGCATCGTGCCACCGAGCTTCCCCGGCAAAACAAACCCGCTGCTCGAAGATGCGCCTCAGCCACCGGAGGACCGGGGATGAAACGCTCGCTCGCCCCCACCAACCGGCGCATCCTGATCATCGATGACATGCCTTCGATCCATCAGGACTTTCGCAAGATCTTCAGCCCCGACGCGCCAGACGAACAGACGCTGGCCGGTGCCGAAGAGGCGTTGTTCGGCACGCAACAACCCTCTCGCCCGACGTTTCTCCTCGACTCCGCCTACCAGGGCAAAGAAGCGCTGGAACTGGTCAAATGCGCCCAGGCCGAAGGCCGGCCCTATGCCCTGGCGTTTACCGACATGCGCATGCCGCCGGGTTGGGATGGCCTGGAAACCATCGAGCGACTCTGGGAGGTCGACCCGAACCTGCAAATCGCACTGTGCACCGCCTTCACTGACTACACCTGGGAAGCGATGGCCGAACGCCTGGCGTTCGGCGACCAGTTACTGGTGCTGAAAAAGCCTTTCGACAGCCTGGAAATTCGCCAGATGGCCAGTGCCCTGACCTGGAAATGGCAGATGGCCCAGGACGCTGCGATAAAAATGCTCAACCTGGAGCGAACCATCGAGGACCGCGTTCAGGAGTTGCTCAAAGTCTCCCACCTGCTGCAATACGATGTACTCACCGGCCTGCCCAACAGCACCTTGCTGGGTGATCGGCTGACTCAGTCCCTGGCCCTTTCGCGGCGACACGACAAACAACTGGCGGTGATGTTTCTGGGGCTGGACCGCTTCAAGCGCATCAACAACGCACTCGGCCATCCGGTTGGCGACGAAATGCTCAAACGGGTCGGCCAGAGCCTCATGGCCGCGGTGCGCGCATCCGATTCGGTATTTCGCTACGGTTCCGACGAGTTCGTGATGATCCTCGCGGACATCCACCATCCCCAGCAAACCAAAGGGGTTGCCGAAAAGCTGCTGAAAGCCGTCAGCACCTCGCAGCACATTGCCGGCCATGACCTGAGGGTGACCGCCAGCCTGGGCATCAGCATCTACCCGGACGATGGCTTCGATGCCGTGCCGCTGATCAAAAAAGCCGAAACCGCGATGCACAACGTCAAGGAGAACGGCCTCAACAATTTCAGCTTTTTCATCGACGACATGAATCAGCGCGCCCGTGAACAGCAAAGCACCGAGTCCGGTATCCGGCTGGCGCTGGAGCGCAACGAATTCGTCCTGCATTACCAGCCAAAGCTGGACCTGCGCTCGGGTAAAGTGGTCGGTGCGGAAGCCTTGATCCGCTGGTTCAAGCCCGGTCACGGCTGGGTGTATCCAACGGACTTCATCAGGGTGGCCGAAGACAGCGGGCTGATCGTTCCCCTGAGCAAATGGGTCATGACCCAGGCCTGCCAGCAAGCCCGGGCCTGGAAACTGGCCGGATTGCCGCCGATCAGCATGTCCGTCAACGTTTCCGCCATCGACTTCCGTCAACCCGACTTTGTCGACGGTATCGTGCAGATCCTTAAACAGACCGGCTTCGAACCCACACTGCTGGAACTCGAAATCACTGAAAGCGTGCTGATGCAGAATGTCGAGGCCACCGTGCAGACCTTGCGCGCCATCAAGGCCTTGGGCGTGCGCCTGGCCATCGATGATTTCGGTACCGGTTATTCCAGCCTGAGCTACCTGCGACGATTCCCCGTCGATGTACTGAAAATCGACCAGTCGTTCATTCGCGGGCTGGGCAGCGAAAACAACGATGCCGCATTGGTCAGCGCCATCATCAGCCTGGGCAAGAGCCTCGACCTCAATGTCATCGCCGAAGGGGTGGAAACCCTTGAACAACTGAACCACCTCAAAGCCCTTCAGTGTGAGGAAGGCCAAGGCTATTTCTTCAGTAAAGCCGTGCTCCCCCAGGAATTCGCGCAATTGCTCACTGACAGCCAGCAGACGCCACTGCGCCCGTAGCCCCTACGGTGCAGGCAACCAGCCAAGGAATCATCAGATGTCGCGCTATGGACTCACGCTGCTTACCACGCTGCTGCTTGGACTCTGCCTGACAGCGAGCGCCGAGCCTCTGAACGCCCCCCTCAAACCGTTGCCGCCGGTGCCTGCGCAAGACCCGCAGCGTGTCGAACTGGGTCGTCAGCTGTTCAACGAAACGCGGTTATCGGTCAACAACAGCCTGTCTTGCGCCAGCTGCCATCACCTGGAAAAAGGCGGGGCCGACGACAAGGCATTTTCCATCGGTTTCAATGGCCAGCCACTGTCCATCAATACCCCCAGTGTGTTGAATGCCAGCCTGAACTTCAGGCAGTTCTGGAATGGCCGCGCCGCGACCCTGGAGGACCAGGCTCACGACGTGGTGCAAAGCCCCACTGAAATGGGCAGCAATTGGGAACACGTGGTGCAAACACTGTCCACTGACCCGGCCTACCGTTCAGCGTTCGGCAACGCTTACCCCGACGGCGTCACGGCAGCCAATGTGCAAAACGCGCTGGCCACCTACGAGCGCACCCTACTCAGCACCAACTCGCGTTTCGACCAGTACTTGCGGGGCAATACCGACATTCTCAGCCTCGATGAAAAGTACGGCTACCAACGCTTCAAGGACTACGGCTGCATTGCCTGCCATCAAGGGGTGAACATCGGCGGCAACATGTACCAGAAGTTCGGAGTCATGGGCGATTACTTCCAGGCGCGGGGTCATCCGACCGAGTCGGACCTTGGGCGTTATCTGGTGACCAGGGATGAACAGGACCGCAATGTGTTCAAGGTCCCCAGCCTGCGCAACGTCGCGGTCACCGCGCCGTACTTTCATGACGGCAGCGCGAAAACCCTCGAAGACGCCGTCGATGTGATGTTCAAGTTCCAGCTGGGACGCGTTCCCTCCGCAGAGGACAAGGCCCTTATCATCAAATTCCTCAGAACCCTGACCGGAGAGTGGGGAGGCAAACCGTTATGAAAGTGTCCCGTCGACTCAGTTTGCTGTTGCTCAGCGGCATAACCCTGCTGCTCGCGTCCACTCTGGTGTTCCTGTACATCAAGTCCAGCTTCGACCCGGCCTCGACCTATCCCGACGCTCGAGACCTGATCGGCCGGATGAAGCAACTCAACGCACAATGGGAAACCGAGATTTTCAAGACCAGGATCGCCCTCAGCCACGACTACGATCCACTGGTCGCGCCCCTGACCGAGATGACTCGCCTTTGGAAGCAATTCGAAAGTATCGAGCCCAGCCACAATCGCAGTGACTCAGCCGTCTGGCAGGCCCGTTATGACGCCTACCTCACGTCGATCAGCAAAAAGGCCAGTCTGGTAGAGCAGTTCAAGTCCCACAATGCGGTATTGCGCAACTCCCTGGCATTCTTGCCGACCGCCGAAGATGACATCCAGAACCAGCTCGCCCGCCTCCCGGACCGCGACAAGCTGCAACTGCAGAACATCGCCACCGACACCTACGATCTGTTGCTCAGCAGTCTGGCATTTGCCCAGGTCACCTCCGCCGAAAGGGCCGCCGACATTCTCGTAGGCCAGAACAAACTGGCAGTGAACAAACTGCGCTTGCCCAATGAGTTTCATGGGCAGGTGGATATGCTGGGCAATCACATCGCGTTGATCCTGCGTGAACAGCCGATCGTCAACAACCTCCTGATGCGAATAGAAGCCATACCGGTGGCCTCGCGCCTGGACGATATCACCGACCTGTTCAATCGAGATGAGCAACAAATCGACGCGAACCAGCAACGATATCACCTGTACATGCTGGTGTTTTCAGCGCTGCTGGTGCTGCTGGTGCTGTATATGAGCCTGCGGCTGCTACGCAGTTTTGCGGAAATCAGCCGCGTCAACAGGGATCTGCAAGCGGCCAATGAAGGCCTGGAACAACGGGTCGAAGAGCGCACCCGCGAACTCAAGGACACCCAAAGCGAACTGCTGGATACCGCGCGCCAGGCAGGGATGGCCGAGATCGCCACCAACGTGCTGCATAACGTCGGCAATGTGCTCAACAGCGTGAATATCTCCGCCGACCTGGTCGCCCGCAAACTGCGCACCAGCAAGGCGCTGGGGCTGGGCAAGGCGATGCAGTTGATCAACGAGCACCAGGGCGACCTTGGCCACTTCATTACCCAGGACGAAAAAGGCAAATTGCTGCCCGGTTACCTCAATCAGCTGGTGGAGGCCATTGCCGTTGAGCAACGGAGCATCACCGACGAGTTGGCGCAATTGAGTAAAAGCGTCGACCACATCAAGGACATTGTTGCCACTCAACAGTCCTATGCCGGCGCCAACAACCTGGTGGAACCGCTGCTGGTCAGCGAACTGCTCGAAGACGCCCTGCGAATGAACTCGGGCGCCCTGACCCGCCACCACGTCACCGTGGTCAAGGACTACGCCGAGGTGCCCAAAGTAATGGGCGATAAACACCGGTTGTTGCTGATTCTGATCAACCTGATCAGCAACGCCAAATACGCCATGTCCGAGCTCAGTGACCGGCCCAGGGAAATGACCCTTGGAGTCAAGGTGGTCGACGACGCCATCCTTCAGGTCAGCGTCAAGGATGAAGGCGAAGGCATCTCTGCCGAAAACATGACCCGGATCTTTGCCCACGGCTTTACCACCCGCAAGGAAGGTCACGGTTTTGGTCTGCACAGCTGTGCCCTGGCCGCCATCGAGATGAATGGCCACCTGACGGCCCACAGCGACGGTCCGGGCAAAGGAGCGCTGTTCACCTTGAAAATCCCGTTGAAAATCGCCGAAGGTGAAACATGAGTGCCCCAGCGAACCGGCGCATCCTGCTGATCGACGACACGCCGTCGATCCATGAGGACTTTCGCAAGATCCTGACACCCGCGCCGTCGCAACACGGCGAACTGGACGAGATGGAATCAGCGCTGTTCGGTGCCGAAGTCAAAACGACGAGCCCCCGCTTCGAACTGGATTCGGCCTATGGTGGCCGGGAAGGCTTGAGCAAACTGGTCCAGGCCCGACAGGACGACCGCCCCTATGCACTGGCGTTCGTCGACATGCGCATGCCTCAGGGCTGGGACGGCGCCGAAACCATCGAGCATTTATGGCAAACCGATCCGCGTTTGCAGGTGGTGGTCTGTACCGCGTATTCCGACTATTCCTGGGATGAGCTGCTCAATCGCTTGCAGGCCCACGACCGGCTGCTGATCCTGAAAAAGCCCTTCGACAACATCGAAGTCCAACAGATGGCCAACACCTTGACCAGCAAGTGGGACATGACCGAGCGCGCCGGCACCCAGATGCATCACCTGGAACACCTGGTGGAGCAACGCACCGCTGAACTGCTGCAGGAAGTCGACGAGCGCAAGCAACTCGAAAGCCAATTGGTACAGTCGGAAAAACTCGCGTCCCTGGGGCAACTGGCGGCCGGCGTCGCCCATGAGATCAACAACCCCATCGGTTTCATCTCTTCGAACCTCGGCACCCTGGATAGCTACTTCAAGCAGTTGCAGGACGTGCTCGACGCCTATCAGAAGGCCGAGGCGGCCATTGGCTCCGCTGAGCTTCTCGATCATCTCGAAGCGCTGCGCAAGCAGGTAGAGCTGGACTTCCTGCGTGAAGACATTCCGCTGCTGATCAAGGAATCCAAGGACGGCATCAACCGGGTCGGGCAAATCGTCAGGGACCTCAAGGACTTCTCCCGCGTGGATACCCGTCAGGAGTGGCAGTGGGTCAATTTGCAGGTGGGTATCGATTCGACGCTGAACATTGTCGCCAACGAACTCAAGTACAAGGCCGACGTGATCAAGGAGTACCAGGTACTTCCCGACGTCGAGTGCCTGCCCTCGCAGATCAATCAGGTGGTGATGAACCTGATCGTCAACGCTGTCCAGGCCATGGGCCCCGAACGCGGGACCATCACCCTGCGCAATGGCGTTATCGGGGAAAACGTCTGGGTCGAAGTCGCGGACACCGGCTCCGGCATCGCGCCCGAAAGCCTGCCGAAAATCTTTGATCCCTTCTTCACCACAAAACCGGTCGGCCAAGGGACAGGACTGGGCCTGTCCTTGTCTTACGGCATTGTGAAAAAGCATCGCGGGGACATTACGGTGCGCAGCGAAGTCGGGGTGGGAACCACCTTTCGGATCGAACTGCCGATCCGTCAGTCAACACCCGCAGCCTGAAGGGTCCGAGAGCCGGATATCTGTCGCTGGATGCTCGGTGGTTGCTCCCGCAAGGAAATCGCCCGTAAGCTTGAAATTCCTGCCGAAACCGTGAAAGTCCATAAGAAACACATTTACAGCAAGCTGGGGATCAAATCCCAGTCCGAACTGTTCTCGATATTTCTCCAGGCACAAAACGCCTGACAGAACCTGATGAGTCCGAACCCAAGGAAACCGTATGAGCCTGTCACTCCTGAGCCGCTACGCCTTCTTTGCCGTCTGTGTGATCTTCACCCTCGCCAGCCTGCCGTTTCTTGATTACGACTGGCTTTGGCCAATCTCCCTCGTCACCGGCCTGCTCAGCCTGGTGGGGATTCTCGATCTGCTGCAAAGCCCCCACGCGGTACGCCGCAACTACCCGATCCTGGGCAATATCCGTTATCTGGTGGAAGGCATTCGCCCGGAAATCCGCCAATACCTGCTCGAATCCGACAGCGACGCCCTGCCCTTCTCCCGGGCCCAGCGTTCGTTGGTCTATTCGCGGGCCAAGAATGAAAGCGCCGACAAACCCTTCGGCACACTGATCGACGTGTACCAGTCGGGTTTCGAGTTCATCGGCCATTCGATGCGCCCGGCGCCCCTGAGCGATCCGAGCGGTTTTCGGGTGATTGTCGGCGGCCCGCAATGTACAAAACCGTACTCGGCTTCAGTGTTCAACATCTCGGCCATGAGTTTTGGTTCGCTGAGCGCCAACGCGATCCGCGCCCTGAACCAGGGCGCCAAACTCGGTAACTTCGCCCATGACACCGGCGAAGGCAGCATCAGCCCCTACCACCGCGAACACGGTGGCGACCTGACCTGGGAACTGGGCAGCGGCTACTTCGGCTGCCGCACCGCCGACGGTCGTTTCGACCCGGTACGCTTCGCCGCCCAGGCTCAGGATCCGCAAGTGCGGATGATCGAAATCAAAATGAGTCAGGGTGCCAAACCCGGCCACGGCGGCATCCTGCCCAAACACAAGGTGACCCAGGAGATCGCCGACACTCGCGGCGTTCCGATGGGCCAGGACTGTGTATCGCCGTCACGCCACACTGCGTTTTCCACGCCGATCGAAATGATGCATTTCATCAAGCAACTACGTGAGCTGTCCGGCGGCAAGCCAGTGGGCTTCAAGTTCTGCCTCGGCCACCCGTGGGAGTTCATGGGCATTGCCAAGGCCATGCTGAAAACCGGCATCCTGCCGGACTTTATCGTGGTCGACGGCAAGGAAGGCGGCACCGGCGCCGCCCCCGTGGAGTTCACCGACCACATCGGCGTACCGATGCGCGAAGGCCTGCTGTTCGTGCACAACACCCTGGTGGGCCTGAACCTGCGGGACAAGATCAAACTCGGTGCCAGCGGCAAAATCGTCAGCGCCTTCGACATTGCCAGCGTTCTGGCGATTGGCGCCGACTGGGCCAACTCGGCCCGTGGCTTCATGTTCGCCATCGGCTGCATCCAGTCGCAAAGCTGCCACACCAACAAATGCCCGACCGGCGTCGCCACCCAGGACACCCTGCGCCAACGCGCGCTGGTGGTGCCGGACAAGGCCCAACGCGTGTTCAACTTCCACCGCAGCACCCTCAAGGCGCTGGCCGAACTGCTCGCCGCCGCCGGCCTCGAACACCCGTCGCAGTTGTCCGCCAAACACCTGGTACGACGCATGTCGGCCACCGAGATCAAGCTGTTTTCGCAACTGCATGTATTCCTCAAACCCGGCGAGTTACTGACGGGTGAAGTGAATGGCGAATTCTATTCACGGATGTGGCAGATGGCGCGGGCTGACAGTTTTGAGGCCAATGCCGTGTAACGCATACTCGTGTTCACCAGGTGGCTGGGTAGAACAGCCACCGCTGGTACGCTGCGCAGAGGCGCTGGTTACATAGAGTCGTAGCTCCATGTCCCCCACGCCTTGCGCGAACTGGCACTGCCAATTGTCTGGAAAATGGTTTTCTTCATCCGCCAGGCGAGTCGACGTCACCCACCACACTCGCTTGATGTTGGGCGATACACTGACAAGGTTGTCGAGAAAGACCTTGTCCCGATCCTGATAAATCAACGTGGACGCGCCATAGCCGTTGGGTTGGTGAGCCGTGCTGTTATCCCAGGACGCCTGATACAGCCAGGGTTGAATGTTGGAGCGATTGTAGTAGGCAACGCTGTAATACCAGTACGCACCATCGACAATGATGTTATCGCCGGCGATCGCGTTCTCGTTGATACGCGACACAATATCGTCAAGCGGGTACAGGGACTCATTGCGCGGATCATCCAGATCATCTTGCTGCTTATAGATCGTGTTCAATCCCATGAATTGAATCCCGACAACCAACACGACAGACGCCCACGCCAGGACACGCGTGCGACGGGCAATCCGGCTTATTGCCAACGCCGCTATCATCGGCAAACCCAGCGCTGCAAATGCCATGTAGCGCTCAACAAACATGGCAAACCCGAACGACACCATAAATACAATCAGCACTGGCAACAGCACGTAGATCACCAGCAACAGCTCAAGTTTCAACCGGCTTCTTTCCTTGAGCCCGACCCACACCACCGATGCCAGCACCAGCGCCGGCAGCATGAGATAAACCGGGCTGGAAAACTCCAGCCCATTCTTCACCGTTAAAAACTTCCAGACCGCTGAAGGCAACGTATAAATCGTCAATTCAGGTATCCAGTAAACATGCCCTCCCGACTTCAGCTTCTCGGTATTTAAAAACAACTCATCGCCCAGGCTGATCAACCAGGGGATATAAAGAAGAACAATCGCCACATTAGCGCCCCACCATATCGGCCGCGAAAAATAATGAAGCGTTTCCTCTCGCTGAAGGCGCAAAACAAAAAGGTATAACCAGTGAGACAGCAAACATAAAACAGCCAGGTAATGTGTATATAAAGCGGCTGTCATGAGCACGACATAGATTGCCAGGTATCGGTTGCGAGCGTGTTTGATCCAATAGATCAGAGCGATAGTTGCCCCCAGCAGCAACACCGCTTCCAGCGTATACATTCGGGCTTCCTGGCTGTAGCGAACAGAGATCGGCAACAAGGCCAGAAACAGCCCGGCCAACAAGGCCACCCTGGGTGTACTGATCAATCGCATCAACCAGACACCCAGCATGACGGTCGCAACACCCGCAAGCGCACTCAGGGTCCGGATCGCAAACACACCCTCACCAAAAACCGACATCCAAAACATGAGCACTAAAAAATACAACCGTGGAAGAAAGCACAAGCACCAGGGAAAAA
>CAYNGZ010000006.1:0-40824 GCA_964396695.1 uncultured Pseudomonas sp.
CGAAGGTCAGTGCCAATGATTCGCTTCCTGCTCGTGTTCTGTGCCCTGCTGCTGAGCGCTTGCGTCAGCCAGCCGCCGCTGCCCGAGCGCAACCCGACGCTGGCCTTGCCGCTGCAATTGCATGTCGAGCGGCAACTGGCCGATCAGCGCCAGGACTGGTTGCTGGTGATCCAGCGCGAAGGTGCCGGCATTCGCTGGTCGCTGATGGACCCACTGGGCATTCCTGTGGCTCGCCAGCGTCTGGTCGACAACCAGTGGCAGGCCGACGGCTTGTTGCCGCCCAACACAGAAGCACGCCAACTGTTTGCGGCGTTATTGTTCGCTCTGACACCTGAGGCCGAGTTGCTCAATAATTATCCTGCCGCCCGACGTCATGCCGCCTTGCGCTCACTGGCGCCGCATTGGCAGGTGCTGTATCGAACCCCGTCGGACTTCGTCCTGACGCTGCCCGAACAGCTGAATTATCACGTCACCCCGCTAACCGCCGAGGCTGCGCCATGACGGCTTACCTGAACGCCCTCGGGCTGATCTGCAGCCTGGGCCGCAACAAACACGAAGTGGCCCGCAACCTGTTTGCCGGCGACTGCTCGGGGGTGCGCGTCGAGGCCGGCTGGGTGCCGGAGCGTTCGCTGCCGGTGGCGGCGGTGCGCGGTGAATTGGCCGCTATCCCGGCCGGGCTGAGCCAGCACGGCACCCGCAACAATCAGTTGCTGCTGGACGCTGCGCTGCAAATCCGCGCAGACATCAAGCACGCGATACAAACCTATGGCCGTGGACGCATCGGCATCGTCCTGGGCACCAGCACGTCGGGGATCGACGAAGGCAGTCGCGCGATCGCTCACTACATCCGCGACCATCAGTTCCCGCCTGAGTACGACTATCAGCAACAGGAACTCAGCGCCCCGGCAAACTTCCTCGCCGACTGGCTGCAACTGAGCGGGCCGGCCTATGTGATTTCCACCGCCTGCACCTCCAGCGCTCGCGCCTTGTTGAGTGCACAGCGCTTACTCGACCTGGGCGTGTGTGATGCCGTGCTGTGTGGCGGCGTCGACAGTCTGTGCAAACTGACCCTCAACGGCTTTTCAGCGCTGGATGCGGTATCCGAACAGCGCTGCAATCCGTTTTCGATCAATCGCAACGGCATCAATATCGGCGAAGCGGCGGTACTTTTCTTGATGAGCAAACACCTCGGCAGCAGCCAGCCGATTGCCCTGCTGGGCAGTGGCGCCAGCTCCGATGCGCACCATATTTCCGCCCCGGAACCCGGCGGACGCGGCGCCCTGCAAGCGATGAGCAAGGCCCTGCGCAGCGCGGGGATCGCGCCGGAGCGGATCAATTACCTGAACCTGCACGGCACGGCCACTCAACACAACGACGCCATGGAAAGCCTGGCGGTGAACACCCTGTTCCCCGCAGGCGTACCTTGCTCATCGACCAAATCCATGACCGGCCACACACTCGGTGCAGCCGGTGCACTGGAAGCCGCGTTCTGCTGGTTGAGCCTGAGCCGCGAAAATACCGCACACGCGCTGCCGCCTCATGTCTGGGACGGCCAGCCCGACCCGCAATTGCCGACGCTGAATTTTGTGAGCGCTGCTGATCGACTCGAACACACCACTTCGCGCTGTCTGATGAGTAACTCCTTTGCCTTTGGTGGCAACAACGTCAGCCTGATTATCGGAGACGCCCAATGATTGATTGGCCTCTCGCCGAACTGCTGCCCCACGCGGGTGACATGATCCTTATCGATCACGTGCTGTCGTTCGACGAAGAACAGATTCACACCCGCCTCACCGTCAAGCCCGGTGGCCTGTTCAACCAGCCCGACGGCAGTTTGCCGGCCTGGGTCGGCATCGAGCTGATGGCGCAAAGCGTGGCCGCGTATGCCGGCTGTCGCGCACGTGAGCGAGGCGATGCAGTTGCACTGGGATTCCTGCTCGGTACGCGCAAATTCGAATGCAATGTGGAACACTTCCCGGTCGGCAGCGAACTGACGATCCATGCCCTGCGTTCGCTTGAAGACGACAACGGCATGGGCGTCTTCGAATGCCACCTGACAGGTCCCGGCATTCATGCCATGGCCCGTCTGAATGTGTTCTGCCCGCCTCAGGCGGCTCACTATCTAGACGAATCCCATTCATCTTCTAGCCCTACTGGAGCCCAGTCTTGACTGAATCCGTACTGGTCACCGGTTCCAGCCGCGGCATCGGCCGCGCCATCGCACTCCGCCTGGCCCAGGCCGGCTTTGATCTGGTGCTGCATTGCCGCAGCGGTCGCAGCGACGCCGAAGCCGTTCAGGCCGAAATCGAGGCCTTGGGACGCCGCGCGCGCACCCTGCAATTCGACGTGTCGGATCGTGCCAGCTGCAAGGCGATTCTCGAAGCCGACGTCGAAACCCACGGTGCCTATTACGGCGTGGTGCTCAACGCCGGCCTGACGCGCGACGGTGCCTTCCCGGCCCTGAGCGAGGACGACTGGGATGTGGTGATGCGCACCAACCTCGACGGTTTTTACAACGTGTTGCACCCGGTCATGATGCCGATGATTCGTCGGCGCGCCGCCGGGCGGATCGTGTGCATCACCTCGGTGTCCGGGCTGATCGGCAACCGTGGGCAGGTCAACTACAGCGCCTCCAAGGCCGGGTTGATCGGCGCCGCCAAGGCCCTGGCCATTGAACTGGGCAAACGCAAGATCACCGTCAACTGCGTCGCTCCGGGTCTGATCGACACCGCGATGCTCGACGAAAACGTACCCGTGGAAGAACTGCTGAAAATGATCCCCGCACAACGCATGGGCACCCCTGAAGAGGTGGCCAGCGCCGTGAATTTCCTGATGTCCGCAGAGGCAGGCTATATCACCCGACAGGTTCTGGCCGTCAACGGAGGCCTGTGCTGATGAAACGCGTCGTCGTCACCGGCATGGCCGGCATCACCTCGTTGGGCAGCGACTGGGAGACCATCCGCGCGCACTTCAAGGCCAATCGCAGTGGCATCCGGCGCATGAATGAGTGGGATCGCTTCACCGAGCTGAACACACGCCTGGCTGGCCCCATTGATGATTTCAAGGTCCCGGGCCACTGGACCCGCAAGCAGTTGCGCAGCATGGGCCGGGTTTCCCGGCTGGCGGTCGGCGCGGCAGAGCGGGCGCTGGCAGACGCCGGCCTGCTCGGTGACGAGTCGATCAAGGACGGCCGCATGGGCGTAGCGTGCGGCTCGTCCACCGGCAGCACCGACGAAATCAAGGCCTTTGGCAAAATGCTGCTGAACTCGGTGGCTGAGGGGCTGAACGCCAACTCCTACGTGCGAATGATGCCGCACACCACCGCGGCCAATATCAGTATTTTCTTTGGCCTCACCGGACGGCTGATCCCCACCTCCAGCGCCTGCACCAGTGGCAGCCAGGGCATCGGTTATGCCTACGAGGCGATCAAGTTCGGCCGCCTGCCGCTGATGCTCGCCGGCGGTGCCGAAGAACTGTGCCCGACCGAAGCCATGGTGTTCGACGCGCTCTACGCCACCAGCCTGAAAAACGACGCCCCGCAAACCAGCCCACGGCCTTACGACAGTGCGCGCGATGGCCTGGTGATTGGTGAAGGCGGCGGCATGCTGGTGCTCGAAGAACTCGAACACGCGTTGGCCCGTGGTGCGCACATTCACGCTGAAATCGTTGGTTTTGGCAGCAACGCCGACGGCCAGCACACGACTCGTCCAGAGCAGGCCACCATGCGCCGGGCCATGGAGCTGGCGCTGGCAGACGCGGGTCTGAAGCCCTCGGCCATCGGCTACGTGAACGGTCACGGCACCGCCACTGAGCAGGGCGACATTGCGGAAACCCTGGCCACCCACAGCCTGTTCGGCAGCCGCATGCCGATCAGCTCTCAGAAGAGTTTTCTCGGTCACACCCTGGGCGCCTGCGGTGCGCTGGAATCCTGGTTCAGCATCGAGATGATGAACAGCGACGAGTACGCGCACACCTTCAACCTCGACAACGTCGACCCACGCTGCGGCGAACTGGACTACCTGCGCGGTGAGTTCCGCCAGATGAACAACCAGTTCGTGATGAACAACAACTTCGCCTTTGGTGGCGTCAATACGTCGCTGATTTTTCGGCGCTGGTCGTAACTTAAAACTTCAAGGTCAAGGAGACCCCGATGCCAAGACCTATAAGTGTCACACCGAGGCGATAGTCGGGGGGCCCTCGAACTCTGTCTGCAGTAGTGCCAAAACCGCTTCCCGAGCTGGGTGTCGACCTGCGTTTTCATGCCAGTAAAACAGGTTGTCGATACTCGTCAGTTCCGCAAATTCATATCCTTGCCAACCCGCACTGTGGCGGTATTGCTCATAGATCCCGCGAGGTACCAGCGAAACGCCGGCACCGGCACTGACACAGCCAACGATAGCGCCATAGCTTGCGATGCTGACGATCGGCAGCACCTGGTCATGGCGCAACAGCCACTGCTCTAGCGCAAAGCGGTACGGACAGCCGGGGGGCCACATGAAAATTTCCTTGCCTTGCAGATCCGCCGCTTTACGTAAAGGCCCATGGGACGCGGACGCGATGAGAATTAAATCTTCCTGGTACACCACTGTACGCTTGAGACCGGGGCGTTCAATGTTCACCGCCACTATCACCCCATCAAGTCGGTGATGTTGAGTATCGTCCAGCAGTTGAGCCCAGGTGCCGGTGCTCAATTCCAGCGATACCTGCGGGTACAGTACATGGTACTTGGCCAATAAACGGGGCAGCCGTCCCGTAGCACTAGACTCAATGGCGCCAATGCGCAGTGGACCGCCTGGCGTGTTGGTGGGACCTACCGCGCGCCGGGCTTCATCAGCCAAACCCAGGATCTTCGTCGCGTAATCAAGAAATACCTCTCCAGCAGGAGTGATCCGCAACCCTCGTCCGTCGCGGAAAAACAACGGTGTGCCGAGCTCACGCTCCAGGGATTTGAGACGTGCGGTGATATTGGACGGCACGCAGTGCAGCAACTCGGCAGCGCGCGCGATGCTGCCGAAGTCGTGAACCGTCTTGAACATGCGCAGTTGGGACAATTCCATGGTTCACCCAAAGTGAATGCATGGGTCAGTTTAAGTCACTTGTAGTGAGGCTGCGTGTTTTTGATACTCCAACCTGCGCACGTTGCAAGGACGCTGTCGCGCCTTCATTTCCCCGATGAACAGGAGTTCTTATGGAGTTATCTCAGCGCAAAATCCAGTGCCTTGCCGAAAGCGTGTTCACCCATAAAGCCTTGAATAACACGTTCTACCAACGATGGATGAGAGGCCCACTTTCTCTCGGCGACGTTGAGGTGTTCGCCCGAAACTACCTGGCCCGCACCACTCAAACTTCTCGTATGGTTGCCCTGTCATTTATCGGCACTGATGACCTGTACGCCCAAGTCGAAATCGTCAAAAACCTGTACTCCGAGATGGGCTACGGTAACCCGGAAAAGGCCCACCTCGCCCTGCTGGAAAGTTATCTGATTGACCTTCTCAGCCGTCTTGCTGATCGGCCATACAGCATGGACGAACTCATGGCCTTGCCTGTGCTGGAAAGTACCCACACGTTTAGTCGCGAACAATTGAGTCTTTACACCGACGGTGGCCACAACAATCCGCGCCATGTGCTCGGCACGTTGTTAGCTCAAGAGTGGCTGGCCTATTCGATGCTCACCCGTTTGTACGAAGGAGCGCGCAACTATAAGCACCTGTATGCCAATAACGACGACTTCCATGAGCACTGCGAGTATTTCTACATCCACATCGGCGATGCGGAAAAAGAACACAAGATCCAGGCCGTGAAAGCCGCCACTCAGGAATGCACTACCGACCAGCACATAGAGGAAGTCAGTGCTTCGTTCAACCGCTTCCTGGTCATCACTGAGCAGTACTGGAACGGTATAGCCCGTGCCATGCCCAGCGTGCAAAATCGTGTTGCGTCCGGGGTGACGACTTAAATGAATACAAGGCCCGGTATAAAAATCGCTTTGGCGGCGTTTTTTGTAATCCTTTGCTGGGCCTATTCCCCCATTGGAATCCACATCGGGCTAAAGGCTTATGAGCCCGGTCATCTCGCGCTGATGCGATTTCTCATCGCCTCAACGTTCATGGCTGGCATCGCATTGACCATGCGTATTTCCCTGCCTCGCCTGAAAGACCTGCCACTGCTGGCGGTGCTGGGGTTCTTTGCTGTCAGCCTGCACCATATAGCCCTCAACTACGGCCAACGAGGTGTTAGCGCTGGGGCCGCCAGCGTACTGGCACAATCCACGCCGCTGTTCAGCACGTTATTGGCGCATTTTGCGTTCAAGGATCGGGTCAACGGCTGGCAATGGGTCTGTGTGCTGTGTGGGCTACTCGGTGCTGCTGTGGTTGTCACCGGAGACCGTGGTTTTGGTGAACTTGACGCGCATGGGCTGCTGATCCTGCTAGCGGCGCTTTCATGGAGTCTGTATTTCGCCTTGCAAAAACACCATTCACATCGTTACGACGGGCTGACGATGGTGTGTTACACCATCTGGTCGGGCACAGTACTGCTACTTGTCTATGTCCCAGGCCTTTGGAGCGAAGTGCAAAATGCCTCAACTTCGGTCAACCTGGCGGTGCTCGTTTTGGGCATCTTCCCCAGCGCCCTTGCGTACCTCGCCTGGGCATACGTACTGGCGCAGAGCAACGTGAGCCGCGCCTCCATTTCGCTTTACCTGATACCACCCACAGCCATGTTGATGGCCTCGTTGGCTCTGAGTGAACGTCCTTCGGCCATGGTCATCGCAGGAACGGTCATTGTGCTGACGAGCGTACTCGCCCTCAATCTGGAACCATCGAAAGCAGCAGTTCCTGCCGACAAAGTTTGAACAGAGGTCGTGACCACTTATGAATGACGCAGTAAATCCGACCCTGGCCTACGAGCACCATGTGCTGATTTGCACCAACTTGCGCCCCGATGGCCGTCGTAGTTGCTCGGGCTCAGGTGCTCATGAACTGCTCAGTGCAGCAAAACGCAAACTCGCCAAAATGGGTGAACCAGGAACATCGCGCGCCAACGCATCGGGCTGCCTGGGCCGCTGCGACCACGGCCCGGTCATGGTGATTTACCCAGCTAACCTGTGGTTCTCGTGCAAGACGCCACAAGAGGTTGAATGCATTCTCGATCAACACCTCTTGCGCCCCGATCCGCAAGTGTGACCCAAGGGGCTTCAACAGGAATCCACGCCATGACTTGGACAGATGAAGACATGTGCATCGCCCAATGGATGCTGGCCGAATACCGCAAACAAGACTATCTTCGGAAACGACAAAGGGCGCCTTTCGGCGCCCCTTCACAAACAGGTCGGCTTGTCATCGCCCTGTACCTGTCTGGCTCTGCGATGGCTGGTTGCCCAGGATCCTCAGAGTCTCACAAGCCCCTTTCGGGAACGTTGGCAGTATTGCCCGGAATCGGGTAAGCGGCAACCGCCGACAAATCGCCAGCTCACCAGACTCACTAAGTCGCCTCAACCTTACACGTCAACAACTCGACAAACGCCTTGGCCATTGGTGATTTCTGATCCTTGCGCTGCACCAGCCACACGGCCGACATCGCCAGCGGGTCGAGCAAGGGGCGATAGACCACGCCGTCGATCCGCATCCGCTGGTAGGACGCCGGCAGTACCGACACCCCAAGCCCTGCCGCCACCAGGCCGATGATGGTCATGGCTTCGCCGGCTTCCTGGGTGAAATGCGGGCTGAAGCCTGCGTCGCGCGCCAGGCTCAGCAGTTGCGCGTACAGCCCACTGCCGTAGCTGCGCGGAAAGAACACGAAGGGCTCGTGGGCCAACGCTGACAGAAACAATCCGTCCTCGCTGCCGACCACCAGTGGGTCCTTGGAACTGAGTACCGCCACCAGCGGCTCACGCGTCAACTCGACCACCTCGAGCGAATCCGGCAGCGGCAACGGCCGCATGATCCCGACCTGAATCGACTCATCCACCAGCGCCTCGGCGACCTGGGTGCTGCTCATCTCCCGCAGGTTCAAATGCACCGCCGGGAAACGCTGACGAAACGAAAAAATCGCCTGCGGGATGGTCGAGTTGAATGGCGCCGATGAGGTGAAACCAATCTTCAGTTCCCCCAGCTCGCCGAGTTGGGCGCGACGGGCGACGTCGGCAGCTTTGTCGACCTGGGCCAGCACCAGCCGGGCCTCTTCAAGAAACAGTCGACCGGATTCACTGAGTTCGACCCGACGATTGGTACGCTCGAACAAGCGTGCGCCGACTTCCTGTTCCAGCACCTGAATCTGTTGGCTCAGAGGGGGTTGGGAGATGCCCAGCACCTGTGCGGCGCGGCCGAAGTGCAGTTCTTCGGCAACAGCGATGAAGTAGCGCAGATGGCGCAATTCCATGAAAACCTCATTAGGTCGTTAAAACTATCAAACAGGTCGAACAATATATTGGATAGAAACATTAGCCAGCTATATGATTTTTTCATTACCTGCCTGGCCGTGCCCTCCCGAGGTCCCCCGTGAAAACTGCTGTCGCCCCGCTCGCCCATGAATTGCCACCCGCTGCGCTGGACGATGCGGTCGCCCAACGCAATGACGTGTACATCGAAAAAGGCACGCCGATGTTCATGCGCACGGTGCTCGCGCTGTTCTCGGGCGGTTTCGCGACGTTCGCCCTGCTCTACTGCGTACAGCCGATGATGCCGCTGTTCTCCCGTGAGTTTTCGATCAACGCGGCGCAAAGCAGCCTGATCCTGTCGCTGGCCACCGGGATGCTCGCCATCGGCCTACTGGTCACCGGCCCGATCTCCGACCGCATCGGCCGCAAACCGGTGATGGTTGCGGCACTGTTCGCGGCAGCGTTGTGCACCATTGCGAGTGCGATGATGCCGAGCTGGCACGGGGTGCTGGTGATGCGTGCGCTGGTCGGGTTGTCCCTCAGCGGGCTGGCGGCGGTGGCCATGACTTACCTGAGCGAAGAGATTCATCCGCAGCACATCGGCCTGGCGATGGGGCTGTACATCGGTGGCAACGCGATTGGCGGGATGTGCGGCCGGCTGATCGTCGGCGTGTTGATCGACTTCGTGAACTGGCACACGGCGATGCTGGTGATCGGTGGTCTGGCGCTGATTGCAGCGGCGGTGTTCTGGAAAATCCTCCCCGAGTCGCGCAACTTCCGCTCCCGCTCGATGCACCCGCGTAGCTTGCTCGACGGTTTCGCCATGCACTTTCGCGACGCCGGGCTGCCGTGGTTGTTCCTCGAAGCTTTCGTGCTGATGGGCGCGTTCGTCACGCTGTTCAACTACATCGGCTATCGCCTGCTGGCCGAGCCGTACCACATGGATCAGGCCTTCGTTGGCCTGCTCTCGGTGGTCTACCTGTCGGGTATCTACAGTTCGGCGAAAATCGGCGCATTGGCCGACAAGCTCGGCCGTCGCAAAGTGCTGTGGGCAACCATCGTGCTGATGCTCGCAGGCCTTGCGCTGACCCTGCTCACGCCGTTGCCGCTGGTGATCATCGGCATGTTGATCTTCACCTTCGGCTTCTTCGCCGCGCACTCGGTGGCCAGCAGCTGGATCGGTCGCCGCGCGACCAAAGCCAAGGGCCAGGCCTCGTCGCTGTACCTGTTCAGCTACTACGCCGGGTCGAGTGTCGCGGGTACGGCGGGCGGGATGTTCTGGCACCTGGGTGGCTGGAACGGCATCGGCCTGTTTATCGGCGGATTGCTGGTGATTGCGCTGCTGGTGGCGTTGAAACTGGCCCGCTTGCCGTTACTGCCAAACCATCAATCGGTATGAGCCCGCACCATCACCTGCGCCTCCAGCGCTTGCCCCTGCTTGTCCAGCATCAGTGATTGCAGGATCGCACCGTCCTGTTCGGTTCGGTGCAGCCAGGCCAGCAACACCCGCGCATCACCCCGCAGCGTCAGGCGCAGAAGATCGCCTTGCACCTCCAGCTGTTGCAGGTCGAGGCCATCGGCAATCGCGCGTTCACTGAGTTGCGTGGACAGGGGGGCAGTCGTCATGGGGCGAGCGTTTGGTGCCTGGGCGCGACTGACCTCCCCGGCCTGAACCAGCCGCTGCTGGTACAAGCCTTCGGCCGCCGCCAGCCGCTGCTGGGACGGCTGCCACAACCCGACGAAGGCCAATACGGCAACGAGCGCTACCACCAGAGTACGTAGCGCCTGTCGGTCGCGCGGCGCCAGCCGACTCCAGGTCTGTCTCACAATGACCGGCAGGTTCGGCATGCTGAATTTCATGGTCGATTCTCCAATGTCAGCAGCGCCTGGACCCGATCCTGTACCTTGCTTGCGCTGCCCAGTCTGATCGGCAATCCGCTGCTCTGGCCACGCTCGCGCAGTTGTTCGAGCTCCGCAAAACTGCCTGCCGTGAGTTGCAATTTCCAACCATCGCCGACACGGTATTCGATGCGTTGAACCTCAACACTGCTTGCACCGATCACCTGCTCGGTCAACCTCAGCAAGCGGGCAATCTGTGTATCCTGCGCGTTGATGCGAGTCTGTTTTTGCAGCGCCTTGAGTTGCGCCGAAAGATCAACGATACGTGTCTGTTCGGGATACAAGGCCCTGAAGCGTTGCTCGCTCTGGTCATACAAGCGTTGCGCCTGATCCTCGAAAAAGCTGCTACGCGCGTGTGTGAACCCCCACCCCAGGGTGAACAACAAAGCGGTCGAGATCAGTGCCGTCGACCAGGGGAAGCGCCGGCGTTCCCGACGAAACTCACCGTGCAACAGGTTGATCGCGTGCCCTGCCTCAGCGTGACCGTGCAGCGCTTCATACCCTTCGTCCAGCCAGCACATGGGCACAGGCAGGTGTGGATCGATCGCAGCCAGCCCGTCCGCCGACACCGCCAGACGAGCATCCAATGCGCCGCCAAGGAGCCAGCGCCCCAACCACCACACGCCATAGGCCTGGTCATTGGGCAAACGGTCGGCATCGACCTGTACAGTGCTGACGGCAATCCCCAGTTCAGCCACCAGCGCCAGCAACGCTGCAAAGCGTTGTTTGTTGACCAACACCACCGGATAGCGCCCCAGCGAATCCCGCGAGCCGATGCTCAGGTGCAGCGTCTCAAGGTCTTCGCTTAGTTGATCTTCGATGGCGAACGCAATGGCCTGCGGATTGGGGCGCCGTCGCGAGGGCCATTTTTCGGTGCGTAGCCAGCCACACATCTCCATTGGCAACACCAGATGGACAGCCTCGCCTTGCAGCCTCTTTGCAGCGTCGACCAGAGAAAGGACTGGCCGATCACCCGATGCCGACACCAGGCAACAGGGCCATTGCGTCGACAAATCAGCCAGCCCCTCGGTCGTGAGGTAAAGCCAGCGGCTCATGACGAAGACTCGCGGGTCAATGGGTTCAGCAACCGTCGTTGCACGACACTCACCTGCCGGGTTTTGGCGTCTATTTCCACGTCGCTGACCAGTTGCAAGCGGCTTTGCCCAAAGGCCACGTCTACCGTGATCCGAAACCAGCGACTACCCAGACCCAGGCCATGGCTACCCAGCTCTAACCCGGCAAGCAAAGGGTCCTCGACGAACGCCTGCACGGTGCGATAACCCTCGGTCGGGCGCTGTTTCACCAACGCCCGGGCCGATGCTTCAGTCAGGCCGTCGAGGGTCATTAATTGCTGCACCGAGGCGGTATTGATATTCAGGTGGGCGTCCTTGGGTAACAACGCGATCATCGGTTGCAAGCGTCGCAGCACGTCACCGTCGACATTGGGCAACACACGCAATTGGCTGAGGTCGGTCAATCCGCCGGGGTAGGAGGTGGAGAGCCTGTCGAGATCCGGATGATCGATGTGCAACAAGGCCAGCAAACGTGCCCAACGCTGCTGCGTGAGTGAATCGACTTGCCCGCCCGTCAGCAGCGCAGAAAGGTTGAAACGCGCGGCCAGGTCTTCGACGCGGATGTGCAGCGCCCCGCCTTCGACCTCGAACGGCGGCGTGGCCTGCGCCCACGCTTGTGCCAGATTGACGCTCCGGGACGCTTGCATCTCGGGGCTGCGCAACAGCTGCAAGGCCCAGCGCTCACCGGCAAAACCTACTTGGCGCAGCTGCACCTGATGAAGCTGTTGTGCGGTACTTTTGACCACCAGCCGATGGTTGCGCAGCATCCCGCCCGTCAACAGCAATGCCAGGCTCATGACCAGCAACACACTGATCAGCGCGACGCCGCGTTGCCGATTCATGGCGCGCTCCCGGGCAACAGCAAGACCCGGCGGATCGACCCGAAACGCTCCGTTGAAAAGGTGATTTCCAGGGCCTTGGGTCGGGAGACCGATTTACCACCGCCGGGCGGCCGCTCGCTGCGCCAACCGCTCTGGTCATAGAGCCGCCAACGCAACTCGCGAACCTCGGTGAGCAGTTTTTGCCGCTGCACCTGCGGCTGTTCGGGGTACTGGCTTTCACGCCACAACGTTCCCTTGTCGAGGCGGTAAATGACGTTCTGCAACTCGCTACGCGGCTGATCCAGCGGGTTGCGCCAGTTGCCACGCTGCAACTGCAGAATATTCTGCTCAAGCACCATGGGTTGTGCCGTCACCTGCAAGACATCGCGCTCGATCACCGCGACCGTCCGTTGCAGCGTGCGCATGTCGCGCTCATGGGAGGCGCTGCTGCGTTCTGCACGGACCACACCGTCGAACAGCCGCCAGCAGGCCAGGCCGAGCAAGGCGAAAATCGCCATGGCGATCACCAGTTCGAGCAGCGTGAACCCCTGCTGCCTATTGATCACGAGCGTCGATCCAGCCGGTGGTGTGGTGCACGATCCGATCGCTGCCCGAACGGCTGACACTGAGTTCAACCTTGAGCAGGCGCGGATCGGCAGCCGGGCTGACCGTCTGACTCACGCTCCAGTCACGTCGGTCAAAATGCCGGATGAATTGTTCATGCCCGTGGGCCGGTGCGGCCCCCAGCTGTAACTCACTCAAGTGGTTGTCAGCCAGCCAGGCACCACACAACTGCTCCTCCAATCGAGCGTTCTGTTTGAGAGCATATTGACCGGCCGCCATCGCTGCCGCCGCCAGCGCTGCAAACACCGCCAGCGCGATCATGATTTCCAGCAGGGTAAAACCCCGGTGTTGCGAGCGCGCTTTTCTCGGTTTGCTCTTACTCATCAAGGGCCACCTCACTCAGGCCATCGCTGGAGAGGCTGACCAACGACTGTTGATCGACGTGCAGGTGCAGCGTGAACGCACTGCTTTCATCGCTGCTAAGCACTAACAGATGCGGCTGATCGGGACGGTCCACGAAGGTCGATGCTTGCCCGGGCTGCTCCAGCCGCAGCTGCAAACCTTGCGGCAAACGATAGGCGCTGCCTGCGGGATGCCAGACCTCGCCATCAAGGCGCAGCACCTGATAGCCCTCAGGCTCCAGCCGAAGGCCATACTCGCGCCCTTCAAGCACCGCTTGTTCGCGTAGCGTCTGCAACAGCTGGATCAAACCGTTGGCCTCTTGCCGGGCCAGGCGTGCGGGAGGGTTGCCGGTGGCCAGGCCCACCATGCCCAGCAGCACGCCGATCAGCACCATGACGACCATCAATTCCAGCAAGGTGAACCCCCGGCATGCCTGGCGCATCGGTCATTCTCCCCAATTGCCGATATCGGCCCCATGACCTTCGCCTCCGGGCACACCATCGGAACCGAGGGAGTACACGTCATAGCCGCCGTCGGCCGAATTCACGCCAGGATTGAGGTACTGGTACGGCGTCCCCCAAGGGTCCACCGGCAGACTTTTGAGGTAACCCTGAGGGCTCCAGTTTCTCGGCACCGGAGCACCTTGCGGACGTTTGACCAGCGCCTCCAGCCCTTGCTGGGTGGAGGGGTAGCTGAAATTGTCGAGGCGGTACATTTCAAGGCTGGTGGAAATCGCCAGAATGTCCGTGCGGGCAGCGGTGACCTTGGCCTGATTGGGCCGGCTCATGAACTGGGGCACGACGATAGCGCCGAGCACACCGATGATGACCACCACCACCATGATCTCGATCAGGGTAAAGCCGCGCTGCCGTTTGGCTGTTGTGTTACGGACAGGACTCATCAATCAACTCACCAGTTGGTTCAGACTAAGAATGGGTAAAAGAATGGCCATGACGATCAGCAGCACGACACCGCCCATCAGCACCAACATGACGGGCTCGAACAGGCTCACGACCAGCGCGATGCGCGCTGCCAGGGTCTTTTCCTGCTGCTCGGCGGCCCGCGCCAGCATGCTGTCGAGCTCGCCGGCACGCTCACCACTGGCGATCATGTGCAGCATCATCGGCGGAATATCACCGCCTTGCTCCAGGCCATGAGTCAGGGTGCCGCCCTCGCGTACCGAGCGCGCAACATCGCGCATACGCGTGCGAATCGTCAGGTTGCCAATCACCGCAGCGGCAATTTCCAGGGCATCGACCAATGGCACCGCGCTCTTACCGAGAATGGCCAGCGTGCTGGCAAAACGCGCCGCTTCCATGGCCCGCAACAGCCCACCCAGCAACGGCAGGCGCAATACCAGCGCATGCCAGCGTACTCGCAGGGATGGCTGGGCCAAGGCCCAACGCCCCAACAGCATCAGCAGTGACAACAGGCCCAACAGGAGCAGGCCATGTCGGCGCAGACCGTTGCTCAGGAGGATCATGCCCTGAGTCAGTAGCGGTAGCGGCTGACCGCTGTCGACGAAAATCTTCACCACATCCGGCACTACATAACCGAGCAGGAAACCGACGATGGCCAGCGAGGCGAACATCAGGATCATCGGGTAAACCAGCGCCAGCTGAATTCGCTGGCGCGATGCCTGGCGAGACTCGGTGTAGGCCGCCAATTGCTCAAGCACATGCCCCAGATGCCCGGAGCGCTCACCCGCCGCGATGGTGGCGCGAAACAGTTCGGGAAACGCCCAGGGAAACCCGCTCAGCGCCGCCGCCAACGCATGCCCCTCCATCACCCGCGCCCGCACCGTCGACAGCAAACCACTGACCCGGCGTTTTTCGCTCTGCGCCGCAACGGCTCGCAAAGACTCCTCCAGAGGTAGGCCAGCCTGAATCAGCGTGGACAGTTGCAAGGTCAGCAGTGCCAGCTCACCGGCCGTCAGTTTCGTTCGGCTGGCAAACGTCCCACCCTGAACACCCTGGTGTTTGGCCACCCCCACATGGCTGGGCAACAAACCGCGTTCGCGCAGCAGTTGCCGCGCATGCCTGGGGCTGTCGGCCTCCTGCATGCCCTTGCACTGACGACCCGTGCGGTCCTGGGCACGGTATTCGAATCCCGGCACGCGCTACTCCTCCTGGCTGACACGCAGCCACTCATCGAGGCTGGTCAGGCCTTCGAGTACCAGCCGCTGACCATCCTGAAACAGGCTGCGCGAGAGGGTCCGTGCTTCCTGCGCCAGGGCTTGTTCGCTGGCACCCCGATGGATCAGCGCCGACAAGGTCGGGGTGATGCGGATCAACTCATACACCCCGATGCGCCCTCGATAACCCTGCTGGCATTGCTCGCACCCGCGCGCCTTGAACACACGCACAGCACGTTCGACGCCAAGCCGCTGGCAGGCAGCGGGGTCCGCCTCGCAAGCTTCCTTGCAGTGCGGGCAGAGGGTTCGCAACAAGCGTTGGGCGAGCACGCCAACCAGCGAAGACGCCAACAGGTATGCGTCAACGCCCATGTCCAGCAATCGGGTGACCGCACCGACCGCGCTGTTGGTGTGTAAGGTCGACAGCACCAGGTGCCCGGTCAACGACGCCTGCACGGCAATTTCGGCGGTTTCCCGATCCCGGATTTCACCGACCATCACCACATCCGGGTCCTGGCGCAGAATCGCCCGCAGGCCCCGGGCGAATGTCATTTCGACCTTTGGATTGACCGGCGTCTGACCAATCCCCGGCAAGTGATATTCGATCGGATCTTCCACGGTGAGAATATTGCGCGTCTGGTCGTTGAGACTGGCCAGCGCCGCATACAGGCTGGTGGTCTTGCCGGAGCCGGTGGGACCGGTCACCAGGAAAATCCCGTGAGGCCTGCCAAGAATCTGCTGAAAGCGCGCCAGGGTGTCGGGCGGCATGCCCAGGCGCTGCAAGTCGAGGCGTCCGGCCTGTTTGTCGAGCAGCCGCAAGACCACTCGCTCGCCATGGGCCGATGGCAGGGTCGAGACCCGCACATCCACTTCGTGCCCGGCCAGGCGCAACGCAATGCGACCGTCCTGCGGCACACGCTTCTCAGCGATATCGAGGCGAGCCATGACCTTGATCCGTGACACCAGCAGATTGGCCAACTCACGCCGGGGCCTGAGCACTTCACGCAACTGCCCGTCCACCCGCATGCGCACCAACAGATACTGCTCGAAGGTTTCCAGATGAACATCCGAGGCTTTCTCGCGCACCGCCTCACTGAGCAACGCGTTGATCAGCCGGATGATCGGCGCGTCACCCTCCTGTTCGAGCAGGTCGGCGCTCTGCGGAAGCTGATCGGCCAGGCTCAACAGATCGAGTTCTTCGTCCAGCCCCTGAGCAACCTGTTCGGCAGCGCTCTGACCGACGCGGTAAGCGCTCGCCAGCCGCGTCGCGAACTCCGCCGGCTCAAGGACCCGAACAGGCAGATCACGCCCCGTCACACGGCGGACCTCCGTCAGTGCAGTCAGTGGCGTATCGCTGCGGATAGACAGGTTCAATGTCTCGCCCGCTCCCTCAAGCAACACCCCCAAACGCCGGGCGAAGCCAAACGGCAGCTGTTCGCTGTACCTCAACTGACTCGTCATGGGGCGTGACGCTCACGGGTCTTGTCGAACAGCTGATGCGGATCACCGGGCAGTAACAGAGACTTGCTCTGCCCGGCCGCCGGTTGACTCAGATCCCGCAAGGCCTTGTAGCGGTCCTCGCTGATTTCGGCGATATCCTGCCGGGTACGCACGATGGTCGGACGCAGAAACACCATCAGGTTGCTTTTGGTCTGGGTGTCCTTGGTCCAGCGAAACAGCGCACCGAGATAAGGAATGCTGCGTAACAGCGGCACCCCGCTTTGCTGGGTCCGGACACCGTCCTTGATGAGACCGCCAATCACGATGATCTCGCCATCGTTGGCGAGTATCGTGCTCTTGAGGGCGCGCTTGTTGGTAATCAGGTCGGAAGAATCGACGCCGGACACCGAAGGCGCGATGTCGGAGATTTCCTGCTCGACCTCCAGACGCAGGATCGAACCTTCGTTGATGTGCGGACGGATCTTCAGGCTGATCCCGACATCCTTGCGTTCGACCGTGGTGAACGGATTGTCCGCACCACTGCTGTTGGTGGCGTAGGAACCGGTCTTGAACGGTACGTTCTGGCCAACGATGATTTCCGCGTCCTGGTTGTCCAGGGTCAGCAGGCTCGGCGTCGACAGCAGGTTGCTGTGGCTGTTGCTGGCCAAAGCCGAAATCAGTGCACTGAAATTGCCACCACCGAGGCGCAGCAGCGAACCTTCCGGGGCCGGATTCTTGTCGTCGAACTTGAACCCGCCAAGCACCGGAACCCCGGTACCGGGGAAGTTGATGATCCCTTTCGCATCACCACTGTCCAACCCCCACTGCACACCAAGCGCTTCGACGATGTCGCCGGAAATCTCCACGATGGCGGCGTGAATCAGTACTTGGGCACGCGGTTGGTCAAGCTCGCGAACGATATTCTCCAGGGTTCGCAATTGCGCCGGATCGGCGAACATCACCAGCGCATTCTGCCGTTCGTCGGCCTTGACCATCACCGGCGTGGCCGACACCGGTTCTTTTGAACCGCTGCCGCTCGACTGCACTTTGAAACCTTGTCCCAACGCGTCCAGCACCTCGGCCAGTTGCTTGGCATCGCTGTGGTGCAAACGGATGACCCGGGCGTTATCGAGTTTGCTCGTCGCCGGAATGTCCAGCGAACCGGCCAGTTGAACCAGGCGCTCGCGCACTACCGGCGGACCGACAACCACCAGGCGATTGGCCCTGGGGTCGGCAATCACCAGGCTCCCGGCCTCGGCTCCCGACTTGCCCAGTGACGCCTCCATCACCTTGGCGATCTCGGCCGCCAGACCATGGCGCAGCGTCACCAGGGTATGAGCGTTTTTCGCTCCGGAATCCAGCTGACGTACCACTTGCCCAATCCGCCGAACATTGCTCGCGGTATCGGTGACCACCAGCGCGTTGGCCGAGACGGACGGACCGACGTAGCCATTGGTCGACACCAGCGGCCTGACCAGACCGGCCAGGTCGGCAGCCGAGCTGGCGCCCAGGGCAATGACTTCGGTCACGAACTGTCCATCGCGAGGTGTTCGCGGATCACCCTGACTGGCACGGGTCCTGGCTTCCGCTACCGGTGTGACGAGTATTCGGTCACCTTGATCGATCACCGTGAAGTTGTGAGCATCGAGCACCGAATAGAACAACCGTCGAACGCCCTCGCGATCCAGCGCTTGCCTGGACATCACCGTTATTCGCCCCTGAACCCTGGGGTCGAGGATCACGGTAGTACCGAGAATCGACGATATTTCTTCAACGATGTCCCGCAACTCAGCGTTGTTCATCGCCAGTTGCCAGCGCTGTTCCTCGGCGGCAGCCCACCCCGGGACCAGCAGGATCGAAAAGAACAGCGAGCGCAGCAGTGCGCCAGAGGTGTCGAAGCGGTGTGAGTGGTTCATTCAGAGACTCGGTGGCAGATCAGCGGTTGGCCGAAGGTGAAGAAGAGCAGGCACGGGAGCGGACTTGTGGTCGGCAGGCTTGATCGTCAGCAAGGTGCGTTCGATATCGGGTTGCAGGTTCAGCAGCTCCTCGCGACCTTTGCGCCACAGCACCACCCTGGATACTTCAACCCGCCGTAGCACGCTGCCACCCGGCAAGTTGTCGCCGACCTGATACAGACGCTCACCGTCAGCACCCGCCAGCAGCGCCCGCGAATGCCCGGTGCTTGCGACAAAACTGGCACGTAACGTCAGGGGTTCCGTGCTGTGTACCGCAGCGGTTTGTGAAGCCAACCCCATCACCGTCGCAACGGCGTCGGGGTTGAATTCAGGCTGCGGCAGCACATCCGGCGTTGGCGATACCGGCTGCCCGGATTGCACAAGCCATCCGTCGCGCAGCCTCCCTTCATTGGTAAACAGGTAGGCGCCATAGCCCAGAGGCAATACCCACAGGACGGCCCTGAGCAGCGTTGGCCAATGCGCGAACGCTGTCGTTAATGAAGACATCATTGATCGATGACCTGCCCGTTAGTGGTGAAACCACATGTTTCCAAGCACCCGACGCCCTGATACTTCATGTTTGATAACCGCGCTCATGTGCAAACCAACCAACACCGCCAGCACGACACAGGCCCAGACATGAATCTTTAGAAACAGCTGAATCCAGTAGGGATCCTGTAAAGGCTGGGGAATAAACAAAAGGTCGAAAACATTAATAACGCGATCCATCATTAATATGCCCGTTACCAACACCATGCTGACAACCAGATAAATAAGCCCATGTACGAACGACGCCAAATGTTCGCCCAGCGAACGATGCATCGTATTATCAGAACGACGGCGGCGTAAAAAAATATACAGTCTCACCACAAAGAACGGTAAAAACACCGTCGTCAGTGACACATTAATAAAGGCCACCCATTCCTTGACCGTCAACGCCACATCAAATAACGAAACATAAAAACCACTGGAAAGCGCCCAGACAATAATCACAGCAGAGAGCCAGTGCAGAAACTTCTGCATCCCTGTATATGATGAAGTTTTCATTTAAATGTAAACACCCAATAACATCGGCGTGAAACAAGCGCACCGACACCTGCGAACAATCAAAACATCACGCTTGTCCGCAGGTGCCTCAGGTCAACTTATTTTTGATCCCAGGCCATCGTCCAGTCACTGCCGATACCCGGCTCGAAACCAGCCGCCGTAGGGCTGTACTGCTTGCAGTAACCCGAGTTCGGGAATGGCTTGCACTCGTAGACCAGGCCGTTTTTAGGCTGCAGCACCTTGGTTCCTGCGGTGTAGTCACCGACATTGTTCGGGAACTCGAAGTCGTACTCTTGCGCACCGCCCTCGCCGGTGAATCTGGTTTCTTCGAAGGCTTGGCGAGTAGTGCGGCCGTCTTCCGTGGTGCCCACCAGTTTCACGCCATGTTTACCCGGCGCAGAACGCACATCGACGTTCAGCACAGCGTTGCTTTGTGCCGCCACCTGCTGTCGGGTGAAACCCACTTGTTTATTGCTGTCATCGAAAATCGTCGCTTCGATGATCATCGTCCGGTTGTTGACGATCGGAACCGCGACCTTGCCAACGCCCTTCACCAGTTCATGTTCTGGCGCCAGGGCACCGAACTCCATGCGGGCGCCGGTATCTTCCTGCATGTCCAGCGCCACTTCATAACGGCTGACAGCGCTTTCTTTCTGGGCGTACAGCTTGTTCACGCCTTTGACCGGTTCGATGTTGTCGTGCTCATCGCGAATGCCGGCTTTTATCAACGTCTGGGTCTTGTTGATCCGCTCGGCCAACTTGAACGACCAGTTCTCCGGTTTGCCTTCTTCAGCGTTATCGACGGTGATCTCGACGCTGTATTGCGGGCTTTCACCACTATTGCTAAAGGCGCGGGCCTTGACCTTGTCGCCGGCAATCAGGGTGGTTGCAGGGGTGATGGCGCCGACAGAGCTCCAGCCACCCGGCAACGCGGCCTCGGCAAGAATGTTCACATCGACGACGTTATGGAACGCCGCATCGGTATCACCGACGGTCCATAAACCAAGAATCACATGGTGGCCAGTCTTGTCGTCCGGAATCACGCAAGCGTGCTTGTCCCCGGAAACCGGCAGAACATTACCACCGTCGACAAAACAAAACGGCGTGCTATCGAAAGAAGCGCGTTTGAGCGGCTCATTCGGATTCCAGCCGTTTTTGGTCATGAAGTACTCATGCTTGGTGGCGGGATGAGCGGCCGTGTATTTCCAATCGAAATCAATGGAACGATCCTTGATTTCAGTCAAATGCCAACGAGTGGCGGACTGAGCATCGACCGCGGAAAACATCGCGATCCCCCCGCTGGCAATCTTGCCGTCAACAGGACCTTGCAGTGGAGCGCCACCGACACCGTTCGGAAACCCCTTGAAGGTTTCACCCACACTTTGTGGTTCGTACTGTGCGCCGCCACAGTCTTTGTTCAGACCTTTCTGACAAAGAAAGGCACGGGATGGAGGCTCATTCAAATAACCATGAGCCGCAACATTTTGTGAAGCCAGCATTACCGCCAACAGCGTCAACGAGGAAGCACATCCTGCTAATGCACCTCCTTTGGAAATAGTGTTTTTCATATTGTCAGTTCCAATTCAACCATTAAAAATTACTTGCAAGCCCAATTCAATCCGACAGAGACCTACAGCTCTTCATCGCCCAACACTTTCTCGAGCTTCACGCAAGCACTCTATAAAAAACAATATTACTGAAGCCCAGTAACTAACACTTACACAGCAATAATGCTGCGGCAGTTATTTATGACATGCTTGCCATACGGGTCGTGTTGGCATAATTGAGGCGGGCACTTTACCGCTAGAAGCTTTTATTCTATGTAGGACAAGTCTAATACTCAGGCAGGGAATGTCAGCAATCCAACTAATCAGACAAGAAAGGTAATATCGCCTTACATGGAGGTGAGGTATTTCTTAAAGATTCCGCGCGTAAAGGCTGCACAAAAGTAAACAACTCGCACATCCGCCGCCAAGGAAAAACGTCAATACAGCCGGCAAGCAAACGCCAACAGCCAGGACGGCCTGAGGAAATGAGCATGGATTATCGAGGGAGCTAAACCTGCCTGACGCTGAGGCCAGGCCGGCTGTTACGGATTACTGATGGTATTGCGCCGACAACTCATGCACTGCACGCAGGAAGGCGCCGGCGTGTTCCGGGTCGACTTCCGGAGTGATGCCGTGGCCGAGGTTGAACACGTGGCCGCTGCCTTTGCCGTAGCTGGCGAGGATCCGGCTGACTTCAGCGCGAATGGCTTCCGGTTTGGCGTAAAGAACGGTCGGGTCCATGTTGCCTTGCAGGGCGACTTTGCTGCCGACACGCTGGCGGGCTTCGCCGATGTCGCAGGTCCAGTCCAGACCCAGGGCATCGGCACCGGCGTCGGCGATGCTTTCCAGCCACAGGCCGCCGTTCTTGGTGAAGAGGATGACCGGCACTTTTCGGCCTTCGTGCTCGCGGATCAGGCCGCTGACGATTTTGCGCATGTAGGCCAGGGAGAACTCCTGATACGCCGCTGCCGAGAGGTTACCGCCCCACGTGTCGAAGATCTGCACCGCTTGCGCACCGGCCATGATCTGGCCGTTCAGGTAAGAAGTGACCGACTGCGCAAGTTTATCCAGCAGCAAGTGCATGGCTTGCGGATTGTCGTAGAGCATGGCCTTGGTCTTGCGGAAGTCTTTCGACGAGCCGCCTTCAACCATGTAAGTGGCCAGGGTCCATGGGCTGCCGGAGAAGCCGATCAGCGGCACGCGGCCATTCAACTCGCGGCGGATGGTGCTGACCGCATCCATCACGTAACCCAGATCTTTCTGTGGATCCGGAATCGGCAAGGCCTCGATGTCGGCCACGGTGCTGACGACCTTCTTGAAGCGCGGACCTTCGCCGGTTTCAAAGTACAGGCCCTGGCCCATGGCATCGGGAATGGTCAGGATGTCGGAAAAGAGGATCGCCGCATCCAGTTGTGGATAGCGATCGAGCGGCTGCATCGTGACTTCGCAAGCGAACGCAGGATTCATGCACAGGCTCATGAAATCACCGGCCTTGGCGCGACTGGCGCGGTATTCAGGCAGGTAGCGACCGGCCTGACGCATCATCCACACGGGCGTGACGTCTACGGGTTGCTTGAGCAGGGCGCGAAGGAAACGGTCGTTCTTCAGGGCAGTCATGTCGGCATCCGGAAAAAAAGTGCGGGCATTTTCTCAGAGCTCGACGCAAAAGGCACGGCAAGAGCCGCGCCTTTTGTCTATCGGGTCAATTTGTCGCGGGTATCAAGCGATGTCCCCCCTGTAGGAGCCGGCTTGCTGGCGATTCAGACGACGCGGTGTATCAGGCACACCGCGTTATCGTTCATCGCCAGCAAGCCGGCTCCTACAGATCAGAGACCGAGGTAGTCGAGGATCCCTTCGGCGGCGTTACGGCCTTCGAAGATCGCTGTTACTACCAGATCAGAACCACGCACCATGTCGCCACCGGCAAAGATTTTCGGGTTGCTGGTCTGGTGCTTGTACTGACCTTGTTCGGGGGCCACAACACGGCCCTGGCTGTCGGTCTGGATGCTGAACTGTTCGAACCACGACGCCGGGCTTGGACGGAAACCGAAGGCGATGACCACGGCGTCGGCCGGGATGATCTCTTCGGAGCCCGGGATCGGCTCGGGGCTGCGACGGCCACGGGCGTCCGGCTCGCCGAGACGGGTCTCGACCACCTTCACGCCTTCGACCTTGTCTTCACCGACGATGGCGATTGGCTGGCGGTTGTAGAGGAACTTCACGCCTTCTTCCTTGGCGTTCTTCACCTCTTTGCGCGAGCCCGGCATGTTCGCTTCGTCACGACGATAGGCACAGGTCACCGACTTGGCGCCCTGACGGATCGACGTGCGGTTGCAGTCCATTGCCGTGTCACCACCGCCCAGTACCACGACCTTCTTGCCTTTCATGTCGACGAAATCTTCCGGCGACTTTTCAAACCCCAGGTTGCGGTTGACGTTGGCAATCAGGAAGTCCAGCGCGTCGTAGACACCCGGCAGGTCCTCACCGGCAAAGCCGCCCTTCATGTAGGTGTAGGTGCCCATGCCCATGAACACGGCATCGTACTCTTCGAGCAGTTGCTCGATGCTCACGTCCTTGCCGATTTCGGTGTTCAGGCGGAACTCGATGCCCATACCGGTGAAGACTTCGCGGCGATTGCTCAGCACGGTCTTTTCCAGCTTGAACTCGGGGATGCCGAAGGTCAGCAGACCGCCGATTTCCGGGTTCTTGTCGAACACCACCGGGGTCACGCCGCCGCGCACCAGCACGTCGGCACAGCCCAGGCCAGCAGGGCCAGCGCCGATGACCGCGACACGTTTGCCGGTCGGTTTGACCTTGGACATGTCCGGGCGCCAGCCCATGGCGAACGCGGTGTCGGTGATGTACTTCTCGACCGAACCGATGGTCACTGCGCCGAAGCCGTCGTTAAGCGTGCACGCACCTTCGCACAGGCGGTCCTGCGGGCACACGCGGCCACAGACTTCCGGCAAGGTGTTGGTCTGGTGCGACAGTTCGGCGGCGGCGAGGATGTTGCCCTCGGCCACCAGTTTCAGCCAGTTGGGAATGAAGTTGTGCACCGGGCACTTCCATTCGCAATACGGGTTACCGCACCCCAGGCAGCGGTGGGCCTGGTCGGCCGACTGCTGGGGTTTGAAGGGTTCGTAGATTTCCACGAACTCTTTCTTGCGTTGACGCAACAGTTTCTTCTTCGGATCCTTGCGCCCGACCTCGATGAACTGGAAGTCATTATTCAGACGTTCAGCCATTGTTAAAACCTCATCAAACTCTTCAGGCGCATATCACTGCGGGTTGGCACGGGTGCTGGAAAGCAACGACTTCAAGCTGGCAGCCTTTGGCTTGACCAACCAGAACCGACGCAAGTAGTCATCGAGGTTCTCAGCGAGATTACGACCCCACTCGCTGTCGGTTTCCTCGACGTATTCGTTCAGCACGCGTTGCAGGTGGCTGCGATAGGCTTCCATCGCCTCACCGCTGATCCGCTGGATTTCCACCAGTTCGTGGTTGACCCGGTCAACGAAGGTGTTGTCCTGGTCGAGCACGTAGGCGAAACCGCCGGTCATGCCTGAGCCGAAGTTGTAACCGGTCTTGCCCAGTACGCAGACGAAACCACCGGTCATGTACTCGCAGCAGTGATCGCCAGTGCCTTCAACCACGGTGTGAGCACCGGAGTTACGCACCGCAAACCGCTCGCCCGCGGTACCGGCGGCGAACAGCTTGCCGCCGGTGGCGCCGTACAGGCAGGTGTTGCCGATAATGGCACTGTCCTGCGTCTTGTAGACGCTACCTTTTGGCGGAACGATGACCAGCTTGCCGCCGGTCATGCCTTTGCCGACATAGTCGTTGGCATCGCCTTCGAGGTACATGTTCAGGCCGCCGGCGTTCCACACGCCGAAGCTCTGACCAGCCGTCCCTTTGAAGCGGAAGGTGATCGGCGCTCTGGCCATGCCCTGGTTGCCGTGTTTGCGAGCGATTTCACCGGAGATCCGCGCACCGATCGAACGGTCGCAGTTGCAGATGTCCAGCGCGAAGTCGGCGCCACTCAGGTCGTTGATCGCCGAGGTGGCCATCTCAACCATTTTCTCGGCCAGCAGGCCTTTATCGAACGGCGGGTTGCGGTCGACCTGGCAGAACTGTGGCTTGTCGGCCGGAACGTGATCGCTGCCCAGCAGCGGGGTCAGGTCCAGGTGGTTTTGCTTGGCGGTCTGGCCGTCGAGGACGTCCAGCAGATCGGTACGACCGATCAGCTCTTCGAGGGACCGCACGCCCAGCTTCGCCAGCCACTCACGGGTTTCTTCAGCGACATAGGTGAAGAAATTCACCACCATGTCGACCGTACCGATGTAGTGGTCCTTGCGCAGTTTTTCGTTCTGGGTCGCAACGCCGGTGGCGCAGTTGTTCAGGTGGCAGATGCGCAGGTATTTGCAGCCCAGCGCGATCATTGGCGCGGTGCCGAAGCCGAAGCTTTCAGCGCCGAGGATCGCGGCCTTGATCACGTCGAGGCCGGTTTTCAGGCCGCCGTCGGTCTGCACCCGAACCTTGCCGCGCAAGTCGTTGCCGCGCAGGGTCTGGTGGGTTTCAGCCAGGCCGAGCTCCCACGGTGCGCCGGCGTACTTGATCGAGGTCAGCGGCGAAGCGCCGGTGCCGCCGTCGTAGCCGGAAATGGTGATCAGGTCGGCATAAGCCTTGGCCACGCCCGCGGCGATGGTGCCGACGCCCGCTTCTGCAACCAGCTTCACCGAGACCAGCGCCTTCGGGTTGACTTGTTTCAGGTCGAAAATCAGCTGCGACAAGTCTTCGATCGAATAGATGTCGTGGTGCGGTGGTGGCGAGATCAGCGTCACGCCCGGCACTGCGTAACGCAGCTTGGCGATCAGGCCATTGACCTTGCCGCCTGGCAGTTGCCCGCCTTCGCCGGGCTTGGCGCCCTGCGCGACCTTGATCTGCAGCACTTCAGCGTTGACCAGGTATTCCGGGGTCACACCGAAACGGCCGGTGGCCACCTGCTTGATTTTCGAACTCTTGATGGTGCCGTAACGCGCCGGGTCTTCGCCGCCTTCGCCGGAGTTGGAACGCGCGCCCAGGCGGTTCATGGCTTCGGCCAGGGCTTCATGAGCTTCCGGCGACAGTGCGCCGAGGGAAATACCGGCCGAGTCGAAGCGTTTGAGCACCGACTCCAGCGGTTCGACCTCACTGATGTCCAGCGGCGTCTCAAGGGTTTTGACCGTGAACAGGTCGCGGATCATCGACACCGGACGGTTGTCCACCAGCGCCGTGTACTCCTTGAACTTGCTGTAGTCGCCCTGCTGCACAGCCGCTTGCAGTGTATTGACCACGTCCGGGTTGTACGCGTGATATTCGCCACCGTGGACGAACTTCAGCAAACCGCCCTGCTGGATTGGCTTGCGCGGGCTCCAGGCTTCGACAGCCAAGGCCTTTTGTTCGGCTTCGATGTCGACGAAACGCGCCCCTTTGATGCGGCTCGGCACGCCACGGAAGCTCAGGTCGCAGACTTCCTGGGACAGGCCGATGGCTTCGAACAACTGCGCGCCGCGGTAGGACGTGATGGTCGAGATACCCATCTTCGAGAGGATCTTGAGCAGGCCTTTGGTGATGCCTTTGCGGTAGTTCTTGAACACCTCGTAGAGGTCGCCCAGCACTTCACCGGTGCGGATCAGGTCGCCCAGCACTTCGTAAGCCAGGAACGGATAAACCGCAGAGGCACCGAAGCCGATCAGCACCGCGAAATGATGCGGATCGCGCGCGGTAGCCGTCTCGACCAGGATGTTGCTGTCGCAACGCAGGCCTTTTTCAGTCAGGCGGTGGTGCACCGCACCCGTGGCCAGGGAAGCGTGAACCGGCAGTTTGCCTGGGGCAATGTGACGGTCGCTCAGCACGATCTGGGTACGCCCGGAACGCACGGCTTCTTCGGCCTGGTCGGCGATATTGCGCACGGCGGCTTCAAGGCCCAGCGCCTCATCGTAGTTGAGGTCGATGACCTGGCGTTCGAAGCCCGGACGATCGAGGTTCATCAGCGAGCGCCACTTGGCCGGGGAAACGACCGGCGAGCTGAGGATCACGCGCGAGGCGTGTTCCGGCGACTCCTGGAAGATGTTGCGCTCGGCACCGAGGCAGACTTCCAGCGACATGACGATGGCTTCACGCAGCGGGTCGATCGGCGGGTTGGTGACCTGCGCGAACTGCTGGCGGAAATAGTCGTACGGCGTGCGCACACGCTGGGACAGCACGGCCATCGGCGTATCGTCGCCCATGGAGCCGACCGCTTCGTAGCCCTGCTCGCCCAATGGACGCAACACCTGATCACGTTCTTCGAAAGTGACCTGGTACATCTTCATGTATTGCTTGAGCTGGTCGACGTCGTAGAACGCCGAACCGTGGTCGTTGTCTTCCATGGTCGCCTGGATGCGCAGGGCATTCTTGCGCAGCCATTGCTTGTACGGATGACGGGACTTCAAGCGGTTGTCGATGGCATCGGTGTCGAGGATCTGACCGGTTTCGGTGTCCACGGCGAAGATCTGGCCAGGTCCCACGCGGCCCTTGGCGATCACGTCTTCAGGCTGGTAGTTCCAGACACCGATTTCCGAGGCCAGGGTGATGAAGCCGTTTTTGGTAGTGACCCAACGCGCCGGACGCAGACCGTTACGGTCGAGCAGGCACACCGCGTAACGACCGTCGGTCATTACCACGCCGGCCGGGCCGTCCCACGGCTCCATGTGCATCGAGTTGTATTCGTAGAACGCGCGCAGGTCGGCGTCCATGGTCTCGACGTTCTGCCACGCGGGCGGAATGATCATCCGCACGCCACGGAACAGGTCAATGCCGCCGGTGACCATCAGCTCCAGCATGTTGTCCATGCTCGAGGAGTCGGAACCGACGCGGTTGACCAGCGGGCCAAGCTCTTCCAGATCCATCAGATCGTTGGTGAACTTGGTGCGACGGGCCTGGGCCCAGTTACGGTTGCCGGTGATGGTGTTGATTTCGCCGTTGTGCGCAAGGAAGCGGAACGGTTGGGCCAACGGCCATTTTGGCAGGGTGTTGGTGGAGAAGCGCTGGTGGAACACGCAGATCGCGGTTTGCAGGCGCTGGTCGCTGAGGTCTGGATAGAAGGCGGTCAGGTCCGCCGGCATCATCAGGCCTTTGTAAATGATGGTTTTGTGGGAAAAGCTGCAGACATAGTGGTCAAGGTCGGCGGCGTTGGCCACGGACGAACGACGACGGGACGTGAACAGCTTGACGGCCATGTCCTGATCGCTCAGACCATCACCGCCGATGAACACTTGTTCGATCTGCGGCAGGCGCTCCAGGGCCAGACGGCCGAGAACGCGGGTGTCGATCGGCACTTTGCGCCAACCGACCAGTTGCAGGCCGGCCGCCAGGATCTCGCGATTCATGTTCTCGCGAGCCGCCTCGGCTTTTACCGGGTCCTGATTGAAAAACACCATGCCCACGGCGTATTGCCTGGGCAGTTCAACACCGAACGTTTCCTGGGCGATCGCTCGCAGGAACACGTCGGGCTTTTGCATCAGCAGACCGCAACCGTCGCCGGTTTTGCCGTCAGCGTTGATCCCACCGCGGTGGGTCATGCAGGTCAGGGCCTCAATGGCCGTTTGCAACAGGGTATGACTGGGTTCGCCCTGCATATGGGCTATCAGGCCGAAACCGCAGTTATCCTTGAATTCATCTGGTTGGTACAGACCTGCTTTCATAGACACTTTCTCACCAGGCTGCCTCTTATCGAGACAAATTTCTTTTCAATTCATCCAGTTACCTTCCACGCTGAACGTACGCCAGCTTTGCGGGGGCAAAAGGGAGGTCATTGTACACACCGACACAGAGGCTCACAAATTTGACGACGAAATGTCGCAAATTCATGTCGCATTTGTGAAAGGTTTAAATCGATCTGCTGTGCTAGTCAAAACATTTTTAATGTTGACCGCAACGACTCAAAGACTACTGTGACGCAGACGCCACAACGCACGCCGCCCGAAAGCCGCATGCGCTGCAGAAATTTTGAGGTGCCGGGAGAGGCGGCCTGGGTAAGGCCGCCGAATCTTCAGCGAGCTGTTGCCAGTTCTTGTTGGACGCTGGCGACAGAGCGAGGCCAAGGTTTACCAGCCTGAACCTTCGCTGGCAAGGCCTTGATGGCGGTAACGGCTGCATCGCGGCTGGCGAAGTTACCGTAAGTGATGACGTAAAGCGGCTTGCCGTTAAGGACTTTCTTGAAATAGCGGTACTCGCCGCCCTGTTCCTTGATGAAACTCTGAGCGGTCGCTTCCGAGCTGGTGCCGAGGATTTGCACCACGTAGTTGCCTGGTGCCTGGCCTGCGTACCAGGTACCGCCGGTCGCGGCCTTGGCGACGGTGACAGGCTTCTCGACGGGTTTCTCGACAGCCTTGGCGACCGGCGCTGGCTTGGCCACTGGAGCCGGTTTAGCCACAGGTGCCGGGGCAGGCTTGGCGGTGGCGACCTGGGTCGGCGCAGGCGTTGGCTTGGCCGCAGGCGCAGGTGCTGGTGTCGGCTTGGCCGCAGGCACAGGTACTGGCGTCGGACCCGCCGGGATACCTGCCGGAGGCGCGGTGGTGGTCACGGTAGGCGGTGTGGCGCTGGAGCCTTCGACCGGCACGCCGTCGTCACCCTCAGTGATACCGCCCGCTGCTTCCGCCAATGGGCCGCGCATAACCGGTTGCGCTTGTCCGACCAGCGGCAATGGCATCGGCTGGGTATTGCCGGCGAACTCGACCGCCGGAGCGCCGCCACTATTCGGTTTCGGTGTACCCAGTGGCAGTTGCGCCTGCTCATTGGCTGGCGCACCGGTGGTTGGTGCCTTGCTGCGACCTGGCATCAACCAGGCCGCGGCCACCGCGACCACGACCACGGCGGATATCGCCAATACGTGTTTCTTCGGCATGTTGAACCCCATACTTGGACGCTTGACCGCTGAGCGGCTAGCAATCATGGCTTCGATCATCGCATCGCGGGCGACCTGATTGATGTTGCCAGGCCATCCATCGGCGCTTTCGTGAATCTCAGAGATCTGATTCGCAGTGAAAAGTTCGATTCCCTGACCGGCGCCTTCGAGTCGCTGGGCCAGGTATTCGCGGGTTTCTTCTTCGGTGTAAGGTTGCAGCTCGATGACGTGGAAACGCTCTTCCTCGGTGCTCAGTTGCTCCAGCTCGGCGATCAGCGACGATTCGCCGAACAGGAACACGTGCGGGCGACCTTCCGGAGCACCCGCCGCCAGCACCAGCAGCGCCTCAAGGGCGGATTCGTCGAGTTGTTCGGCGTCATCGACCAGCAAGTAAACTTCCTGGCCAGTCAGTGCGAGTTGCACCACCTGCTTGAGGATCGCGCCAACTTCAGCCTGGGCAACGTTCAGCGCCTGAGCCACCTGGCGCAACACTCCCGCCGCATCGCCGGCACCACGGGCGGAAACCACCACGCTCTGCACCGATTGCTTGTTGGTGCTGGCGACCAGCGCCTGGCGCAGCAGGGTCTTGCCACTGCCTTGCGGGCCAGTGACCACCAGCAACAACTGGCTGTAACGGGCCAGGTGATGCAGCTGCCCCAGCACGGGTTTGCGCTGGGCAGGGAAAAACTTGAAGCCAGGCACCCGTGGAGCAAAAGGGTCGTGACTCAACTGGTAGTGGCCGAGAAATGCCTCGTCGGCATGCAAACTAGTCATCGGGATCTTATTAACCTTTAAGCTGAGCCAGGGCGCGGTAATCCGCTCCCAGCGTGGCCTGTAAAACCTCTTTCGGATAATCGTCGGTCACTACGGCTTCGCCCATGCGGCGCAACAACACCAGTCGCAAACGACCGTCGATTACTTTCTTGTCAATTGCCATGTGTTCGAGAAAATCGGCTTCCGTCATCACTGAAGGCGGGATAACCGGCAACCCGGCCCGCTGGAACAGGCGAATACCACGATCACGCTCCTGGGCACTGATCCAGCCCAGACGGGAAGACATTTCCAGGGCCATTACAGTGCCAGCAGCCACTGCTTCACCATGTAGCCAGACACCATAGCCCATGTGGGTTTCGATGGCATGGCCGAAGGTATGGCCCAGATTGAGCGTGGCGCGTACACCGGACTCCCGTTCGTCGGCACCCACCACAGCAGCCTTGGCCGCGCAGGAGCGTTCGATCGCGTAGGTCAGCGCCGTTTGATCCAGAGCCCGCAGGCGATCGACGTTGTCTTCGAGCCAGGTGAGGAACGGCTCGTCACAGATCAGCCCGTACTTGATGACTTCCGCCAGGCCCGCAGACAACTCGCGCGCCGGCAAGGTATTGAGTGTGGCGGTATCGATCAACACGACGTTCGGCTGATAGAAGGCGCCGATCATGTTTTTGCCCAGCGGATGGTTGATGCCGGTCTTGCCGCCCACCGAGGAGTCGACTTGCGACAGTAAAGTGGTCGGGACCTGGATGAAATCGACACCACGCTGGTAACAGGCGGCGGCAAAACCGGCCATGTCGCCAATCACACCACCGCCCAGGGCGATTACGGTAGTGCGACGGTCATGACGTGCTGTGAGCAGGCCGTCAAAGATGGTTTGCAGGGTTTCCCAGGTCTTGAAGGCTTCGCCGTCGGGCAGAACCACGGAAATAACCGAAAACCGGGCAAGGCTGCGGGTCAGACGCTCCAGATACAACGGCGCAACGGTCTCGTTGGAGATGATCGCAACCTGCCGCCCGGCGATATGCGGCGCCAGCAGTTCGGGCTGGTCCAGCACCCCTTCGCCAATATGGATCGGGTAGCTACGCTCGCCTAAATCGACCTTAAGTGTCTGCATGTGTCCCCACAGTGAAGTTGGAATCAGGCGTCCTGCCTTACATTATCGACTGGCAGCATCCGCGTGTGTGACGCTGCCCACCAGCCATGCGCCACACCTTTGAGCCGTCATGACCGGAGCCGAGGATAGCGCATTTCGTTCTGCGCATTAACGGGGAGGTAGCCGCTGCAAGCGCTCCAGGATGTCCAGGACCACCATTCGCGGCGGTCGCTCATCGGTCTCCACCACCAGGTCTGCGATTTCCCGATACAGCGGATCGCGCAGCGCCAGCAAATCCCGGAGGGTTTTTGCCGGGTCGGCGGTGCGCAACAGCGGACGATTGCGATCGCGCGCAGTACGCCCGACCTGCTGCTCGACAGAGGCGTGCAGATACACCACGCGCCCGCCGGCGTGCAATGCCCTGCGATTGGCTTCGCGCATCACGGCCCCACCGCCTGTCGCCAGCACCACACCATCAAGCGCGCACAGCTCGGCGATCATCGCCTGCTCGCGATCACGAAAGCCGGGCTCGCCTTCTTTATCGAAGATCCACGGGATATTGGCGCCCGTGCGCAATTCAATTTCCTTATCGGAATCCTTGAACGGCAGGCGCAGCTCTTTGGCCAACAAGCGACCGATGGTGCTTTTTCCAGCGCCCATCGGCCCAACAAGAATCAAATTTCGCACAGAATCAATGACTCACAGCAATCGCCTGGTTATTCATGATACGCGGAGTAAGAAATACCAGCAGCTCGGATTTTTTCTCCGACACCACGTCACGCCGGAAAAGGCGGCCAAGATACGGCACATCACCGAGAAATGGCACCTTATCTACGACCTTGCTCTGAGTATTTGAGAAAACCCCGCCGATGACGATGGTTTCGCCATCGTTGACCAGCACCTTGGCATTGACCTCGTTCTTCTTGATCGGCGGTACATCCTGCACTTTGTTCAGGTAGTCCGGCTCATCCTTGGTGACCTTGACCTCCATGATGATGCGGTTGTCCGGGGTGATCTGTGGCGTCACCTCCAGAGACAGCGAGGCTTCCTTGAACGACACCGATGTCGCACCGCTGGAGCTGGCTTCCTGATAGGGAATCTCCGTGCCCTTGAGGATCTTTGCGGTTTCCTTGTCAGATGTGACCACCTTGGGCTGTGAGACGATTTCCCCGTTGCCGGTCTTCTCCATCGCGGTCAGCTCAAGGTCGAGTAACACGTTATCGGTGATGAAGGCGATGCCGATCCCCGACGTATTGCCCTCCGCTCCCATGTCGACGAACGGTGAGTTGGTACTGGTGCTGCCCGGTGTACCAATGGTGGTCGAAGTACCGTTGCTGACCCCGGAAGTGTTCCAGTTCCCTTTGTTGCGAATCGAACCGCCCCAGCGCACGCCAAGGCTTTTGTCGTAGTCGACGTTGGCTTCGACGATCCGCGCTTCGATCATCACCTGACGCACCGGAATATCCAGCTGAGCGACGATCCGCCGTAATTCATCCAGACGATCCTGGGTCTGGTAGGCAATGATGTTGTTGGTTCGCTCGTCGACGGTGATCGAACCGCGCTCATCGACTTTCGACTCGGCGCTGGTCACCGACTGGAACAACTTGGCGATATCCGCCGCCTTGGCGTAGTTGACCTGCAACAGCTCACGACGCAGAGGCGCCAGTTCGGCAATCTGTTTACGCGACTCCAGCTCCTGGCGCTCGCGGGCAGCGATCTCATCGGCTGGCGCTACCAGCAAGACGTTGCCGATCTTACGCTTGTCCAACCCCTTGGTCTTGAGCACCAGGTCCAATGCCTGATCCCATGGCACGTTTTGCAGGCGCAAGGTGATGCCGCCCTGCACCGTGTCGCTGGCCACCAGATTGAGGTTGGTGAAGTCAGCGATCAGTTGCAGCACCGAACGCACATCAATGTCCTGAAAATTCAACGACAGCTTCTCGCCGTTATAGGCAAAACGCTCTGTGTTGCGCTTGTGCAGATCGTCGACCGTCATCGGGCGGACGCTGACGGTCAGTTTGTTGTCGGTCTGATAGGTCGAATAGTCGAATGTGCCGCCGGGTTCGATGCTGATGCTGGCTTTATCGGATGACGCGCTGGCATTGACGAACTGCACCGGCGTGGCGAAATCCTTGACGTCCAGGCGAACCCGCAAGCGTTCAGGTAACTGGGTTTTGGCGAAGCCGAGAACGATCTTGCCGTCGCGCTCCTGGATGTCAGGGCTGATGCCTGGGTCCGACAGATCAATGACGACATTACCTTCCCCCTGCTCACCGCGCTGAAAGTCCACGCCGCGAATCGCCCTGCCGGTGGGGGCGAAGGTCTTGGCTGGCGCCGGTCTGGTGCTGGCTACTCGCGGTGCAGCAGGCGGGGGCTTCTGGGCGGCGGCAGCCTGCCCAACGACCACGAACAGTGTATTGCCCTCGACTCGCGTGCTGTAAGGCGTCAACTGCGTCAGGTTGATGATCAAACGCGCACGGTCCTTGGCCTCGACCACCGTCGCGCTGCGGGCGTTGCCGCCGCCCAGGTCGCGAGTCTTGCTTGCCAGCTGACTGCTCACGCCCGGCAAATCGAGGGCGATGCGCGCCGGTTGATCGGTGGTGTAACCATGAGGCGCGGGCGGCGGCCCGTCGAACGCCAGTTTCAACTCGACGCGATCACCCGGCAGCGCCGCAACATCCAGTGTTTTCAGATTGGCTGCCTGCACCATCGGTGAAAGCAGCGCCATCCATAGCGAAATACCGAGGGTTAAAAGGATCCTGTTCATGATTCGAGTTCCACTATGAATGCTCTTTCAAAGGAATAGTGCGCGGTCGTTCCAGCCAGGCACCCTCGCCATCGGGAACGATTTCAACCACATCGACTTGTGAGTCACTGATGGCCACGATCCGGCCGTCATTGCGCCCCAGGTAGTCACCGACCTTCAACCGATGCACCCCACCGGCACCGCGCAATAACGCAAAAGCGCCTGAGGCATTGGAGAGAGTGCCGACCATTTCAAACTGCTCGATGTTGAAACCTTCGAGGTACTGCTTGATCCGGTTCGGATCGGGTTTGACGTTACGCGAACCCTGTTTCCGACCAGCCAGATCAACCCTGACTTGTGGTGAAAACGGGCTGCGCAACGACGCAGCGTTATAGGTGAAGGTTTCGTACGACCTGAACGTCGGCACCGGTTCAACCCTGCCGTGCGGGTGCAGGCGCACCTCGTTCATGTAGGCGTCCAGATCGCTGAAGTCGTTACCGTTGCCACAACCGACGAGACCACCCAGCAGCACAACCAGTGACAACCCTCGAACTGCATTCATTTCTGCAGCCCCTTGTCGTTGTAGCGGTAGGTTTTGGCCAGGATGTTCATCCGCAGCTTCGTGCCACTGCCCGGAGCGACCGGCTCGATGTTGAAATCGTGCAGGGTAACGATCCGCGGGAGGCTGGCGACGCCACTGACGAAGGTCGCCAGGTCATGGTAGGCGCCCGTAACGGTGATCTGGATCGGCAACTCGATGTAGAACGGCTGAGTGACTTCCGGCAACAGCTTGATCTCTTCGAACTCCAGCCCGCTGCCCAATCCGGTCCGGGTAATGTCTTCCAACAGACCGGGCACTTCGGTATCGCTGGGCAATTGCCGCAATAACACGCCGAAGGAGGTTTCCATTTCCTTCATCTGCTCGATATAGGGCTCAAGATTGGCCGCCAGATGCGCTTTGCTCATGAACTGCTCCTTGAGGGTGATTTCCCCGGCACGGGCCTCTTCGAGCCGGTCCTCAAGATCCTTGAGGTAAAAGCTGTAGCCCAGCGTCAGCACCAGAACCATCAGCAGACCACCGAGCAGGCCTTTGACCACCGCAGGCCAGGAGCCCATGTTGTTAAAGTCCAGGTCGTTGATGTCGACCTTGCGCAAACTGTCGAACCATTGGGACGGACTCATTTCGCATCCTCCGCTGCGGCAGGCTGTGTCTGACGAACCGTCAACTGGAACACGTTGGCCTGGTCCAGCGCACCGGCGGTGGTCGCCTTCACCTCGGTCAGGCTCGGTGAGTCGAACCAGTCGGAAGCATCGAGGTTGCGCAATAAATCCGAGACACGATTGTTCGACTCCGCCGCACCGCTGATAGACAACGTTTTATCGACCATTTTCACGTCGGTGAAATACACCCCATCCGGTAGCGTGCGCGCCAATTGATCGAAGATCCGCCCACTGACCGGCCGGTTGCCTTGCAAGTCCTGGATGATCCGCATCCGCTCCACCAGTTGCTGGCGGCGGGCTTTCAGGTCGCTGATCTGCTTGATCCGGTCATCGAGCACGGCAACCTGTTTAGCCACGTAATCGTTACGCGCGACCTGTCGATCAATGGCATTGCTGATGAGGCGGTCACCCAACAGCACCACGCCGACCGCCACTGCCAGCGCGCCAGCCAATCCCAACAGGAAGCGCTTGCGACGTTCCTCGCGCAGCTCTTCGCGCCAGGGGAGAAGATTGATCCGCGCCATCAGTCGAAACTCCTCAGCGCCAGGCCGCAGGCAATCATCAGCGCCGGCGCGTCACTGACCAGGGCACTGGCGTTGACCTTGCTGCTCAATGTCATGTCCGCAAACGGATTGGCCACCTGCGTCGGCGTGCCCAGACGCTGCTCGATCAGTCGATCGAGCCCCGCGACCGAGGCCGTACCACCGGCCAGCAGTATGTAGTCGACCGCGTTGTACTGGCCCGAGGCGAAAAAGAACTGCAACGATCGCGAAACCTGCTGCACCAGCGCCTCGCGAAACGGTTGCAGGACTTCGCTGACGTAGTCGTCAGGCAAACCACCCTGTTTTTTCGCCAGCCCCGCCTGCTCGACAGTCATGCTGTAGCGACGCTGGATTTCCTCCGTCAGCTGTCGACCACCGAACAACTGCTCACGGGTGTAGATGATTCGACCATTGGTCAATACGCTCAGGGTGGTCATGGTGGCGCCGATGTCGACCACAGCCACTGTCGAACGCTCGGTTACGCCGGTCAACTGCGCCGTCAGCAAGCCGAAAGAACGCTCCAGCGCGTACGCCTCGACATCGACCACCCGCGCGGTCAGCCCGGCCAGGGCCAGCGCGGCCTCGCGAACTTCGACGTTTTCCTTGCGACACGCTGCCAGCAGTACATCGACCCGCTCGGGATTACGACGGGAAGTGCCCTGCACTTCAAAATCGATGGCGACTTCTTCGAGGGGATAGGGAATGTATTGGTCAGCTTCGATCCTCAGCTGACTTTCCATGTCATCAGGGGCAAGCCCGGCATCCATTTCAATGGTCTTGGTGATGACCGCCGATCCGGCAACCGCCACCGCGACCGTTTTAACGCTGGTTTTGGCCTTGAGCAGGACCCGGGACAACGCCTGCCCGACACCTTCCAGTTCGGCGATGTTTTTCTCAACCACCGCGCTGGCCGGCAGCGGCTCTACTGCGTAGGCCTCGACCCGATAGTGAGCGCCTGCGCGGCTCAGCTCGAGAAGCTTCACCGAGGTGGAACTGATGTCGATCCCCAAAAGCGCGCGTTTCTTTTTATTGAAGAGTCTCAGCACAAGCATTTCCCTATGACTATCCGTGAGTTACAGACTCTGTGTGGTTCGTTGCGGTCAATGGCGGTGCCTTGACAGAGGCGCCAAATGCGCTTTCGGTGGAAAAATGCTTATAATGCCCAGCGTTTTCTCCGCTTTCTCAAGCGCGGGTCGATCCTTGCTGCCCTTGAATGCCCTGACGCCAAATTCATTCTTTACCCTGGATGTCCAAAAGCCTTGATTCGTCTGCTGAAATTTTTCGGGTGGTCCATCGTCGCCGTTTTCTGCGGACTGCTCCTCGGTCTGAGCGGCGCGTTCCTTTACCTTAGTCCGGGATTGCCATCCGTGGAGGCGCTGAGAAGCATCCAGTTGCAGATTCCTTTGCGGGTCTACAGCAGCGACGGCAAGTTGATCGCAGAATTTGGCGAAATGCGCCGCACGCCAATCCGTTTCGCCGACATCCCCCCCAATTTCATCAATGCGTTACTCAGTGCCGAAGACGACAACTTCGCCAATCACTATGGCGTCGACCCCAGCAGCCTGATGCGTGCCGCGACCCAACTGGTCAAAAGCGGGCACATTCAATCCGGCGGCAGCACCATCACCATGCAGGTGGCGAAAAACTTCTTCCTCACCAGCGAACGCAGCTTCTCGCGCAAGACCACAGAAATTCTCCTGGCCCTGCAAATCGAGCGTCAGCTGACCAAGGACGAGATCCTTGAGCTCTATGTGAACAAGATCTATCTGGGCAACCGCGCCTATGGCATCGAGGCGGCGGCGCAGGTGTATTACGGCAAGTCGATTCGTGAGGTCAGCCTGGCGCAGATGGCGATGATCGCCGGCCTGCCGAAGGCGCCTTCACGCTTCAATCCGTTGGCCAACCCTGCGCGCAGCAAGGAACGTCGCGACTGGATCCTGGGGCGCATGTACAAGCTCGGGAAAATCGACGAAGCGGCCTATCAGGCTGCGATCAACGAGCCGCTGAACGCCAGCTATCACGTGCCGACACCGGAAGTGAACGCGCCGTACATCGCTGAAATGGCCCGTGCCGAAATGGTCGGTCGTTATGGCGCCGATGCCTACACGGAAGGTTTCCGTGTCACCACCACCGTGCCGAGCAATCTTCAGGAAATGGCCAACACCGCCGTCCATGAAGGCTTGATCACCTACGACCAGCGTCACGGCTACCGCGGCCCTGAGTCCCGTCTGCCGGGCAAGACGCCCGCGGCCTGGGCCACCGAGCTGACCAAGCAGCGCACGATCAGCGGCCTGGAGCCGGCCATCGTCACCCAGATCGAAAAGAACGGCGTGCAGGTCCTGACCCGTAACGGCGAAGAACATGTCAGCTGGGACAGCATGAAGTGGGCGCGGCCTTTCCTGAATACCAACAGCATGGGCGCGGCACCAAGGCAACCATCGGACGTCGCTCAGGTCGGTGACTTGATCCGCGTACAACGCCAACCGGACAACGCCCTGAAGTTCAGCCAGATTCCGGCCGCCCAAAGCGCGCTGGTTTCGCTGGATCCGCAGAACGGCGCCATCCGCGCACTGGTCGGTGGCTTCGCGTTCGAGCAGAGCAACTACAACCGTGCAATGCAGGCCAAGCGCCAACCGGGTTCGAGCTTCAAGCCATTCGTCTACAGCGCCGCTTTGGATAACGGCTACACCCCGGCGACCCTGGTGAACGACGCACCGATCGTGTTCGTCGACGAGTACCTGGACAAGGTCTGGCGTCCGAAGAACGACACCAACACCTTCCTCGGCCCGATTCGCATGCGTGAAGCTCTCTACAAGTCGCGCAACCTGGTATCGATCCGTTTGCTGCAAGCGATGGGCGTAGGCAAGACCATCGACTACATCACTCGCTTTGGCTTCAACAAGCAGGATCTACCGCCTAACCTTTCTCTGGCGCTGGGCACTGCGACGCTGACGCCGATGGAAATCGCCACTGGCTGGAGCACCTTTGCCAACGGCGGCTACAAGATCAGCCCGTACATCATCGACAAGATCGAAAGCCGTAACGGTGACACGCTGTTCGTCGCCAACCCGCCAAGCGTGCCGAAGGGTGATGTCGCCAGCAACGGGATCGCGGCGCCGGTCAGCAACACGTTTACGGTCAACCCGACGCCAGGCGAAGCGCCAGCAGCGCAAGAAGCTGCCGTGCAGACACCGGCCGTGGCCGAACGCATCATCGACGGGCGCACCACCTTCATCCTCAACAGCATGCTTGAAGACGTGATCAAACTCGGTACCGGGCGTCGCGCCCTGGCACTGGGCCGCAGCGATATCGCGGGCAAGACCGGGACCACCAACGAATCCAAGGATGCGTGGTTCTCGGGCTACAACGCCGATTACGTGACCACGGTCTGGACCGGCTTCGACCAACCGGAAAGCCTTGGCAAACGCGAGTTCGGTGGCACCGTCGCGCTGCCGATCTGGATGAACTACATGGGCGCTGCGCTCAAAGGCAAGCCACCACATACTCAGGCAGAGCCGGAAGGCATCCTGAGCCTGCGAGTTGACCCGGTGAGCGGCCGTGCGGCCACCCCAAGCACGCCAGGCGCCTATTTCGAGCTGTTCAAATCCGAAGACACGCCGCCATCGGTCAACGAACTGGGCAACGGCAATGCACCCGGCAGCCCACTGCCAGCGGACGAAGCGGCGCCGATCGATCTGTTCTGATCGCGCAGCACCAGCAAAAAGCCCCGCTCTTCGTTTGAAGGCGGGGCTTTTTAGTTTCTGGACTTCGCGCTTCTATTCTTTGACGTAAAACTGGTCCGACTCCGACGGGTTGTAGTCATCCAGCGCCTTGTCCACCAACAACAGAGCACCATCGACCATCCGGCAAATCGCCAACGCCACGCTGCGTCGTGAACCTTCGATTTCGAATGCCAAGTCGGCGGCCATGACCTTGACCGAGGCCAGATCCTCCGAGGCATTGGCCAACAGGCTTTCGAGGCCCACGTCGGGGGCAACACTGAACAAGCGATCTGAACGCAGATCGCTGAAGCGCAGTTTGGCGAGGGTGGGTTTCAGGTAATGGTCGAGCGCGCGGTGGGCGGCGTCGTGGAGCTTTTTTGAATCGAGGGATTCGTAGGGGGAGACGTCGTCGTGCTCGGGCGGATTAGGGGTTTCTTTGATCATGATGGAGCTCCTTGATTGTTGGAGCTACCACCGTCCGCGGTCAAACGAAAAGGTGGCAGCTGTACGCGGGTTGACCGACCAGGAATCAAGGAACCCGGCA